>CAYSPU010000245.1:0-8696 GCA_964432995.1 uncultured Verrucomicrobiota bacterium
AACATCCTCGTCACCCTCCACGACGGCGTGGCTGTCCCCAAGGTCATTGATTTCGGCATTGCCAAGGCCACTGACCAGCGGCTGACCGACAAGACCCTCTTCACCGAGTTCCAGGCCTTCATCGGCACTCCCGCCTACATGAGCCCGGAGCAGGCGGAGATGAGCGGTCTGGACATTGATACGCGCACGGATGTCTACAGCCTGGGTGTGCTCCTGTATGAGATCCTGACCGGCAAGACGCCCTTCGATCCCCAGGAACTCCTCTCCTCGGGGATCGACGGCATGCGCCGCACCATCCGCGAACGCGATCCCGTGGCGCCTTCGACGCGATTCCGCACGATGCTGGACGCCGAACGAACCAGCACCGCCCAACGGCACCAGTCCGAACCCGCCAAGTTGGCCAGCGTGCTCCGCGGCGACCTCGATTGGATCGTCCTCAAAGCCCTCGAGAAGGACCGCAACCGCCGGTATGAGACGGCGAACGATTTGGCCCTGGACGTCCGTCGCCACCTCGACGACGAACCCATCTACGCCCGCCCGCCCAGCCCGATCTATCGGCTTCAGAAACTGGTCCGGCGGAATCTGCTCGCCTTCGGCGCCGCTGGGGCCATCGCCGCGGCCCTGATCGCCGGCCTGGCCATCTCCACCTGGCAGTACCTCGAGAAGAGCAAGGCTTACCGTCAGGTCTCCGAGGCCAAGCGCGCCGAAAGCCTGCTGCGACAGGAAGCCGACACCGCCCGTCTGCAGGCCGAACACCAGGCGCTGGCCGCCCGCCGCAAGGCCTACGCCGCCGACATGAACGGCGTCCAGCAGGCCCTCGAGGTGAACAACCTCGGCCGCGCCCAGGAATTGCTCGACGCCCAGCGTCCCCCGTCCGGGCAACTCGACCTGCGCGGCTGGGAATGGCGCTACCTCTGGCAGCACTGCCAGAGCGACGCCCTCTTCACCCTCTGCCGGCAGTCCAACGAAATCCAGTCTCTCACCGTCTCCGCCGATGGTCTGTGGGTCGCCGTCAGCGAATCCGGAGGCGAACTCTCCATCTGGGATCTCGTCGCCCGCCGTGAGACCGCCCGCCTGAAGTCCACCCCGCGCGCGCGGCCCGCCTTCTCTCCGGCCGCCCCCTGGCTCGCGTTCATCACGGCCGAAACCGAAGGCCCGGCCCCGGGCCCCCCCGGCCGACAACAACGCGTCCGCGTCTGGAATGTCGCCGAAGGGACAACCATCGTCGACCTCGCCCTCGATGCCGGATGCCGCGGGCTGGCGTTCTCCACCAACGGAACCCAACTCCTGACGATCGGCTTCGATCGCCAAGCCACAACGTGGAGCGTGCCCGACGGAACCCGCATCCGAACGCAGGCCCTCCCCGAGCTTCCACGTTTCAGCAGCGTCGTCGAGATCTCCCGCGACCTCTCCCTGGCCGCTTTCGGCGCCCAGGGCAGCAACCTCTGCGTCGTCGACCTCAACACGGGCACCGAGCGCTGGAGCGCCCGAGCAGCCGAGGAAAGCATCACGGCGCTGGCGTTCTCGCCCGACGCCAAGATCCTGGCCTCGGGAGCGGGCTATGTGGAATCCGGAATCCGCTTGTGGGACGTCCGCAACGGCTCGGAGCTCGGCTCACTCGAAGGCCATCGGACCTACGTCGCGTCGCTGGTCTTCTGGCCCGACGGCCAGACCCTGGCCTCCGCCAGCGGCGATCAGACCATTCGCCTCTGGGACCTCTCGAGCCACCGCTGGTTTCTGCAACGTCTCGAAAGTTGGCGCCAGGAGGGACCGCGCCCGGACCTCCAACGAGCCGGTCCGCCTTTCCCGGCCCCGTCGCGCATCGAACCGCCAGGCACGGAGCCGCCAAGCGAGGGACCGCCTCCTCCGCAAATGGCGCCACCAGAGCAAACCGCCCGCCGCCGTCCCTTCCGCTTCGGACATGGCAACTCCCGCCCCACCGCCACCCTCCGCGGGCACCAACTCGAGGTCTGGAGTCTCGCGCTGCTGCCCGATCGCATTCGCCTCATCAGCGGCAGCAAGGACGGCTCGGTTCTGGTCTGGGACACCACCCGGCTCCCGCGGGATGATTCGCACTTCACGCTGCCGGTCCGAGCCCGCGCCTGGCGCATCGCCGCCGATGGCCAATCCGTCGTCACCATCGACGAGCAAGGGCAGGTCGTTCGCTGGCAGGGACCGGACTTCCAGGAGCCGGAGACCGTGCTCGCGCACGGCCCCAACCCCGCCGGGGCCCTGTTCTCTGCCGATGCCCGGTTTCTCGCCGTGCGCGACGCCAGCGGCGCCGTTCAAGTCTGGAACTTGCCGGAACACGCGTTGCTCCGCGAATTCACCCCGGACGTGGGCGCCACCTTCCCGGTGGCCTTCGTGGCGCCGGAGAATCACTTGGTCACCCGCAGTTTCCCGGAAAACGCCTTCCGCGAGTGGGACATTGCCACCGGCCGGCAAGTCCGCTCGTGGCAACTCACCCCCATAGCCGCCCCCCACGTCGGCGGCGGCTTCTTCCCCGGCCCGGGACTCCATTTCGGCACGGCCCTCTCTCCGGACGGCCAATGGTGGATCCAGGCCAGCGACGATGGCACCGGCCAACTCCGCAACCTCCGCACCGGCCAGGAATCCATCCTGAAACTCGAACTCAAACAAATCCGCCAAATGGCCTTCTCGCCCGACGGCCGGCTCCTCGCCGTCGTCAGCGGCAGCGGCGCCGGCGGACTCTGGGACACCGCCACCGGCCAGCGCGTCGTCACCCTCCGCGGCTTCCTGCAAGCCATGAACTCCGTCGCCTTCTCCCCCGACGGCCAGCGCCTCGCCATCGGCGGCGACGGCAACGAAGCCGTCAAACTCTGGGATGTCCAAAGTCTCCAGGAATTGCTCACCCTGGATGGCCAGGGCTCCGCCTTCGCGAGCGTGGCGTTTTCCGCCGATGGCAACCTCCTCGTCGCCAGCAACGCCAAGGGAATCGTCCACGTCTGGCGCGCGGCCTCCCCTAGCGAAATCGCCCAGCGCGAGTCCGGCAACCGCTGAACATTCCGGCAGCACCGCGGATCGTGTCGAGGAGACGCGAATTTCGCTAATTGGCGCGAATTCGCGAGATTCGCGTCGTCCCCTCTCCTCTTTCTTTCCCCGGTGCTGCGGCTCCCACCGGTTGTATAGAATCCCGCCGCCGAGGCGGGATCTTCCCGGAGCCGACAGAGCGCCCATCCGCAGGGGCGAAAACCGCGCGCTGACCGGGGACGACCGAGCCCTTAGCGCCACTTACGCGAGGATCCGGGCGGCAACGAGGCGCGTGCCATTTGCGTCCGTCTCTGCTACGTTCCTCCTCATGAATCTCCCGACCCATTCTGGGATACCACTAACCATGAAGGGTAGGGCGACCTCTCCGAGGGCGCCGCAGGATGCTGCATCCGACCCACTGATTTCCGGCGCGCTGCGGAGACCTGCTCGCGAGTCTTTCTCGGAGTCGCGCCCTACCAGTCTTCAGGGTAACCTGCCATCTGCCGATCCGTGGCGCGTTGTGTGGGCGGCGCTGGTCCTTGTCCTCTGCCTTCCGCCATGCGCGGTCGCGTCCGAACCGCCTCCCGGTTCCTCCTGGCATTACACTCTGCTCCCGGAAAGCCAGTTGGTCGACGACGCTCCCGGCGGTGGTCGTCCGACCATCTTCGCGCCGCTCCGCGGAACGTTCGAACTCGAGGCAACCGATGAGAACCCGCTCTACACCTACTACCGTTGGAGGCTGGTCGCGTGGACTGCGGACGGCGCCAATTCCTACAAACTCACCGGCGAGGGCACCCACCAGGTCGGCGGCGAGGTCGCCCTGACGCAGGAACTCTTCCTCGAAGTCACTATCGACAGTGGCGATTCCCCGCGGGTCTGCTACTTCACCAACGGCACCCACCAACTCTCGCGCCTCTGGCCCATGATCGCCGTCAGCGTGGACCAAACTAACGGCCTGGCCATGCAAACGTTCCATCTCGACATCTTCGCCGCCCCAATCCGCGAGATCTGGTTCTCGACCAGCGCCGGGTTCACCCCGGGCATCTGGCCCGGACTCACCAATCGGGTCAGCGCCGGCGACCTGGTCTCCTCGACGGGTCGCGTCGTCCGCCGCAACGAGGATCTCACCCGGCGCCTGGGCATGATGCCCATGCTGGCGGACCTCAGCCTGGACGCCGTCGACATCCTGCCCGGGGGCGAGGTGGTTTTCTCGACCGGGACGGACGATTTCAGCGAGACCCTCGGTCCGCTTCATGCCGGCGACGTCCTCTCCGACCGCGGCCGCGTCGTGACGGACTACGCCGCGCTCATTGGCGCCTTCGGCCCCGAGCCGCCGGTGGCCGACGAGGGCCTCGACGCCCTGCAAATCCAGTCGGATGGCGAGGTCTACTTCTCGGTGACCAACACCTTCTTCTCGGAGCGAACCGGGCAGACCATTGGCCACGGCGACTTGCTCTCGAGCAGCGGGGCGATCGTGCGGCGCAACGCCGAGCTGATTGCGCGTTTCAAGCCCACGAACCCGGATACCGATATCGGCCTTAGCGCCGTCCACGTCTGGCCAAGCGGCGAGGTCTGGTTCGCGATCGAGACCGGGTTCACGGGGCCGGAGTTCGCGATCTACCATCCCGGTGACCTGCTCAGCGACCAGGGCTACGTTGTCTGCCGCAACCTCGATCTCGTCGGCGCCTTCCAACCGCTCGAAGACGCCGCCAGCTTCGGCCTGGACGCCCTGTTCGTTGTCACGGACACCCTGCCACCAGCCACCGAGCCCCCAAAACTGGCCGCGGCCGGAGTGCAGATTGTCGATGGGACCGTGCGCATCGACTGGAGTGGCGAGGGCCGGCTCTACCAACTCGAGAAGGCCACCCATCCCGCCGGGCCGTGGACGCCGGTTGGCCCCATCAGCCCCGACCTTGGATTCACGGACACCGCCGGCATCGCTCCCGCTGCCTACTACCGTCTCCTGCAGTGGTAACGATTGCGGGCGAACCGGCAACGCCACGAGCGAGCACGCGAGACGGGGCACTGCCCCCGCCGGGCGGCTGGAGCCGCAGCCGAAGGTGTCAGGCGTGTTCGGCGCACCCGGAGGTCGCGCCCAACCATCGGCATCTGGAGTAGACGGTAGGGCGACCTCTCCGAGGGCGCCGCTGGAGAATTGTAGATGCGGGTCGATCCCGCGGCCGCGGGACGCGGTCCGGAAGAACGGGCGGGCGTGCGGACTTGGTCGCCCTCCGCCCTCCGTCCTCTGACCTAAGACTCCGGACTCCCTTCCTCCATCAGCGCCGCGTAGCGCAGACTCCGGACGCTCACCTGCATTCCCCGGAGTTGCAGGCGATCCACCACCGCTTCGTAGATGGCCACCCCTGACAGCATCACATCAGCGCGCTCCGGAGGCATGCCGGGTATCCGACGCCGGTCCGCCAGCGACATGCCCCATAACCGGGCGCGCCATTCCCGCAGCCGCGCGCCGGACAACTCGGCGCCGTCAAGAACTTCGCGGACATAACCGTCGTGCCCTTTCTCGATCTTGGCCAACACGGTGGCGGTGCCGCTGGTCCCGATCACCCACGGCTTCTGACCGCCCAACACCCCGAGGTGCGGGCCCAGCGCGGGCAGAATCTCGCCGGTGAACACCTCGTCCAAGCTCTCCAAGCACCGGCGCCAACCCGCGTCATCCGGCGGATCTCCCGGCTGGCAGCGTTCCAGCAACCGGACCGTTCCCAACCCAAAGCTCTGTCGGAACCACACCTCCCGCCCCCGCCCAAGCGCGATCTCTGTGCTGCCCCCGCCCGAGTCCACCAGCAGGAGCACGCGTCCCGCCAGCCGCGGATCCGACCCCACCCCCCGCCACACCCAGTCGGCTTCCTGCGCGCCCGAAAGCACTTCCAGCAGAAGCCCCGTCGTCTGCCGGATGGCCGACACCAGCTCGTCCGCGTTCACGGCGTCGCGCGCCGCGCTGGTCGCAATGACTCGCACCTGCGCCGCGCCCAGTTGTCGCGCTTCCCGGACGAAGCGGCCAACGGTCCGGACCGTGGCGCAGAGCGGACCCGCTTGGAGCCGACGCGACGCGTAGAAACCGCTCCCGAGCCGTGTCTGATCGCTGGTCTCGTGAACCGGGACGACGTCCCCGGCAATATCCGCCACGAGCAACTTGACGGAATTGGTGCCGATGTCGATGACCGCACGGCGGCGGGCAGGAGCGGGGCAGATCATGGACCGCGAAGCACTAGCGCAGGCTGTTTCGGGCCAGCACGGCCCCGCCGGTTATCCCCGCCTCATCCCCCAAACTCGAAGCGATAATGTCAACGCCCTTCGCGGTTCCGGACATCGCGTAATCCTTCGCCGTCTCGATGACGATCGCCATCATGTCGTCCGCCAGTTGCTGGATGAGGCCGCCGCCGAGAACCACGACCTCGGGGTTGAGGATATTGACGAGGTTGGCGACGGCAATGCCGGTGTATTCGGCCGCTTCCTCAATCACCTTCTCCACGAACTTGTCCCCCTTCTTGAGGGCCCGACGCAGGTCGCCGCTCCGCAGGTCGGCCAGATCGGAGCCGAGCATATCCGTCAGCACCGTCTTCTGCCCCTCTTTGACGGCGCTCTCGATGCGGCGGAAGATGGCCGTGCGGCTGGCGAGGGCTTCGAAACAACCGCGGTTCCCGCAATTGCACTTGGGCCCGCTCACATCAAGCACCATGTGTCCCACCTCCCCCGCCGTCCGGTTGAAGCCCGCATACGGGCGCCCGTCGATGATCAGACCTCCCCCGATCCCGGTGCCGATGAAGATCCCCACCAGGCTGCGCGGTTTGCCTTTGAGTTCGACGTGATAGACACCCAACGTGCAGACGTTGCAGTCGTTCTCGACGAAGACCGGCACGTCCAACAGCTTGCCCAGGTCCTTCTGCAGCGGAATGTCCTTCCAGTCCGGCAGATTGGGCGCGAATATCACCCGCCGGATTCACCGTCCCCGGCGCCCCCACCCCCACCCCCCGCACCTGCTTCATCGAAAGGTCACACTCGTCCGCCGCGTCCTTCACACAACGGGCGATCCGCTCAATGACCGCATCGGGGCCGCGCAGCGCCTTCGTGCTCAGTCGCGCGGTGCCCACACAGCGCAACTGGGAGTCAAACACCCCGGCCATGATCTTGGTGCCACCCAGGTCCACTCCGACCAGGTACTCTTTCTTGTCGCTGGATTCGGCCATGAGAAAGTCGGGTTGACGCCGGCGCGCGCGCTACAAGCCGTCAGGTGCCCCCCAGCAAGGATCCGATCTTCTGCTGGAGCTCCGCCGAAACCTCGTCGACCGAGCGTTCGCCGTTGACCATCGTAAAGCCGTAGGTGGCCTGCAGACGCCGGAACTGCGCCTGCACCAGACTCTGGTACCTCAGGAAGCTGTCGAACATGTCCCGCGAAAGCCCTAAATCGAGACCGCTCTCCCAGTAGTCCAGCGCCCGGTTCTTCGCAAAATTGCGTTGCACCAATTCCTGCGACGGGACATCCAGGTAAAACACCACATCCGGCACCACCGCGATCCCATACACGTTTCGCAGCCAGGCCTCGTCCATGCCGCGAACGAGGTCGCGCACCATCAGCGTGTAGATGTAACGATCCGCCAGAACCATAAACCCCGCCCGCAAGGACGGCAGAATGATGTTCTCCAATTGATCGGCAAAATCCGTGGCGTAAAACAAACTCAGCGTGATGTGGCTCAGGATGTTGCCCTGCTTGGCCCGGTCGAGTTCCTCGCTCACCAAGGTCGAACGCTTCAGCCCCACCTGCACCGTCGCGTGCCCGCTCCCCTCCAGCCACGCCACCAACCGCGCGATCTGCGTCGAACGCCCCGATCCGTCGGCCCCCTCCACCACCACGAGTTTGCCCGTCAGCCCGGCCGGGTCCACCCCGGGTATGCCGTGGCCGTAAAACCGCTTGGGCGTCAGCGTCGGAACCACCACCCCGGCCGCCGTGGCCGGCGCGGTCGGGGACTTGCGCGAAGATCGACGTCGCAGTGCGGGCATGGTGAATCCTATCTTCGTGACAACCGAAAGGCGGATAGCTCAATGCGCGCAGCCAGGAGCTGGCGGATCACACTCTGTTGAGCCTCGATGCGCTGGTTGGCGTCCACCACCAGGAACCCGAACTCGGTGCTCATCGCCAGATACTGCTCCAGCAGGCGCCCCTGGAAAATCCGGAAGCTCTCGTACGGATCGGAGGAGAGCCGCAGATCCATTCCCGCCTCGAAATACTTCAACTCCGGGCGGCCATCCAGAATCCGCTTCAGGGACACCTCGAGCGTCGCGCTGAAGAAGAACGTGATGTCCGGCAGCGCGGCAAAGCCATACAGGCCCCGCACCCATTCCGTGGGACACCCCCGCACCGTGTCGCGCGCGAACGCCGTGAACACATACCGGTCGCACAACACCAGATACCCCGCCCGCAACAGCGGCACCAACTGCCGCTCGTAGCGGTCCGCAAAATCCGTCGCGTGGATCAGGCTGAAGGTCGTCGGCGTCAGCAACTGCCGCTTCTTCCCCTTGCTGGTTGCGGTCTTCACCAGTTCCGACGAGTTCCATTCGCTGAAGAACACCCGGCAGCCCTGGGTTTCCAGCCACCGCTGCAACAAGTGGATCTGCGTCGACTTCCCGGAACCGTCGAGACCCTCAACGGCAATCAGTCGGCCGGGAAAACCGAGCTCGGCAAACGTCTG
>CAYSPU010000246.1:0-8679 GCA_964432995.1 uncultured Verrucomicrobiota bacterium
CCGCGTCAGGCTTCCAACCCTTTTCTTTGAATTCCTATGGGATGGCTGTGGAATACATTCATCGCTTCCGAGCTGAATCTGCCCAGGGCAACTTGGATCGGCGCATTTCAACCGGCAGGAAGCGCCGAACCCACAGGCGGCTGGCAATGGGTTACGGGAGAGCCATGGACGTACACCTACTGGGTACCTGGGCGCGAGCCCAACAATGGTGACGGGGGACCGGCTGAGGACTATGCGAACATTTACGGCTCCGAGAACAGCGAGCCGTTGGGCAGCTGGAACGATTACCAGGACTTGCCGTTGACTGGGTATGTCGCGGAGTATGAGATGGTCGGCCAGAGCCCAGACATCACATCGCAGCCGCACAGCCTGACGACGAACGTCGGGCCAACAGTCAGCTTCGCTGTTTCCGCCACCGGCGCGGATCCGTTGGGCTACCAGTGGCGGTTCAACGGAACGGCCTTGAACGACGGGGCCCGCTTCAGCGGGGCTGCCAGCTCAAACCTGACGATTGAGGAGGTGCAAATAGCCGACGCAGGCTGCTACAGCGTCGTCGTGACGAACAGCTTCGGCGCCGTCACCAGCGTGGTAGCGACGCTGGCTGTCACCGTGCCTGCCTTGGCGAGTGAGTTGGTGGGCTATTGGAGGCTCGACGGAGATGCTCGCGACGGCAGCGCCTACGGGAACCACGGGGTCGTTCACGGCGACCTCACTTATGTGGAGCACGACCCTTGGGGAAGGGCGGGGGAGTTCGTGCCGACGAACAGCTGCTACGTGGAGATTGCCAACCAGGCCCAGTACGACTTCACCAATTCGTTTGCTATTGCCTTCTGGTTCAGGCCCGTGGCCGAGTCCTCCGGCGGCCGGTACATGATTCAGAAAGTCTATCCAACGGTGGACTACGGCAGCACGTGGCACATCCTGCTTCAGGACTCACGCGACGTGTACTTCGCGCATGCCAGGAACGCGAGCGCTACCGACTACTTCGGCCCAGTAGCGCTGGTCACTGGAGCCTGGAACCATGTGGCCTTCTCATTCGATGGTCAGAGCAACGTGATCAGCAGCTACCTGAATGGGGTGCTGTCCACGAACCAGGTGCCGGCGAATCCAATGGTCCCTCTGGTGAATTCCCTGTCTCTTCTGCTCATGCATGATCGGCACATGGCGCACTATGATGCTACAGGATGGCTGGATGAAGTCGCCTTGTGGAGTCGGGACTTGTCGGCATTTGAAGTCCGGCGCTTGTCCCAAGGTGTGTCGCCGACGGAAGAGGCGCAGGGCAGGTTCATTTCCGTCCCCCCGCCCGTGGGTGGTGCGTGGCAGGTCGTGTTCGCGGGGGAGGTAGGCGCGACCTACACCATCCAGTCCTCCACAGACCTGATTAACTGGGTTGACTTAGCGACCCTCATCAGTTTCGACGGCACGGTGCCGTTCACCACTAGCGTACCGCCCTCGCTGGGCGGAGGATTCTACCGGGCGCTGCGCCGGTAGACGTCAGTTCCGTGAGCGGGGCAGTTCTCATCCCCGGGGAAGGGTAGGACGGTGCGACGGTGGGTCAGTAGGACGGTCCGGCCACGTGAGTGTGCGAACACACCTTATCGCCGGGGAGAACCTGCCAACCGTGAACCAGAACAGGCAGATTCCCCGGGGATCTGGATTGTGAGGCGGATGAGGGCTGGTACTTCGGCGGGTTGACTGGGAGGCGAAGAGGTTTCAGGCGGCCGATGCGACGAAGGCCTGGCGCGCCTGTTGCCACTCGAGCGGCGTCAGTTGGTCGACGTCTTGGGCGCGCTCGTCACAAACGTCGCTGGCGTCGGTGCGGACGTTCTTGATGGCCGCCTGCTGGTTGTCATACCGCCAGCCGAGTTCCGGTGTGCGCCGCCATTTCAGGATCGGGTTCTCGGCGGTGCGCGTTTCGGTAGACGGCGTGGATTGCGGCGGGTTGATCAGCTCACCGTGGCCAGCTCCTGCAGAAAGCCCGGCAGCGAGCAGACCCGCACCTGCTCATGCACGGGGTAGTTTTCCGGGCCGGGATACACGATCCAGGCCCGCTCCAGCTTCAAATCCGCCAGCGCGATGTGGAGGGATTTCGTCATCACCGGCGCGTCGGAGCACTTGAACTCGACGCCGTAGCGCTTGCCGCCCAGCATCAGCAACAGGTCCAGTTCGGCCCCACTGTGCGTGCCCCAGAAGAACGCCTCCTCCGCTCCCACCACGCTCAACACCTGATCGAGTGCGAAACCCTCCCACGATGCTCCCAGCTTCGGATGGCCCAGCAGGGCGTCGTCGGTGCCGATGTCGAGCAAACGATGCAGCAGGCCGCTGTCGCGCACATAGACCTTGGGGGCTTTGTATTGACGTTTGCCCAGGTTCTCGAACCACGGCGGCAACTGCCGCAGCAGGAAGGTTCCGGCCAACACGTCGAGGTAGTGGCGCACGGTGGTCTCGGATACGCCAAACGCTCGCGCCAATTCCGCGCCGTTCCAAATCTGGGCATGGTAGTGCGCCACCATCATCCAGAAGCGCCGCAGCGTTTCAGACGGAATGCGCACCCCCAACTGCGGGATGTCGCGCGTCAGAAACGTGCGAATGAACGCCTGTCGCCAACGCCGGGAGGCCGGCTCGTTGGGGGCGAGGAACGAACGCGGCATCCCTCCGCGCAGCCATAATCGGCGCTGCTCCGCCACGCCCACGTCTCCGAGGGTGAAACCGCCCAGATCCACAAACCCCACCCGGCCCGCCAGCGATTCGGAGGCCCCCTTCGCCAGATCGGGTGAGGCGCTGCCCAGGATGAGAAACCGCGCTGGCGTCCCGGGGCGGTCGGCCAGCGGGCGCAGCGTGGTGAACAAGCTCGGCAGCTGCTGGATTTCATCAATGACCACCAGCCCGCGCAGCTCGCGCAACGTCAGCTCCGGCGTCCGCTCGAGTCGGGCGCGCCCGGGGGCTTCCTCCAGATCGAAGTAATGACTCTCGCGCTTGGCGGCCACCTGCTGCGCCAGGGTTGTCTTCCCGCACTGGCGCGGGCCCAGCAAGGCGCACACCGGGTTCTCCGCCAGAGCGGTTTCGAGGGCGGCCAAGGCGGCAGGGCGACGGATCATAGCTCCTTGCATTTCCGCACTCTCGGTGCGGAAATGCAAGGACGGATTACGCGTTGACGAGGGACGACCGAACCCGCAACGCCACTTGCGCGAGGATCCGGGGCGCTCCTCCGGGCTTCGCCCCGACGCGCCGCCGTGCTCGTGCATGCCCTTGCCCCATCAGAGCCTGCGGCTGATGCCGCGGCTGCAGCTTGGTCAGATTCCTGTCGATGATCAGTATGTGCCCCGGGGATGCCGGCTTGGTTCCATCCGCGGGGCGTCCTACTTGGTCTTCTTGGCCTGCATGCCGCCTTCGCCGACGGAAAGGGTGAGTTTCTTTTCCTGATCCGTGAATTGGAATTCACACTGGACGTCGGTGGTCTTGGCGAAGAACCGGGTGGGGGACTCGGCGAAGAGGACGAAGCGCAGCCCGTTGAAGGTGGCGACGAGTTGACCGCCGTCGCGCTGCACCTCGACAGTGCGGTTGGGGGACATCTCGTAGGTGCCAGTGTATTGGTCGAGGGTGGCGTTGGGCAGGGTGAATTCCTTTTTGGTGGGGCGGCCAAGTTCGCGCACCCAGATGTTGCGGTAGCGGACGGGATTCCCGTGGTCCTGGAGGGAGATGGGGAGTTTGTCCGAGTGGGCACGGTAGGGGGCACGTTCGAGCCAACCGGTGGGGCCGGTGAGTTCGACGTTGTTCTGGATCAGGACGCCGTTGTGGAAGGCGGTGATGCGGGCGGGGGAGGCGAGCTTGCCCTGGGCGTCGAAGCGGGGAGCGGTCCAGAGGATGTCGTAGCTCTGCCATTGGCCGGGGGGGCGGCTGGCGTTCACGAGCGGTGGGTATTGGCCGTAGACGGATCCGGCGGAGCCGTCGGCGTAGGTGGTGTTCTGGTAGGAATCGAGGACCTGGACTTCGTAGCGGTCGAGGCCGAAGAAGACGCCGCTGTTACCGCGGCCCTGGCCTTCGCCATCGGCGGGTGTGGGGGTGGCATACTCGACGTGGAGTTGGCAGTCGCCGAAGTTCTGCAGGGTGCGGACGTAGCCGCTGTCGGGGGCGCACTCCATGTACCCGTCTTTGACGATCCAGCGGGTGGGGCTTCCGTTCATGGCGACCCAGGCCGACAGGTTCTTGCCGTCGAAGAGGACGACGGCGTCGGATGGGGCCTGGCCGGCTTTGTCCTGGGTGCTGGCGATGCCGGGGTCGACGACCGGCGGCAAGGGGCGGAGGCGGTCGTGGGCGAACCAGTTGGGGTCAGGCTGGGCGATGGCAACCAGCGTGGGGGCGAGAGAAACGAGGGTCAGGAGGTGGAGGGTTTTCATGATTGGCTGATCAACCACGGATAAACACAGATAAACACGGATTGGGATTAGGCTTGTTGTTTGATGTGTGGCGCGAAAGACATGATTCTCGCAACCTCATTGTATCCGTGTCCATCCGTGTTCATCCGTGGTTGGGTTATAGTTCTTTGGAGGATCAAGTCAGGAGTTCGTTGACCTTGCGCATGACAGCGAAGGCGTCGGCGATGTAGAGGACATCGGCCTTGCCGCGGGCCCAGCCACAATTGGGGTCGAGGTTGACGGCGCGGCGTTCGTGGATGAAGCGCCAGCCGACGGTGTGCGGTTCTTCGCCATGGCAACAGGTGGCGAGGCCCTTGGGATGGCGTGGCGTGGCGCCGGTTTGGCCAATCTGGTTGAGGTGGCTGAGAAAAGAGAGCACGGCGACGCCTTCACCGCCGAGGTCGACGAGCGATTTGCTGCTGCCGAGCGAGGCGCGGGTCTTCCGGAGGAAACCGAGGATCAACTGCTCGGCTTCGGGGACGTGGGTTTGGCCGTCGGCCTGTTTCTTGGTCCAGCCCGCGCCGGTTACGAAAAGGAGCTGTGCGTCGGGTCGGATGGTCTGGGCATCGGCGGGGGGCTCGCGTCGGCCGGCGACGGTGGTGCGTCGGGCGGCATCGGGAAGGGTAACCGTTACGGCGGTGACGGTGGCCGCGCCCGCAGGACCGGACCAAGCGGCGTGGGTGCCGGGATCGATGAGGATCATCCACGGGCGCTGGGTCCGGCGGACCACAGCCTCCATGCGCTGGCGGTAGTACCAGCGGGTGATGGCGACCGCCTGGCCGTCGACGGCAAGCGAGGCCACATGCGTGTCCGTGCCGCCGCCAAGGCGGTGGGCGACGCCGGGCAGGACGCGGTTCCAGCGGGAGGTGGCGGGGGCGAGGATGAGGGTGGCTTGGGCCGTGCGGCCGACGGCTTCGGCAGCGGCGGCATCCGAGGCGTAGCGCGGCTGGGCGAAGTCGGGTCCGGCGACGCCGAAGAAGGCGTGAGCGCCGCAGTTGGCGATGTGGTTCGCGGCGGTCTGGGCTTCGTTCCCGACGATTCCGACGGAGAGTTTGCTGCCGGGAAGGGCGGCGGCGAGGTCGCGCGCGGCGGTGAGGGACTCGAGGGCCGGTCTGGCGAGTGTGCCATCGGCCTCGGTGTGGAGGAGAAGGAGGATAGTTTCCATAGGGAGTATGCTACAGGGATTTCCCTGAGAACGGGCTGTGGGCGTCGAAGGCTCGGACAGGGAAACGCTCAACGTTCAACGTCCAACGTTCAACGTTCAACCGGGCTGAAGTTGAATGTTGAGCGTTGAGCGTTGGGCGTTGAACGTTACGGTTTCCGCGATAACCGGTAGGGCGCGGTGTCCCCACCGCGCCGCGACGGACTGGTTCGGCGACAGCATTCCACGGCGCCCTCGGAGAGGTCGCCCTACCTGATGGTTCATGGAAGGTGGAAGCTGGCACACGCAATGTCGGGCGGTCTACTGCCGGATCCACTCGACGATTTCGCGGGCTATATCGTCCGGGGTGCGGTCCTTGACGATGCGGGTTTCGCGTTCCTGTTTCGGAAGGGCGACTTTGAGGAACGCGGTGTCCCCGGCGGCGACCGGGGTTGCTTTGGCTTTCTGGAGTGCGGGCATGACGGAGCGCATATTGGTCATGCCGATTTGGGGGTTGTTCTTGGGTTCTGGCAGGGTACCGGTGGCCCAGCCGAGGAGGGCGGGCGGTCCGGCGCAACGGGAGATTTGGTGGCGACCGCCTTCGATACGCTCGAGGATTTCGAGGGCGCCGTCCGGTTGGATCTTGAGTTCGTCGACGCCCTGGAACTGGTCGGTGATCCCGAGGCGTTCACCGACGAGTTGGAGGGTGACACCGGCGCCGCGGGAGGCGGATTCCCAGCCGCCAAAGACCAGGAGCCGGGAACGGTCGAGGCCGGGAATGCCCTGAATCGCGTCCGCGAGGGCCGCGGCCACGGCGGCGGCTTCGGTGAAACCGCCGGCGGGGCCGTCGAGGGCCACCAGTTCGAAGGGCACCCTCTGGGCGATGGTCATCATCACTTGCTGGAGTTTGGCCTTGGGGCCGAGGCTCACGAGCCAGACCTTGGAGCCAGGGGCGCTCTTGGCGAGATGCGCGGCTTCGTAAAGGGCGTGGCCAGCCCAGGGGTCCAAGACGGCGGGGAGCATCATCTCGTTCTTGAGGGTAGGCCCCGCGGGACTCATGACCGGCTCGAGCGTTTGCCACGGGTCCGGGACGATGCTGCCGCAGACGACGATTTGGTAAGCAGTCGACATAGTTGCAGGAGCCATGGAAGCAGCTTGGAGACGGAGGTGTCAAGCGGGGCGAGACGGGGCGGAGGGCGGAGGACGGAGGGCGGAGGACGGAGGGCGGAGGACGGAGGGCGGAGGACGGAGGACAGAGGGCAGAGGTCAGCGAGTTCCACTCTTGGTCCTAATCTTGATCTTAATCATAATCTGAATCCTAACCGCACTGCGGAGCGGGGGGCGAGGAGCGGGGAGCGGGGAGAGAGGAGAGAGGAGGGAGGGCACAGAAGATGGGACGACGGCGGGGGGCCTGAAGGCAGAGGCACCGTGGCCAAAGCTCCGAGCTTCTGACGTTGGAAGTTCGGAGATGAGGGACAGGATGGGGCGGCAGGAATTCGGTGGTTGACGGACAAGCGCCTATGGTGTTGGTAGACTACACTGTGGGTGAGAAGTGCCACAATGTCGTGCGGGAGCGCCCAGCGTCCCGACCTCCGGTGAGGGGCGCGGTTACGGCAGGCAGGGCATCTAGCCGGCATACGGCGCCTCCTGCGGGTGCACACGGGATTGGTGCATCGCAGGGGTGTGGAACATGCCGGCTCAAAGACGACGAGATCTGCGACCAAGGCAGGGTTTGGGGGGCTGGTGTTCGCCGTGGCTTGGGTTGTGGGGTTCGGTCTTCGAGCTTCGGTGTATGGGGGAAGGGTCGGATCCTGGTTGCAGGATTGCTGGCCGTGCTGGCGTTGTGGTGGTGTGTTCCGGCGGTGTGTGCGGCGGGGAGGGAGACGACGTCAGGGGAGAGCGCGCGTTCGGGAGACGGGCTGGCGTTGGGGGAGACCAACCGTGTGCTGCGAACGGCGCGTGCGGTGCGGGCGTTGTCGCCGGCGATGGCGAGTCGCCGGTTGCCGGTTCAGATCCGTGGGGTGGTGACTTACTTTCACGAGGCGTGGGGGCATTTGGTGGTGCAGGATGAGACGGAAGGGATCTTCGTATCTCCGCAGGTCGGCCAGCGGGCGGTGCAGACTGGGGATGTGGTCGATGTGGAGGGGGTGAGCGACCCGGGGGATTATGCGCCGACGGTAGCCGAGGCGCGGTATCGGTTTGTGGAGAAAGGGGGGTTACCGGCGGCGGCGCTGTTGACGGTAGAAGCCCTCCTGACCGGCCGGTTGGACAGCCAGTGGGTCGAGGTGGAAGGCATTGTGCGGGCAGTGAGTGTTGCCGACGGTCCGTGGCGATTGGACTTGGCCTCCGGGGAACGGGTGGTGCCGACGACGATCCCGAATCCCGAGGGTCGGCCGTTGCCAGAGCACTTGGTGGACGCGGCGGTGCGGATGCGAGCGGTCTGCGGGACGGAGTTCAACCGGCGACGTCAGAACCTGGGGGTGCACCTGATGTGTCCGGGTTTGGACAGCATCGAGGTGTTGCGGCCGGCGGTGTCAGACCCGTTTCTGTTGGCGGTGCGGGGGACGCGCTCGTTGTTTCAGTTCTCGACGGAGGAGGTGCGGGGGCACCGGGTTCGGGTGCAGGGGGTGGTGACGTTGGTGCGGGCGGGGGGGGGCGTATATGTGGCGGATGGCGAGGGCAGTCTGCTGGTGAGAACGCAGCCGGAGGTCAGGCTGGCACCGGGGGACCGGGCTGACGTCGTGGGTTTCCCCGCGATGGCGGATGCGCTGCCGCAGTTGGAGCACGCTGTGGTACGGGTTCTGAAGGCCGGGGAGCGGCCGGCGGCTCGGCGAGTGGCGCCATCCGAATTGGGGCCGGAACTGAACGCGGTATTGGTTTCTCTGGAGGGCGTGGTGCGGCAGGTGCGGTCGGGGGATCGCGCGGTGGATTTGGAGGGTGCGGATGGGGACTATGTGGCGGCTTTGGTCGGGGCCGACGAGGAGGTGTTGCCGCGTTTGGAGCGGGGGACGCGGGTTGAGGTGACTGGTGTTCACGTGGCATCCCCGAGTGACACCCTGGGGCGGCGTCGTCCGCGGGTCTTGCTGGGGAGCGCCGGGGATTTGCGGGTGGTGGCGCGTCCGC
>CAYSPU010000247.1:0-8672 GCA_964432995.1 uncultured Verrucomicrobiota bacterium
CGCCTCATCGACATGGGCATCGAGCCGTTCCTCGTGGCCTCTTCCGTCGAAGCCGTCATGGCCCAACGCCTCGTCCGGACCATCTGCCCCGGCTGCAAAGCCGAGCAACCGGTCGAACACGATTACCTCCGGAAAATCGGGTTCCCCGAGGAGGAAGTCGCCACCGCCCGCTTCTACCGGGGCGCCGGCTGCGAGGACTGCCGCCAGCTTGGCTACCAGGGCCGCATGGGCATCTACGAACTGCTCGTCCTCAACGAGGCCATCCGGCCGCTGATCCTCAGCCGCGCCGCCGCTTCCACCATCGCCCAGCGCGCCATCGAAGGCGGCATGCGCACCCTCCGCACCGACGGCTGGAACAAGGTCCGCGCCGCGCTCACCACGATCGAGGAGGTCCTCCGTGTCACCCAGGCGGAAGAACACCTGAAGGGACTCGTCGAGTGAAGCCCACCCGCTGGTCATCCTGCAACCTCCTGCAAACCGGACTCGACCACCGGAAGCTCTGGCACTTCTCCGTCGGCGCCGACAGCGTCAGCCTGCAGTCCGAGAGCGAACACCCGGCCGAAGGCCCCTTGTCCGGGCGCAGCGTCCGCCGGAGCTGGCGCGATCTCTTCCAGAACCGCCTCAACCTCGCCTGGTTGCCCCCGGAGAAGGTCTACCTCCGCGTCGCCCATCTGCCGCAGTGCGCCCCGTCCGAACTGCCGACCATGCTCGAGCTCCAGATCGAGAAACTCTCCCCCCTCCCCGTCAACCAGATCGTCTGGAGCTACGAAGTCATCCCCGGCCCGGCCGATCAACCGCAGACCGTCGTTCTGCTCATCGCCGCCCTTTCCGTCGTGGAACAGGTGCTCGGCCAGCTCGAAACCGGCGGCTACGTGGCCGATCGCCTCGACCTCCCCCAACTCCACTGGCTGGCGGCGCAGCCCACCGATGCCGACGGCACCTGGTTGCTCCTCTGGCGCGAGAACGGCCTCCTGCTCTGTCTCGTGGCCTGGTGCTATGGCGGCGGCCTCCAGGACCTGACCCTGCTCCCGCTCCCGGACACCCCGGAAGCCCCGCCCCGGCTCATCGACCACCTCAACCGTCTCTCGTGGGCCGGCGAGGTCGAAGGTTGGCTCACCTCCGAACCTGCGTGGCATCTGATCAGCGACCCCGCCCTCGCCGCCGACTGGGAACCGCCCCTCCGCCAATGGGCCGGCCCCCGACTCGAACTCCATCCCGCGCCCACCGTGCGGGAGCTGGCCACGCAATCCGCCAGCCGCAACGCCCGCAACGCCACCCCCGCCAATCTCGTACCCTCCGACTTCGCGTTGCGCTATCGCCAGCAGTATGTCGATCGCCTCTGGATGCAGGGCCTCGGCGTGCTCGCCACGGTCTATCTCCTGGGGGTCCTCGCCTACTTCGTCACGCTGCGCTACTCCGAGTATCGCCTCGGCGCCGTCAAGAAGGAAGTCACCGCCTGGTCGATCCCCTACACCAACGCCCTCAGCCTCAAAGAGCGCCTGCGCGTCTTCCAGGAACAGGTGGGCCTCAAATACGCCGCCCTCGACTGTTGGAAGACCGCCTCCGAACTCCTCCCGCCCGAAGTCGAACTCGACACCTTCAACTTCCAGGGCGGCACCAAGGTCTTCCTCGCCGGCAGCGTCTCCAAAGAACACGAGGACAAAGTCACCGAATTCAACGCGCAATTGAAAAAGGCGCGCCTGGGGGACCGACCCATGTTCCAAGAGGAGAACGCGGAACCGCTCCAGTTCGACGCGCAGCGCGGCCCCGCCGCATCCGCTTCCCGCTGGAAGTTCTCCCTCAACCTCAAAGCCGACTGGCTCGAGTGATGCACTTCCTGGATCGACTCAATCTCCGCCCGCAAGAACGCCGGCTGGTCCTCGGTGCGCTCGTCGTCCTCTTCGTCGTCCTCAACTTCTGGTTCGTTTGGCCCCACTTCGGACGCCTCCAGGCCGTCCGCTCGCAGATGGTCGCCGCCCAGGAAACGCTGGATACCTACCGGACCGAGGCCCTCCGCACCAACTCCTACCTGGCCCAACTCAAGGAACTCGAGACGCAGGGCACCGGGGTTCTGGATGAAGATGCCGACAAAACTCTCAACCTGACCTCCACCGTCCAGAGCCAGGCCCGGCAAAGCGGCATCAACTACAACCAGATCGCCCCCGCTCCCCGCTCCACTCGCGGCAATACCAACGAGTTCTTCGAACAACGAAGCATCACCGTCGGCCTCAACGCCACCCCACCGGAGCCGCTCGTCCATTTCCTCGTCGCCATCGCCGCCAACAACCTCGTCATGCGCGTCAAGGAACTCGACCTCAAACCCGATCCCAGCCACACCAAACTCACCGGCACCATCCGCATCGTCGCCAGTTTTCAGAAGAAATCCCCCACCCGCACCGCCACCGCGGCACAGCCGACAACCGCCGCCCGACCCGTGACCGCAGCGCGCGTCCCGACTCCCACGCCGCCCCCGACCGCGCCGGCGCCAACCGCCAAGAAACCCTGACCCCATGAAACCGCCAACCTTCCGCCTCCTGGCCAGCCTCGCCGGACTCGCCGTCGCCCTGGTCCTGAGTAGCCCCGCGCTCGCCGACGACGAAGATCCCGATCCTCCGGCCGAGGAAGACAACGCCGCACCGGCAGAACCCGATGCCCCGCCGCCGGTCGCCCCCGACGCCCTCCCGGACCAGGCCGCACCCCCAGGCGCCCCCCCACCGGAAGTCGACCGCAGTGAGGCCCTGCGCCGCGCCCAGCAACTGGCGCCAGCCAACCGCACCCTGAAACCCGCCGCCCCAACCCCGAGAGGCCCCGCGGCCCAAACGTTCCCCAGCGCCCTGACACCAACGCCCGGGCGCCTGCCGCCGCCCAATGCCGCCACCCGGCCATCCCCGCCGCCCGCGGGGCCGCGCACCGCCTCCCCCGACCCCGAAGTCCGTTCCTTCGCCCCAAGTGCTGCGTCCGCCGAGGCGGCCCTCGCCCCCTACGCCTTCGATTTCCAGAACGCGCCGGTGGAACAGATCTTCACCCAATACGCCGAACTCACCGGCCGCACGGTGCTCCAGCCGGCCACCCTGACCGGCCAGATCAAACTCACCACCGCCCCCGGAGCCGACCTCACCCGCGACGAAGCCATCCAGGCCCTCGACGGCGCCCTCGCCCTCAACAACATCACCATGATCCCGCTCGGCGAGAAGTTCGTGAAGGCGGTCCCGGTGGCCCAGTCCATCCAGGAAGGCGGCGCCCTGAATTACTACGAAGCCGACCAGATCCCCGACGCCGAGCAGTTCGCCACCCACGTGGTCCAACTCAAGGTCGCCCTCCCCTCGGAGGTCATGCAGCTCATCTCCTCCTTCAGCAAGAACCCTCAGGGCATCGTGGCGCTCGACTCCAGCCAGATCCTGGTCATTCGCGATTACGCCTCCAACATCAAGCGAATGATCGAGCTCATCAAGAAAATCGACATCCAGCCCGAACGCGAATACAAGCTCGAGGTCATTCCCATCAAGTACGGCCGCGTCACCGAGTTGTTCGACACCATGAACTCGCTGATCTCCGGGAGCGGCGGCGGCAGCGTCTCGCGCGCCGGGGCGACCACCCAGGGCCGGAACACCCGCAGCAGCCTCACGCCCGCCGGCACCGCCAGCACCGGCGGTCGCTACGGCAGTCGCGGCAGCTCCAGCCGCCTGACCGGCGGCCGCACCGGCATGACCGGGACCGGCGTCCAACCCCAACAAACCGGCCTCACCGGACAAACCGGCATCGGCACCACCACCGGCTCCTCCTTCCAACAGCGCCTCAACCAAATCATCAGCAGCGCCAGCGGCGAGTCCCAAATCGAAGTCCTCGGCGACGCCCGCATCGTCCCCAACGAACAGTCCAACTCGCTCATCGTCTATGCCAACAAGCAGGACATGGAGATGATCACCAACATCGTCGCCAAGGTCGACGTCCTCCTGGCCCAGGTCCTCATCGAAGGCATCGTCGTCGGCGTCAGCCTCAACGAAGGCCAGGAACTCGGCGTCAGCATCGCCCAACACGCCAAACAGTTCGGCAACGACTTCACCGGCGCCGGTGTCTCCGACAACACCACCGGGTTCTTCGGTGCCCTCACCAACTTCCCCAGCTCCGCCCCCGATGGCTTCAGCTACTGGGGCCGCCTCGGCAGCGACATCACCTTCGCCGTCAAAGCCTTCGCCAGCGACAACCGCGTCCGCATCCTCCAGCGGCCCCGCATCCAGACCTCCCATGCTGTTCCCGGCATGTTCTTCTCCGGCGACACCGTCCCCTACATCACCGGGTTTTCCGACTACGGCTACAACATCGGCTACAGCACCCGATCCTCGATCGATTACATGGACGTGGGCGTGCAGCTCGATGTCACCCCCTACATCACCCCGGACGGCCTCGTGGTGCTGGACATCTCCCAGCAGATCAGTCAGGTCAGCGGCTACAAGCAGATCGAGGGCAATGATGTCCCCACCACCACCACCCGCTCCGCCTCCGCCACGCTCTCCGTCCACGACGGCGAAACCATCATGCTCGGCGGTTACATCGAAGAGAGCCGCGACAAACGCGTTTCCGGCGTCCCCATCCTGAAGGACATCCCCCTCCTCGGCGCCGCCTTCCGCAGCCGCAAGGAGGAAAACAGCCGTAAGGAACTCATCCTCCTCATGAAAGTGACGGTCCTGAAAAGCCCCGCCGACGCCAGCGTCCTCGCCGCCACCGAACGCGCCCAACTCCCCGGCATCTCCAAGGCCGAGGAGGAAATGGAGCAAACCGACAAGAAACGCAGCAAACGCTGAACGAGGAACACCGAACGTCCAACGTCGAACTTCGAACGTTGAACCATTGCCCCCGATCCATGTTCGGCGTTCGAGGTTCGATGTTCAGTGTTCGGCGTTCGTACCACTGTTCCCCGTGCCCCTACCCCGCCGGGAACGGCAGCAGACTCGAGGCCACCCAGCAAACCAGCACCCCGAGCACGCTGTTCACCGTCGCAATCACCGTCCAGCTCCGCAGCGTCTCCCGCTCCGTGAACCCGCTGAGCTTCGAGATCACCCAAAAACCACTGTCGTTCATCCACGAGCAGATCATGGCGCCAAACCCGATCGCCACAAACACATACACCGGGTGGAACGGCAGACCCTCGCCCATCATCGGATAGACCATGGCCGACGTCGTCAGCATCGCCACCGTGGCCGATCCCTGAGCCACCCGGATGACCGCGGCCAACAACCACGCCAGCCAAATCAGGTTGATCTCCCGACCCGCCACCAACGACTGCACCGCCACCCCCACCCCGGCGTTCTTCAGCATCAAACCGAAAGCCCCCCCCGCGCTGGTGATCAAAATCACCACCGCCGCCACGCTCAACGGCGGCCCCATCAGCTCCTGGACCTTCGACGCCCCCAACCCGCGCTGCCGCACCAGCAGCCCCAACGCCAGCGCGGCCCCGATCAACAACGCCATGTTGCGGTTCCCCAGAAACTCCAGCACCCCATACGCCACCGGCCACGCCTCGCGCGCCGCGGGAAACGCCGCGCAGGTCGACGCCGCGGAAATCAACGCGATGGGCAGGATCACCGGCAGGATCGACAGCACAAACGACGGCAGCTCGTTCTCCGGGCGCTCCGCCAACTGCCGGAGTTCCTCGAGAGATCCCGACGTCGTCGGCCGCAACGGCACCGGATAACGCCGGTTGATCCACTTCGCCACCTGCCACGAACCGAGCACGGGAAACAGTCCGATCACCAACCCCACCCAGACCGTCAACCCCAGGTCCAGGTGCAGCGCCTCGGCCATCGCCAACGGCCCCGGGTGCGGCGCAATCAGGGAATGCGTCACCGCCCCCCCGCAGCAGATCGCCAGCACGTAGAGCACGTAGTCCCTGCCGGTCCGCAACGCCAACGCCTGCGCCAGCGGCAGCAGCAACATGAAAAACGTGTCGAAGAAAATCGGGATCGAGAGAATGTAGCTGCTCAGGCAGATGGCCAAACCCGCCCGCTTCTCCCCGAACGCCGCCAAAAACCGGCGCACCACCTTGTCCGCCGCGCCGCTCTCCATCAGGCACATCCCGATGATCGCCGCCAAGCCGATCACGATCGCGATCTTGCCCGCCGTCACGCCGAACTCGGCGGTCGTCAGCTCGATCGCCTGAACCCAATGGCTCCGGGTCGGGCCCTCCCCGGGCAGCGATCCCGGGCGGGCCATCAGCCCCACCGCGAATGCGGCCAGCACCAGCGCCAAAAACGCGTGCACCCGCAGCACCGTGATCAGCAGGACAATCAGACCCACCGAACAAACCAGCACCACCAGCGGCCACAGGTCCGCCGGTGCCGCTGCCACTTCCGCAAGCAAATGCATGGCGCCGAGGCGAAGAACGCGCCTACCTCTACAGGAACTCGGCCTCCGGTCAAGCCGACGCTGACAGCCGCTGTGACACGAAGCCTCTACGGCGTCGCCTCACGGACCCGATAGAACCGCCGAGGGTTCGCCGACAGATCGTATTCGGTCAGTTCGAACCATCCGCCCTCCGCAACGGCCTCATACCAGAAGACAAAGGACATCTCCGGCAACTCCGGCCGCAAGGCGTCCGTGATCTCCAAGACGTAGGCCCGTCCCGGTTCCCCGGTCACTCGCACGCGGAACGCACCCGCTGGCGCCGGCTGAATGCTCAGGACCGGCCGCATCGGTTCCCCGGCCGTGCGCATCGGAAACCGTGTGCTGGTCGCCATCACCGAGTAGACCTGCACCCCGGGATAACTCGTCGCGTCGGACTTCAGCAGCTTGACGAAACGCACCACACCCTCGTAGTCGCGCCCCGGCGATAGCATCCCCGCCGGGATCTCACAGGAGGTCGCCGTGCCCGGCAGCTCAGGCACCCCGTCCGAGCCGGTCTCCATCACCGTGTCGCCCTGGTCGTCCAGAATCTCCACGATGATCACGTCCTCGCCGCCACCCTCGGAGAAGGAAGCCCATGCGATCGAGAACGGCTGAGCCTGGTCGATCATCTGCATGCTCCCGAGATCCAACAACCGCGGCGCCGTCGGCAGCGCATCGCCGTCCATCGCCAACTCGAGCGACCGCACCCCGTCGCGCGCGGTCTCCAGCGTGAGCGCGCAGTCCCCTTCGGGTAGAATGCGCTCCAGGTCGGCGGCAAACGCATACTCGGAAAACGCCTCGCACATCAGGCCTTCCTCGTCCAAACCAAGGGGAATCTCCCGGCCGTCCGGAAGCCGCAGTTGGGCGCGGGTCACGGCGTTCGGGGCGTTCAACTCCGCCTGGGCCAATACGAAGTGGTGGAAAGACGGTTGGGGCAACCCCTCCTCCTGCCAGTAGTCTTCCCCCCGCATCAACAGCACCTCCCGGACGTCCGTAGTCAACGGCACTGCCGCCGCAGTCGAAAAACTCCCGCGGGTTAACCGCAGCCGGTTGCCGCTCGGATCCTGAAACCCCGGCCCCGTCGCCGACTCGTTCAACGTCCAGCGCACCGTCGCCGACCCGGGGAGGGGCGCGGACGCGATCGCGTAGAGAGTCGTGGCGGTCTCATCCCATCGGTAGGTCCAGCTCAGCGCCGCCGCGTTCGTGCTCCAGGTCACTGCCGCCTCGGGCGACATCGGCTCGTTGAACCGGAAGGCCACGACCGCAGCCGTTGGCACCCCGGTCGCCCCGTCCGCCGGGAGGCTGGATTCCAGCGCCGGAATCCCGGAGGAACTTCCGCCAGCCGTAGCCATCGGGAACTCGGTGCCGCAGTAGTAGGCAGCCACGGCCCTCACCGCAGGACACGCTCCCGTCGACTCGCGGACCGCCTTCAGCCAGACCAGCTCGCCTGTGTAGCGCCGTCCCGACAGCAGGGTTCCCGCCGGGATCGTCATCGATACTGCCAGCCCGTTCAGCGCGGCGGGATCCCCCAGAAACGGCGTCTCAAACACGGGATCGCCCGCCTCGTCGATCACCGTGAACAGAACGGAATCGGCCGCCGATCCCCCTTCCCACAAATCCCACTGCACGGTGAAATCGCCCCCTGCCGCAATCGATCGGGCCTCCTCCAGATTGGCAATCCGTGGCGGCGGCGGAAACCCGCGGCCGCTCAATTCGACCGAGACCGTGCAGGATTGGGGGAAAAAGTTCGTCCAGATCCGGAATTGGTACACCCCTTCCGGATAGGCTTCCTCGAGGTCCAGCAGGGCTTCGAAAACCTCCTCGAAGACCAGTGGATCGCCGGGCTCCGGACGGCTGAGACCGGTCTCCTGGCCGCTCGGCCGAATGACCGACACGCTCTGCATCCCGACCGCCGACGCCGAGTCCGGCACCGCCAGCGCAGTGAACAGAAACCGGTCCTCATCGGCCAGCGCCGGCCCAAAGGGCTGATCCTGGGTGTAATGCTGGCCCACCGCCACCATCGCAAGGTGATCCGCACACACACCGGTCGGAACAACCGCCAAAACCGCTCCCCACACGACAGATTTCCATCGCATAACCGCCTTCCTCCGCCCCCCAGACACCGCGTGCTCTGATTTGGAATCCTGCCAATCCTAGACGAACGAGGCGCTCCTTCGCAAGCCCAGTAAGAACACCGCGAACATTGAGGATTGAGTATTGGGGATTTTGGATTGGCGATTTGGGTCCCGTCCTGAAATAGATTGGTACTTTGGAATGAGGAAATTCGAGTG
>CAYSPU010000248.1:0-8570 GCA_964432995.1 uncultured Verrucomicrobiota bacterium
ATCCTGTCTCGGGCTAGCCATCGACCGACCCCGCTCCCAAGGCGCCACCCCCCTGGGCGCTTATTTGAAGAAGGGCGCTGACTGGCTCTTCGCCGAGCGCGAACGTCAAATGGGCTACGGCACCTATCGCCTCCTGGTCGTCACCGACGGCGAAGCCCAGGATCAGAATCTGGTTCAGCGTTACACCCCGCAGATCGTCGCCCGCGGGATTACCGTCGATGTCATCGGCGTCGCCATGAACCAGAGACACACGCTCGCCACCAAGGTGCACTCCTACCGCGCCGCCAACGATCCCCAATCCCTCCAACGCGCCTTGGCCGAAGTCTTCGCCGAAGTCGGCGGGCGCACCACCGACACGGCCGACGCCGAAGCCTTCGCCCTGCTTGACCCGATTCCCGAAGGCGTTGCGCTGGCCGCCATCCAGGCCCTCTCGACCACCGGGAACCAGCCCATCGGGGAACAGACCGCGGCTCCAGCTTCCGCCGCCGTTCCGCCAAGCACACCTCCTCCCCAACCGCCGGCCGCCGCCGCGGCACCGCATTCGTCCCCACCGTCGCCTTCGGCTCCGCCCCCACACCGGCCGCCCATCCCCCGCGGGACCGTGGCTACCTTCGTTCATCTGCTCGGCTCCCTCTTCTGCATCGGTGTCACCTTCGTGATCATCCTGGCCTTCGTCATCCGCGCCGCCCGAAAGAACCGCCGATGAGCGAACGACGCCACAAAGGTTACCTGATCGCCGCAGTCGTCTGGCTGGTCCTCATCGGCCTGCTCGCCGTCGCCTACCGCCTCCTGGTTCACCCCCACGTCGTCGACCGTCTCGAGAAGGCCACCAGCGGCACCAGCCAATACCGCGACGAAATCGTCCTCGCCCTCGATTCCTTCTCCGGCTACTGCCTCCTTCGCTCCGAGGCGCTGCGGGAGGACCTGAAACAACAGCAAATCCGCCTCACCCTCCAGGACGATCAGGCGGACTACGTCGCCCGGCTCCGGAGCTTGAAAGACGGAAAGAGCCAGCTCGCCGCCTTCACCATCGATTCCCTAATCACTTCCGGCGCCAAAGCCGGCGACTTCCCCGCCAGCATCGTCCTTGTCCTCGACGAAACCGTCGGCGGCGACGCGATTGTCGCCTACCAGGGGGGCGTCAAAAGCCTCCAGGACCTGGGACATCCCTCCGCCCGCATCGTGCTGACCCCCAACTCGCCCTCCGAGTTCCTCGCGCGGGTGGTCCTCGCTCACTTCAATCTGCCCGGTCTGCCCGACAACTGGCTCGTGCCGGCCAAAGACGCTGCCGACGTCCTCAGCCAATTCCGCAGCGCTTCGCCCTCGGACCGCAAGGCCTTCGTCCTCTGGCAGCCGTTCGTCTCCCGCGCTCTCCAGCAGAAGGACGCCCACGTTCTCCTCGATAGCTCCCGCCTGCGCGGCTATATCGTCGATGTTCTGGTCGCCCAACGCCAGTTCCTCCACGACCGACCCGACTTGGTCCGGTCTTTCCTGGAGGCTTACGCGCGCACCGCCTACCGCTACAGCCAGCAAACCAACGACCTCGTCCAATTGGTCAAAGCCGATGCCCGCCAGACCGGAGCCGAAACCCTCGACGACTCCCAGGCCGCCAGCATCGTCAACGGCATCCGCTGGAAGAACATTCTCGAAAATTATGCTCACTTCCGCCTCACCGGCACCACGGACCCCGACGACGTCGCCTCCCTCGAAGACATGATCGCCAACATCACCGAAGTCCTGGTCAAGACGAAGGCCCTTTCCGAAGACCCCCTCTCGGGACGCCATAACACGCTTTACTACGACCGGCCCCTGGGCGAAATGCGGGCCGCCCAGTTCCACCCCGCCAAAGGCCTCAACCTCGTCTCCGGTCTGGGCCCGGACCCCGCCCTCGAACCGGTGCGCCGCGATCAGGCCCCCACCACGCTCTCCCCACAGCAGTGGCAGACGCTCCGCCCCGTTGGTGAGCTGCGCACCCAGCCCATCCTCTTCCGGCGCGGATTGGCCGAAGTCAGCCTCGATAGTGAACGCGACTTGCAGGAACTGGCGCGGCGACTCCAGGCCTTCCCCAGATTCTACGTTCGGGTCATCGGCCACGCCCGGGCCGAAGGCGATCCCGAGGCAAATCGTGCCCTCGCCCAAGCCCGCGCCGAGGCCGCAGTCCGGCAACTCGTCCGCCAAGGCCTGTCACCCCAACGCGTTCGTGCCGAAACTGCGCTCCCCGCCGCCGGCGGCGCCGAAGCCCAGGCCGTCTCGTTCGTCGTCGGACAATTGCCCTACTGACCCGCACGATGACCGCGCCACCTCCCAGGCACAGTCCCGCGCCCGAGGGAGGACGACATCTCCAAAGCGGTCGCAGTGATCCTGTCAGCGAACCCGAATGTCAGGTAGGGCGACCTCTCCGAGGGCGCCGCCAGGGAATGCAGAAGGCGGAATGCAGAATGCAGAATGAAGGCGCTCAGTCCCCGGCGCGACCGGATGCCTGCGCAAGTCCTGGGGACGCCAGGCTCCGGGCGTCCGAACCGTGCTCCCACTCCCTCCGTGACCATCCGGACACGCGAGGCCGCGTGTCCCTACCTCATGCTTCGACGCTTCACGGTGCGATGGCTTCACCGCCACCAGATGGCGGCAGCTTGCTTGGTAAACTGCCCGTCTCCCAACCCGCAAGCCGCACGCCTCCTCCCGTCTTACCCCCCGCGGCGCACCCACCGGTACTCCCCGCCGTTCCCCCGGTGCTCAACCGCTCCCGATCCGCCCCCGTCCGCAAGCCGCCGGTCAAGCGGAACGTCAGGCAACCGCTCGCACCAACCTCACGCCCGGCGTCGGCCAAAGAGCGCCTCGATTCCCAAAGTGCACCTCAAGCAGTCGGAGGGCGTTCGAAGCTGTGGAGCTTGCTGCGCCCGGGACGGGCGCACTCCCGTGCCGGACCGCGGCCGTCCCCGGCCGCAGCAACTGCCGACGGCCTGCCCGTTCGCTCTGCAACCGAGGGGCCCGCCAACGTCAGCCCTCACCACCCCCGGCGACAAACGCCCCCGGCTGCGGATTCCGATGTGACTCCTTCGAAGCCGTGCCCGGCTGCGCCTCCCACTCCGCCGCCCTCACAAATCCTCTGTCCAGCACCTGCGATTCCTGCTATCTCCATCTTCAACCTGAGACCGAATCGGATGCCCGACTCGCGCACAGTCACCCGGAGAGTCCTGCTCCGCCTGCTGGGTCGCCCCAGCGTGCTGGCCCCCGTCGTCCTGGGTACGACCGGCGGCAGCATCCTCTGGGCCCTCAACGGCAACCCCAGCCTCGGCTGGTTCCTCCTGCTGGCAGGCATCCTCGGTTCCGTCGGCTCCTACCTCACCCGCGTCCTCCTCGATAACGGACGCACCGCCAAGACCGTCCTCATCGAAATGGAGCGCGAAGCCCAGGCCGCCTGGCAGGCTGCCCTCGATGACCTCGACCGCCGCCTCGTCCAGGCCGACCAGGACCCCCGCCCCGAGACCGCCCTGCGCGATATGCGCGCTCTCCTCCGCGCCCTCGAGGATATCGCCGATGACAGCCCGCCCGAGCACCTCCCCGCCCTGATCGAAGTCCGCTCCCAAGTGCGCCAGCTCTTCGATCACTCCGTCCGCGCCCTCGAACGGACCATGAAGCTCTTCGACACTGCCCGCCAGCTCCAGTCCCAGGAAGCCCGCCGCCCTTTGGTCGACGAACGCGAACGCATCCTGGCCGACCTCCAGGCCGGCATCCAACAGCTCGGCTCCACCGTCGTCGCCCTCCAACGCATCGGCGCCGGTGACCACGCCCGCACTGAACTCGCCCGCCTCCGACAGGAACTCGACCGTAGCCTCGAAGTCGCCGGACGCGTCGAATCCAGACTCGATTCCCTCCTCAGCAACACTACCCCGGACTACGGTGAACCCTCGCCCCGCCCCACGGCGGAGCCCAACGTGAAAGGAAACTAAGTATGTTCCGCGCCATCGGCCGCTGGTTCAAAGCCATCGGCTACCTGCTGACCGGTCAAATCGATTCCGCCCGACGCGTTCTCGATACCAACCCCCACGTCGTCCGGGCCAAATACGACACCATCATCCGCGACAAGGTCGCCCGCATCCAAACCTACAAACAAGCTGTCGCCGGCCTCATCGCCCAGCAGGAAAACAAGATGGCCGTCGTCAAACGCCTCACCGAAGAGGTTCAGAACCTCGAACGCCTCAAGGCCGGCGCCCTCGCCAAAGCCAAACTCACCGTCGAAAAACTCAAAGCCGCCGGCAAAACCGACGAAGAAGTCAAAGCCGACGAGGACTACAAACGCTGCCTCGCCGCCTACAACGACTTCTCCGCCACCCTCGCCGAGAAACAAAGCCACATCACGGATAACGAGCAGGACATCGAGGGCTACAGCAAAACCATCGGCGACCACAAGGTCCAGCTCCAGCAACTCCTCCGCGAGGTCGACAAAATCAAGGCCGAAGCCCACGACGCCGTCGCCGACATCATCACCGCCAAACAGGAGAAGGACATCGCCGACATGCTCGCCGGCATCGCCCAGGACGGCACCGCCCAGGAACTCCAAAACCTCCGCCAACTCCGCCAGGAAGTCCGCGCCGAAGCCCGCGTCTCCAAGGAACTCGCCGGCACCGACACCAAAGCCCAGGAAGCCGAATTCCTCGAATACGCCCGCACCAGCCAGTCCAATGCCGAGTTCGACAACCTCATCGGCCTGGGCACCACCACCGAGTCCAAACCCGCCGCCAAGACCAAGGACGCCGCCCTGCCGGAATAGCCAAGCCCCGAAATCGATCCCGCAAACCCGCACTTCACACCAGGAATTCCATGAATCTCCCCCTGAACCGTCAGGCAGGGCGACCTCTCCGAGGGCGCCGCCAGATGCCGTCGCCAGACCTCATGTTTCCGGCGCGATACGGAGATCGCGCCCTACCTCCCGCGGGTTCATGGCCCCGGTGCCTCGGCCCCAACAGTTGGCTCTCCGGCAGCCGCTCCCTGCTTCTGGCCGCCCTCACCACCCTCGTCCTCACCACTGCCGCCGCCGCCCCGGCCTTCTCCCTTGCCTGGAGCGAATACCCCTCCTGGAGCGTGTTCGGCGTCGCCCACGAAGTCAAAATCATCGATGGCGCCGAAGGCAAACTCGGCCCCATCGAACAGAAGTGGAACGTCGACATCGTCCTCAAGGAGGCTGAATACGACCCCTGCCTCACCATGTACGGCGCGGCCCAATGCGATGCGGTCTGCATCACCACGCTCGATGCCCTGAACCCTTCCCTCAGCCGCCCTTCCGTGGTCGTCCTTCCCACCTCCACCAGCTTCGGTGCCGATGCCCTCATCGTCCCCAAGTCCATCAGCCGCATCCAGCAACTGCGCGGGAAGAAGATCTTCGGCCTTGCCAAAAGCGTCTCCGAATACTGCTTCAACCGGAACCTCGAACTCCTCGGCGAAAAAACCGCCGACTACAAGTTCACCAACATGGACCCAGGGGCCGCCGCCGTCGCTTTCCAACAGAAACAAAAGGAGATCGAGGCCATCGTCGTCTGGAACCCCTTCGTCCTCGAGTCCCTCCAGAAACGCCCCGACGCCCACGTGCTCTTCGACTCGACCAAAATCCCCAACGAGATCATTGACTCGGTCGTCGTCGCCCAGGCTTCCCTCGACCGCCCCGGCGGCGAGGCCTTCGCCTGCGCCGTCATCGACACCTTCTACAGCATCAACCGGCGCATGGCCGACCCCGCCACCCGCGACGACACCCTCGTCGCCCTCGGCGAGAAATTCAGTCACCTCAACCTCGAGTCCATGAAGAAGGTCGTCCAGCAAACCCGCTTCTACGCCACCCCCAAGGAAGCCGCCGACCTCTTCACCGGCGCCGAACTCAAGGCTCTCACCCAGCGCGTCGTCAACTTCTGCGTCCAGCAGGAAATCGTCCCCAGCACCCCGAAGATCGGCTACGGCGCCAAATCCGACGCGCCCCGCGTCGCTCTGCGATTCGATCCCGCCCACATCCGGAAGGTCGCAGCCGGCGGTCAGTGATGCCGCCATGGAACGGTGGCTTCCGATATACCGTACGGTAGGGCGACCTCTCCGAGGGCGCCGCAAGGGAATGCAGAATGCAGAATGCAGAATGCTGGATGAAGGCGCTGAGTCCCCGGCGTGCCCGGACGCCGCGCCCTGCCTTCTGCCGATCGGTGGACCGGATGCGCCTCCGCGGCTCCGGGGGGCAGCATTTCCCGTGAACCTCGTAGCCGCCGCCGTCAGTCGGCGCACGACTCTGTGCCGGACAGTCAGCGCGGACTTGCGTCCGCAGCCAGGGGTCATGGGCCCAAGGCATTCCGTCTCTGCCGACAGGCGGCTCTGCATGAACCGCTGGGGCCAACGCTCAACCTTCCACCCTGCTCCGTTGGACGTTGAACATCGGAAGTTGAGCGTTGAGCGTTCGGTGGTTCATGGTCCCCGGGGCGTATCAGACCGCTGGACGTCCGCACTCTCCAGGAGCGTTGCATGATCCGTCAGCCCATTTCCCGCACCACTTCGATCCTCCTGGGCATTCTGTCGTTTGTCCTGCTGTTCACCGCCTACACCTGGCTCTCCCACCGCCAGCACGTCCGCAATCCCCAGGACACCACCATCCCCACCTGGTCCCAAATCGGCCAGGGCGTCGTTCAGGCCGCCAGCGTCAATAAACGCAGCGGCGAACGCTGGATCGCCGTCGACACCCGCGCCACTGCCGGCCGCTACTTCCTCGGCTTGGTCATCGGCGTCACTGCCGCCCTCGCGCTCGGCCTCGCCATGGGTTGCCTCACCCCCGTACAGGCCTTCTGCCAGCCGCCCCTGGCCTTCCTCGCCCAAATTCCCCCGACCGCCGCGCTTGCTGTCTTTTTCGTCCTCGTCGGCACCGGACGCGAAATGTACGTCACCATGATCGCCTTCGGCATCCTCCCGGTCTTGGCGCAAACTGTCTTCCTGGCCGTGAAGGAATTCCCCGACGAACTCCTGTTCAAGAGCTACACCCTCGGCGCCTCCCATGCCGAAGTCGTCTTCTCGATCGTCTTCCGGCAGGTCTTCCCGCGGCTCCTGGACGCCCTCCGCCTCGTCATCGGCCCCGCCCTCGTCTACCTCATCGCCGCCGAAATGGTCGTTGGCGACGTCGGCTTCGGCTACCGCATCCGGCTCCAGTCCAAGTTGCTCAACATGTCCGTCGTCTATCCGTATCTCGCCCTGCTGGCGGCGTTCGGTTTCTCCATGGACTTCCTCTTGCGCTGGCTCCAACGCACCCTCTGCCCCTGGTACGCCGGCGGCAAACACTGATCACCGCACCAACCATGGCCCTCGCCCTCCATTGCCGCCAGGTCAGCCACGGGTTCGGCCGCAAATCCGTCCTCCACGACGTCGACTTCCAACTGCCTCGCGGCCAGTTCCTCTCCCTCGTCGGCCCCAGCGGTTGTGGCAAGTCCACCCTCCTCCGCGCCATCATCGGCACCCACCTCCCGCGCACCGGCGAAATCCTCGTCTGGCACGCCGCCTCCGCCAACGGCTATCCCGTCGACGGCCCCGGACGCGACCGCGGCATCGTCTATCAGCACTACTCGCTCTACCCGTTCCTCACCGCCCAGGAAAACGTCGCCATCGGCCTGATGCTCGACCAGACCACTCTCCCTTCGCGCCTCTTCCGTTGGCCCGCCTGGCGGCGCTTGCGCAAACAACACCGCGCTCAGGCCGCCGCCATGCTCGACCGCGTCAAACTCGGCGATGCCCTCCACCTCTACCCCCACGAAATGTCCGGCGGCATGCGCCAACGCGTCGCCCTCGCCCAGACCCTCATCATGTCTCCGGAAATCATCCTCCTCGACGAACCCTTCGGGGCCCTCGATGAAGCCACCCGCGAAGACCTCCAACGCCTCCTCCTCAGCCTGCATGAGGAAAACCAAACCGCCGCCCGCCAAGGCCAGCCGCCCCAACACACCCTCATCATCGTCACCCACGAATTGAACGAAGCCCTCCTCGTCGGCGATCGCGTCCTCGGCCTCTCCCAATACTGGGACTGGAGAACCGAGAACCACCCCCAATGCCCGGGGGCCACCATCATCTACGACAAACCCGCTCCCGTCTTCAAACCGGAACACGCCCAGGATTTCGAGTCCTTCACCCGCCAACGTGAAGAGATCCGCCGAGTCGTTTTCGATCCCGACGCGCGCTGTTGCCGCAATGAACATGTGGTGCCCATCGCTGCCACCGCCTCGTGAGGTCAGCTTCCAGCGTGTCGGCACGTCGGCACGCCGGCATGTCGGCAGGTCGGGCGCGGAGCGTGACTTGCCGCTTCCTTCCCATTCTTCATTCTGCATTCGCCATTCCGCGTTTCCCCAACCTCCCAACCGTGAACCGCTGAACCTCCCAACCTCCCAACCGTGAACCTCTTCCTCAAACAAACCGGCCGCATCCTGAACTCCGGACAGGCCCGCGCCCTCCTCCTCACCGGCGATATCCACGACCTCTTCGGCCCCGCCGGCGCCAACGACGAATACGTCCCCCTCCTCAATTTCCTCACCACCCAGTGGGACCTCCCCCAATACATCCTC
>CAYSPU010000249.1:0-8545 GCA_964432995.1 uncultured Verrucomicrobiota bacterium
AGCAACTGTCCTCCGCGTCATCCTCCAGGGCGCCGCCGAGCGCGCTCACGTCAACGCCGTGCGCGGCGCCATCGAACCGCGCCTCCAGGATTTCGTCGCCGCCGGACTCCTCGACCGCTCGCATTGGCGGCTGAGCGGCCCGGAGTTCGCCGCCCTCTGCCGAATGCACCCGCTCCTCGAGCAGGTCGCCGCCGACCTCGCCCGCCTCCGCACGTTCGCGACCGGCACCGCCGATGAGACGGTTCCCGCCTCGGCCGATATCACGCTCGCCGGCTTTCACGAACTCGCCCAACGGCTGCGCGTCGAACCCACGTACTTCGACGAGGCGTTCTTCCGCACCGCGGCGGATCTGCTGGCCGTCCCCGCATCGGAGGAACAGCCATGATCCTCGAGCGAATCGAGCTGCGCCACGTCGGCCGTTTCCGGGATGCCGCCTGGATCGGCCCGCTCGACCCCGGGCTCAACGTCCTGGCCGCGCTGAACGAAGAAGGGAAATCCACGTTGATCCGCGCCGCCGCTCGTGGCCTCTACGACCGGCACACGACCCGGAGCGACGAAATCAAGGCCCTCCAACCGGTCGGCAGCGATCTCGCCCCCGAAGTCACCCTCGAGTTCCGCACCGCCTCCGCCCGGTTCCGCTTGCATAAGCGGTTCCTCCACCAGCCCAAGAGCCAGCTCTGGGAATGGCAGCAGGACCACTGGAACCTCCTCTCCGAAAGCGACCGCGCCGACGAACGGGTCATCGCCATGCTCGGCAGCGGCCAGCCCGGCCGCGGCGCCAGCAAACCGGAACATTGGGGCCTCCTCCGCTTCCTCTGGGCCCGCCAAGGCGAACCCGCCACCTGGCCCGCCCTCGACGGACCCACCGGCGACGCCATCCGCCAACGCCTCGCCCGCGTCGAACTCGACCCCGCCATCGACCGCCTCCGCCAACGCCTCTGGTCCGAGTTCGAAGCCGGGTTCACCCCCGAGAGCGTCCGCGTGCGCCAGAACAGCGACCTCCAGCGTCTGCTCAGCCAGGCGGAAGAACTCGAACGGCAACTCGCCGAAGTCCGCGTCCTCCGCGCCCAACAGGAATCCCAGCAGGAACGCCATCGGATCCTGGCCGCCAGTCTCGCCGAACTCGCCCGACAACGCGACGCGCAACAAACCCAATCCACCCAACTCGCCCGCCAACTCCAGGAACTCGAAGTCGCCCGCAAAGAGGTCGAAGCCAAGGATGCCGCCTTCCAGAACGCCCAACGCCAACTCACGGCCGTCAAGCGCGACCAGGAGTCGTTGACCACCATCGAACAACGAATCTCCGCTCTCCGCGCCGCCGAACTCGAATCCCAGAAGGCCGCCGCCGCTCTCCGCTCCCGCGAAGAGGAACTCCGCCGCCAGCTCGCCACCGCCGCCGAGGCCGTCAGCGGTTGCGCCCGGCGCCGCACCGATACCGCCCGGGGCTTGGACCGCGCCAACCGGATCCTCCAATGGCGGCAGTTGTCGGATCGCCTGGCCGAGATGCGCCGGCACCAGCAGCACATCGCGGAACTCACCGCCACCATCGCCGCCAAAGACCAGGCCCGCGCCGCCCTCCCCGCGCTCACCGCCGCTCAACTCGCCGAACTCGAGAACCTGGAACGTGAACAACGCGACCTCGAAATCCAACTCGAGGTCGCCGGCCTCACCATCGAGGCCACCCCCAACTCGCCCACCACCATCCACAGCACCAACGAACAGGGCACAGCCAGTCTCCCCGCCGCACCCGATGCCCCCGCCCGCCTGCTGGGCCGGCGCCGCGTCGAACTCAACCTCCCCACCTGGGGACGACTGGTCGTCACCTCCGGGGCGCGCGAGATTCAGGAACTCGAACAGAAGCTCGCGGAACTCCGCCAGGCGCACGCGACAAACACCGCCCAACTCGGCGTGCCCACCGCCGCCGCCGGGCGCCAGACCCTGGACAGCCGCAAAGAACTCGAGCGCGAGCTCAAGGGCTTGCGCCACGAACTCCAGCGGTGGCTCGGTGACGCCAAATCGGATGTCGCCTTCTCCGGAGAACTTGCTGCTGCCGAAAGCCGCCTGGCCCGGCTCGAACCGGAACTCGCCCCCTGGGCTCCCGGGGAAACGGAGTGCGCCCTGGTGGAAATCGAGCAGCGCCAGCGCAACGCCCAGGCCGCCAGCCAGGAAGCCGATCGCTGCTCCGACCTTGCGCTCGCCACCCAGCGCGAGACCCAAAACCAACTCGACGTCCTGCTCCGCGAACAGGCCGAATCCATGTCCAACCTCGCCCGCGTTGCCGCGGAACTCACCGGCCTCGGCCAGCAGCAGCGCGACTTGCTCGCTCGCCACGCGGATGGTCTGGCCCAAACACTCGAACGCGCCCAGCAGTCGTTCAATGAAGCCGAGGCCCGCCTCGCCGGCGCTCGTGCCAAGCTCCCCCCCAACGCCGATCGCCTGCCCCGGCTCTACCAGCAGGCCGCTCAGGCCGCCGCCGATGCCACCCGCGCTCTTGAGCAAACAACGAAGGAACTCAACCAACTCGAGGGCGCCCTCGGCAGCCAGGCCGCAGCCGGACTCGCCTCCCGCGAAGCCGAATTGACCGAATCCCTCGACCTCATCCAACACCATGGCCAGGCCCTCCGCCGCCGCGGCCTCGCCGCCCGCTTGCTCGTCGAACTCATCGACCGCCGCAACCAGGCGGCCATGGCCAAGGTCCTCCGGCCGCTCGAAGACAAGCTCTCCGCCAGCTTCGCCACACTCACGAACGACTCCACCCGATCCGTCTTCCTCGATCCCGAGCTGCAGATCCTCGGGATCGGCCCCGACCGCGAACACCGGATCGCCTTCGATCTCCTCAGCCAGGGGGCACGCGAACAACTGCTCCTCGCACTCCGCGGCGCCGTGGCCGGCGAATTGGCCGAGACCGAACCCCAACTCCTGATCCTGGACGACGTCTTGGTGAACACCGACCCGATTCGCCAGCGCAACGTCATTGCGTTTCTCGAGGACCTCGCCGCCCGCTGTCAGGTCCTCGTGTTGACCTGTCATCCGGATCGCTATGCCGGGATCGGACGCCGACTCAGCATTGAGATCGGAACGCAATGAGCGTGTGCTCTGACCCGACCGACTAATCAGGTCGCCGCCGCCTCGACCTTGAACAGAAGGCCGCCAAGGAACGCAAAGGGGCAGTTGACCGCGAAAAGCAGAAGGCACAAAAGGAATACGGGGGGAGACATGCCTTTGCGGTTCTCTGCGAGCTTCTGTTGAATCCGGACCGAAGGGTGCGCCAGATTCCTTGTTGTTTACAGAAGGCCGCCAAGGACCGCAAAGGAACCGAAGGGCGGACCAGCCGCAAAAAGGCGCAGAGCCGGCCCGCCCCAATAACCCCCGGGCCGGATTTGCAGGCTTTGAGACAGCCGACGTCCTGCGCGCTCTGCTGATGAGCCGTTCCTTTGTTTCGCGTCGCCAGCGGGGTTCGGCTCTGGTGGGTCCGGCAACACGTCCGACCGGTGGGGCTGTTGCCCGCCGGGACGTCGGGCGGTCCGACGGAGCGCGACACGCCTGCCACGCCGTAGCCTTGGCGGAGGCAGGCCCCGACCCGCAGCAGAGCGCACACCCTTGGCTGCGGGTCGAGATTGGGGGTTGGGGACAAGGCGAACGTCGGACGCTGAACACTGAACATTGAACGGCAGGCTCCGGTTCGAAGTTCGAAGTTCGACGTTGGATGTTCGATGTTCGGTTCGGGGGGAGGACATTGGATGGGGCTAAGTTCGAAGATCGAGGTTCAGCGGTTCGAGGTTGGAGAGGTTCGGGGCCACGGCTCGCGGTTGGGGTTTCACGTTCCGCGCCGAATTCACGAGACTCAGATTCCCGCGCCGGTTCACGCCTTTGCGGTCCTTGGCGGCCTTCTGTTCAAACCCGAACCGCATGGAGATGCAGGACGTTCGCTGTTCCTCGGTTTCCCCCGGGGATGAGCAACTGTCGCGTGGAAGAGGAGTAGCGAGACCTCGCTTTTGCGCCACGAACGGGTAGGATGGCGCTCATGCAAACCCCGCATGACCTGCATCCACCTTCCACGCATCGTTTCGTGGGGATTGCGGTGACGGCCCGGCACGTGCCGCCGCAGGACCCGGAGCTGGGCGTGAAGCCGGTGGCGGATGGCGACGGCGTGATCGTGGTGCCCAGGGGCAAGGCAGCGGCAGTTGCCGAATATGCCCATCGGATTCTCGAGGGCGACAAGCAGGGGCGCCGGGCGCTCTGCGAGAAGCTCGGCATGCCGGCGGACGATTCCGTCAAATGACCGATGGCGTCCCGCCGCTGCGGGCAGGGCCGGCGAAGGTGTGGCGCATGCCGTGAGACAGATCCCGGAGAACACCATGAGAGAGCCGCACCCGAACCGACCGCCGCTCCTGAGATTGCACGAGGATGACGAAGTGGCGCTGGCCCTGCGCCCTCTGGAACCGGGAGAGCATCTCACCATCGGTTCGAGTAAGATCACGGTGCGTCAACCGGTTCCTGCAGGACACAAGGTCGCTCTGCAGTCGGTAGCGACGGGAACGGCGATCCGGAAGTACGGACAGGTCATCGGTTTCGCCACGCGCGACATTCTGCCGGGCGAACACGTGCATGGGCACAACCTTGGGGTACACGATTTCGAACGTGTCGGTGGGGCACGGTCGGCACCGCCGGCCACGGCCCCGTGGCCTTGCGACGAGGCGCCGACGTTTCCCGGTTATCTCCGGCCGGATGGACGTGTCGGCACGCGCAACTACATCGGCGTCTTTTCGACGGTGAACTGTTCCGCCTGGGTGGCGGAGGCGGTGCGCGAGCAGTTCCCGGACGCCGTGGTGCGCCGCGACTACCCGGAGGTGGACGGCGTGATCGCGTTCAAGCATGCGGGCGGTTGTGCGCTGCCGCCGGGGGAATCGCTGGAGCAGTTGCAGCGGGTGTTCACGGGCATGCTCCAGCACGCGAACCTCGCCGCCTGCGTCGTCCTGGGCCTGGGTTGCGAAGTCAACCATCTGGAGGGTCTCCGCCAGGCGGGCTCGAAGGGGGGCGTGGCGTGGGCGGGCAAACCGGTGGTCTGTCTGGGGATCCAGGAGTGCGGGGGCTCGCGCCGCACGATCGAGGCCGGTCTCGAGGCCGTGCGCCGCCTGCTGCCCGTGGCCGGGGACGCCCGGCGGACACCGCAGCCCGTCGATCGCCTTCTCCTCGCGCTCCAGTGCGGTGGCTCGGACGCTCACAGCGGGGTTACGGCCAACCCGGCGGTGGGGGTGGCTTCGGATGAACTCGTGCGCTGGGGAGGGACGTCTGTGCTGGCCGAGACCCCGGAGATCTTCGGCGCCGAGCACCTGCTGGTCCGGCGCGCCGTGAGCCCGGACGTTGCCGCCCAGCTTCTCGAGCGCATTCGATGGTGGGAAGAACACCTGCGCCCGTACGGCGCCACGATGGACAACAACCCGACCCCGGGGAACAAGGCGGGCGGGCTCACGACCATTTACGAGAAGAGCCTCGGCGCCGTCGCCAAAGGGGGCCAATCGCCGTTGGTCGCTGTCTACCGCTACGCCGAGCCGATCACTGCTCACGGCTTCTGTTTCATGAACACGCCGGGCTTCGACCCGGTGAGCATGACGGGGCTGATGAGCGGCGGTTGCACCTTGGGTGTCTTCACAACGGGCCGCGGCAGCGTTTACGGCGGCAAGCCCATACCCACCGTCAAAGTTGCCACCAACACCCCGCTCTTCGAACGCATGCCCGACGACATGGATCTTGATGCGGGCGGGATCCTCAACGGAACCGAGACCGTTGCGGACGTCGGCCGGCGCGTCTTTGCGGAGCTGGTGGCGGTGGCGGGCGGCAAACGAACCAAGAGCGAGCTGGCCGGCGGCGGCGAGGAAGAGTTCGCCCCCTGGGTGATTGGCCCGACGCTGTAGCCCCCCCGGAGCGGACAGATTCCCCGGGGATCAGGAGAGCCCCGGGGATGCCGAGTTCCTCCGTCCTTTCTTGGGGTTCTCGCGCGCGCAGCGAGGGTACGACCGATTCTCAGGTCTGCGGAGACAGCCGCCGCGTCGTCTCCTGCGACGAGAGTCTCCGTTTCCGTCTCGATTCGGTGCAGACGTCGCGTCTTCGACCCGATTGCGGACAGGAAACGGGTTTCTGTTGGTTCACCTGCGGGGCACGGCTGGATGGGACTTCATCGGTACAGTCGGTGCTCCGGAAGGTCGATGGGCCGGCGGTGGCGCCGACCGGTGCTCGTAACGAAGTAACCAAGTCGTAAATGTGAGAAAGCCATGAGGAGATTCCCCGTCACCGTCAACCGATGGACCATCGGCTTCTGCGGCGTCCTGCTGGGAAGCGCGCTGTACGCCTTCACACCGTCCACTTGTATCACCCTTCCTCCGGATCCCGACGATCCGCTGGTGGTCTCCCATTCCGGCCAATGGTTCGGCGCGGCCGTCGCTGCCAGCGGGAATCTGGTGGCGATCGGCGCGCCGAATGAGGTCGGTGCGGAGGGCCCGGCGGGGGCGGTGTATCTGTTCGCGCGGGTCGAGAACGAGTGGTCGTTGCGACTGAAGATTCTCCCTCCGCCTGGTGTCGTCGGCAACGCGGTGGCGATGAGCGGGGAGCTATTGGTGGTCGGTGCCGAGAACGACTCCGGGCAGGCGGCGTATGGCGGCGCCGTCTACGTCTTCGTGCTGAGCGTGGAGGGACCATCACTCAACGCCGTGCCCCTGGGCATGCTCCGGCCGGACACCGCCCAGGAATACCGATACTTCGGCTGCGACGTCGCCGTCGAGGACGGCCGGATTGTGGTCGGCGCCCTCGGGGACGGTCTGGCCGGATGGGCCCCCGGCGCGGCTTACGTGTTTGACTGGGACTCGACGTTGAACGACTGGGTCGAGAAGGCGCGCCTGTTCTCGTACAGTGCGTTTGGCGGCAGCCAATTCGGCGCGGCGGTCGACCTGCAGGGCGCCAGGGTGGCCGTGGGCGCCCCGTATCAAATGAGCTTCACCGGGGTCGACGAAGCCGGGGCGGCCTTTGTCTTCACCCTGCTCGAAGACGGGAGCTTCGAGGAGCAAATGCTCGCGTCGGATGCTCCGCAGGATTCGGGTTTCTTCGGATGGTCGGTCGCCTTGGACGACGCGCAACTCCTGGTGGGCGCGCCGGGGCAACACGGCGCCGACGTCCTCGCCGGCGCAGTTCCCATCTACCGCCTGGACGCGACCGGGGCCTGGATCCCCGCGGGTTCATTGCAGGCCGCCGATGGCAAGCCCGGCGCCCAGTTCGGCTATGATCTTGCCTTTCAGAACGGCGTCGCGGTGATCGGCGCCCCCGAAGAGAGCCACAGCTCCGGTTCAACCGACGAAGACCTGGTGAACCGCGCCGGAGCGGTCTACCTCTTCGAAACCACGGAAAACGGATTCGGCAACGGGTCGAAACTGGTGCTGCCGAGCCGGGTTCCCGGACAACGTTTCGGCTTCGCGGTCGCGTATGCGGACAATCTGCTCGCGGTCGGCGCCCCGGGCTGCAGTTATGGCTCCTGCCCGTCAGGCTCGGACCTGGAGGGCGCGGCTTACGCCTTCGAACAGGGATCGAACCAGGGACCAACGGCGGAGGCCGCCGCATCCGAAACCAGCGTCGTCGTCCAGGCAGGCGCCGAAGCGACCGTGACTCTGGACGGATCCGCCTCCACCGATCCGGATGGCGATGCCCTCACCTACGCGTGGCGGGACGCCGCCGGTCGGGTGATTGCCTCGACGGCGACCACCACGGTCTCGTTGGGCGTGGGCACGCACGCGTTCACCCTGCAGGTCAGCGACGGCACGCTTTCGGCCGAAGACTCGGTGGAAATCACCGTGGAACAGGCCGGCCGACCTCCCGTAGCCGACGCTTCCGGCACCGCCCGGCGCGTGATTTCGTCGAACAACCAGGACGCCCTGGTGCGTCTCGACGGTGCGCAATCCTCGGACCCCGACGGGGATGCGCTCAGCTTCGGCTGGTTTGCCGACGGACAGTTGGTGGCCGAAGGAATCACGGCCGAGGTTCGCCGCCCGATGGGCAAACACACCTTCCGCCTGGTGGTGACCGACGGTCAATCCGGCGCCGAAGACACCGTCGTGGTCCGGGTGATCACGGTAGCGACGGCCGTGCGCGAGCTGAGCGCGAACGTTGCCCGCGCCAAGCTGCCCTGCGGCAAGAAGGCGGCTTGCCTGGTGATCTTGCGGAACGCCGCCCGGTCTTTCGACCATGGGAAGACCCGGTTGGGCGTGCATGAACTCCAACTGATGCAGCATCTTCTCCGCGCTCGAGGGGTCAACCAGTCCGTGGCCAAGCCGCTGATTGCCGACGCCCAAGCGCTCATCGACGCTGCCCTGGCCCGGTAGCCAGCTCCATCGTGCGGATTGCTGCTCCCCGCGCATCGGCTTCGCCGCCGGTCGCGGGGAGTCGGCTGTACAGCATCCTCCAAGTGCCTCGCCTGCTCAAGCGGGGTGCACCCCGCCGCTCCTTCGGACCGCCCGACGTCCCGGCGGGCAGCAGCACCACACGCCGGACGCGCCTCCGA
>CAYSPU010000250.1:0-8545 GCA_964432995.1 uncultured Verrucomicrobiota bacterium
CGGACCAGATTGAAGAACGACTCGCGGAGTTGACCGAGCACATGGAGAAGGTCATCCAGATGTACCTCCGCAACGAGTATGCCACCATCGCCGAATACAATGCCGAGGCGGGCACCATCGCGGAGAAATACCATTTCCTGGTCATCGCCGGTTTCCCGGTCAATTTCAGCGAAACGGCCGCGCGCCGCCTCCTCAGTATCGCGGCCAGTGGCGCCCGCTGCGGCGTGTTCACCCTGATCCACTGGGATCACCGCCACGCGCTGCCCCACGACTTCGTCCCCGAGGAACTCCGCAAACGCAGCGTCTGCGTCTCCGCCACCCCGCGCGGCTTTGTCCTCACCAACCATCCCCTGCCCGGCACCCGGCTGCTCTTGGACGCCCCACCCGACCCCGACCTTGCCACTTTCCTCTTGCACGAGGTCGGGCGGAGCAGCAAAGACGCCGGTCGCGTCGAGGTCCCCTTCGCCCAGGTCGCCCCGGACGACGCCGCACTGTGGACGGCGGACGCGACCGAGGAAATCCGCGTCCCCATCGGCCGCGCGGGTGCGACCAAACTCCAGTATCTCGCCATCGGCCGTGGCACCCGCCAACACGGCCTCATCGCCGGCAAGACCGGTTCCGGCAAGTCCACTCTGTTCCACGTCATCGTCACCAACCTGGCGTTGTGGTGCAGCCCGGACCAGATCGAGTTCTACCTCGTCGACTTCAAGAAAGGCGTCGAGTTCAAGTGCTACGCCACCCACCGCCTCCCCCACGCGCGGGTCGTCGCCATCGAGAGCGACCGCCAATTCGGACTGAGCGTGCTCGAACGCGTGGACCTGGAACTCCGGCGACGCGGCGATCTGTTCCGCCAGCTCGGCGTCCAGGATCTCGCCGGCTACAAACGCGCCGGCGGACGCGAACCGCTGCCCCGCACGCTCCTGATCATCGACGAATTCCAGGAGTTCTTTGTCGAAGAAGACCGCATCGCGCAGAACGCGGCCGTGTTGTTGGACCGGATCGTCCGGCAGGGGCGCGCCTTCGGCATCCACGTCTTGCTCGGGTCGCAGAGCCTCGGCGGCGCCTACACGCTGGCCCGGGCGACCATCGGCCAGATGGTCATCCGCATCGCCCTCCAATGCAACGAGGCGGACGCCTACTTGATCATGGACGAGAGCAACGCCGCGCCGCGCCTCCTCTCGCGCCCGGGCGAAGGCATCTACAACGACATGGCGGGTGCGCTCGAAGGCAACAGCCCCTTCCAAACCGTGTGGCTGCCGGATGACGTGCGCGAGGCATGCCTGGAGCGCGCCCGCATGCGCGCCGGCCAAAGCGCGAGGCCCTGCCCCGATCCGCTCGTCTTTGAGGGCAATGCCCCCGCTGACGTCCGGGACAACCCCTTGCTGCGCGCGCTGCTGGAGAAGCCTCTCCCCCAACCGGCGCCCGCCCCCCGCGTCTGGCTCGGCGCCCCCAATTCCATCAAGGGACCCACCGAAATCGTGTTCCGCCGCCAGACCGGCCACAACCTGCTCGTCGTCGGCCAACGCGAGGAAGCGGCGCTCGCCCTCCTCTCGGTGGCCCTCGTCTCGCTCGCCGCCCAGTTCCCCCCGGGCACCGCGCGGTTCCTCCTGCTCGACAGCGCCGCGCCCGCCTCGCCGGCCCACGAGTTCCTCGAGCGACTGCTGCAAGCCGTCCCGCATGAAATCCGCCGCGTGCGAGGAGCCGAACTCGCGGACACCATGAGCCAATTGGCCGCCCTCCTGCACGAACCCAGGGAGGATGCCCCCAGCGCGAAGTCGCCGACCACCTTTCTGCTCATCCACGGCCTGCAGAACTTCAAGAAGCTTCGCCAGACCGACGAGTTCAGCCTGTCCACCGCGGACGAGGAATCGGCCGATCCCGCGGCCCAACTGCTCACGCTGCTGAATGAAGGCCCGAGCCAGGGCGTTCACGTGCTGGCAAGCTGCGATGCCTACAGCAACGTCGCGCGCTTCCTCGGACGAAAGACCCTGAGCGCGTGCGCGCTCCGCGTGTTGTTCCAGATGAGCGCGAATGATTCCGCCAGCCTGATCGACGATCCGGCGGCCAGCTCCCTGGGACTCCATCGCGCCTTGCTCTACCACGAACAGGAAGGCCACCACGAACTCTTCCGCCCCTACGCCCTCCCCGGGCTGGAGTGGATCCGGGAAGTGGCGCGGCAGCTCGGTCCGTTGCGGCGCTAGCCCCGTGTTGGTCCACGGTCGCAGGGAGGTCCGCCTCCTGCGCCGCCCGGGACCCGACGCAGCCAAAGGCGACGGTCACCGCCGGCGCATCCGAACCGCGACCTCAGGCGGCATCGCCCAGGACCCACCGTTTGACCGCCGCGGCCAACTCCACGCCGCGCTGACGCAGGAGGGCGCCGTCACGGTCAGTGGGGCGTCCCTTGAACTCCACCGGTTCCAGGTAATCCCAATTCATGTTGAGGCGCTCGTTGATCTCGGCGAGCTCCTTCTGCGCCCCACCGGACCAGCCGTAGGATCCGAACCGGAACGCCTTGCGGTTGATGATCTTCTTCTTGCCAACCTCATCCAGAACCGCGGCCATCGGGGGAAACATCTTGTAGTCGTACGTGGGCATGCCCAACACCACGCCGGAGCATTGCAAGACCGAATCGAGCACATAGCTGATGCCGCTCTCGGGAATGCGGTGCACGCGCGTCCTGACCCCCTGTGATTCGATCGCCTCCACCACCGGTTGCACCCCGAGCCCGGTCATGCCGTACATGCTGCCCCAGATGACCGCAACCTCCGCACGCGCGGGTCCCTTCGCGTAGCCCGCGAGCCGCGTGTAATCGCGAATGACCCGCTCCGGGTGGCGACGCCACACGATCCCGTGCCCGGGCGCGATGATCTTGACCTCGAGCCCCTTGACCTTTTCGATCGCCTTCTGCGTCGCCTGCGAGTACAGGGTGACGATGTTGGCGTAGTAGCGCTCCATCTCCCGCTCGAAGAACTCGATCTGTTCCTCCTGCAACGTGTCGTCGTAAGGAGCGTCGTCGGCAACGCTGCCGAACGATCCGAAGGCGTCGCACGGGAAGAGCGTCTTCGATTTCGTGTCGTACGTGGCCATCGTCTCGGGCCAGTGCACGTTCGGGATCTCCTCGAACGCCAAGACCCGCCCGCTGCCAAGGTCCAGCGTGTCGCCTGATTTCACCGGACGGATGTTGTCGGAGATGCCGTAGAACGCCTCCAGGAGCGGCTTCGCGCGTCCGGTGGCGTAGATGGAAAAACTCCCGCGGATCTTCCGGAACGCCTCCAGCCACCCCGAGTGATCCGGCTCCATGTGGTTGATGACCACGGAATCGATGTCGTTGACGTCGATGCCCAGCTCATCCAGTTGGGCGAGCAGGGTCTCCGGCACGCCATCCCATCCACAAACACCGTCGATGATGGCGCATTTCTCACCCCGGACGAGATACGAGTTGATGGCGACGCCGTGCGGCACCGGCCACATGCCTTCAAACAGGATATCGTGTACGTTCGCGGACAGGCGATAGACACCATCGGTGACGAGCGTCGCTTTCATCGGACGAACCTCTGCTTTCCCAAACCTTCGCGAGGCTGCCCGATCCGATGTGGCCGTCAAGGCGAAAGCGGGCCCCGGGGTCAAACACGGATATTCGACCACTCGGGCCGCAGCGGGCAGCGCGTCGCGGCGAAAGGAGCGTCGGAAGGCTGCGGACTGGGGTGGGTCGGAAGCGCGGCCTGGGCAGCCGCCGGAGCCGACCCCGGCGCTCCGCGAACGGTCATCATCCCACTCCACAGCGACACCGGAAGCGAAGGCGCCAGCAGGAGAAGCGTGGCCACCCCAGCCACCCTCCACGCCTGCGCCCCCCTTTGACCGCGCGGAATCGCTCGCGCCCAGCGCCACGCCGCCAAGACGAGGAGCACACCGGCGGTGGTGGACAAAATGGTGGTCACGCCCATCTTCCAAACGAACCCGCGACCGTTGGGCAGGTACCCTCCCAACAGGGCGGAAACAGCCAACGCCACTGCGACCAGTGTCAGCAGCGCCGGCCAGGCCAGGGTGGCCAGCAGCGCGCGCTTCAATCCGCGCCCCTGGCCGCCGGCAGCGCGAATGTCCCGCAAGGTCCACCAGCCCGGAAGGAAGCCGCCCAATCCACACGCCACGACCAATAGGAAGTTGATCGCCATGATAACAAACTCGGGAGGGCCAAAGCCGACCGAAGGTGCTTGCATCCGTAGCACCGCGCCCATGAACACGACCGCGCCCAGATAGGGCAGTCCCAACATCAGACTGACCATCGAGAGTACGGCCGAGATGGTGGCACGTCGCCCCAGGCGTTCCGCCGGCGGCTTTCCGAGCCGCGTTGCGGGGGCGGCGGTGGCGAAGATTGCGTTCAATCGAGGGGCGTGGCGGCGCAGCCAGACCCACGCCCAAATCTCGAACACCAACGAAGCCAAAGCCAGGACCACGAGGACCGCCTCGCCGAGGGGCATGGCGACCTCGGCCTCCGCCATCGAGTGGCGATTCAGCATTTCAACCCAAATGCCGCCGAGGAGGGCGATGGCAACCGCTGCCAGGTGCGTCCAGACGGCCGTCGAGATCAGGCGCGGACCGGAAGGGCGCAGCCGGCGCAACCGGATTCCGCCCAGGACGAAGATCACCGCTCCCACCAGTTCGCCCAGATGGACGAAGCCGTCCGTCATCCTCTGCACGAAATCGGCATAGAGATTCGCGTGATGCTGCGGCTCGGAAGCCATGGCTCCGACAAGCCAGAGCACCGGGCATACCACCATCGCGTACACCGATATGGCCTTGGCCATTCTGGGCAGCCGCGGATTGCACAAGACGAAATCATCATCGGGCGCCGGAATCGGCTGGGTTGGGCCGGGGTTTCCCGGCGTTCCGGCCAGATGTTCGACACTCGTCTTCACCTCCCCCGCGCTTTGATAGCGCTTTTCCCGTTCCTTCTCCAACGCCCGGAGCACGATCTCGTCCACGCGCGGGTCCATCGGCGTCTTGTGGGAAGGCGGGGCGAAACGTCCGATGGGCAACTCGCCGGTCAGCATCTCGTAGAACACCACGCCCAGCGAGTAGATGTCGGCGCGATGGTCCACTTCTTGGGGTCGTTCAAGCTGCTCGGGTGCCATGTACTGCGGCGTGCCGATGGTCGCGCCGGTGGCGGTGAGCCGCATCACGGGCTGCGGTTCGCCGACCAGCTTGGCGATGCCGAAGTCGGCAATCTTCACGCGCCCCTTGGTATCCAGCAGGATGTTCTCCGGCTTCACGTCGCGATGCAGGATGCCTTCGCTGTGCGCGAACTGGAGCGCCTCGCAGATCTTCGGCACGATGGCCAGCGCCTGCTCCGGCGGGAACCGGCCCGCCCGCATCGCCTGCCGCAGGTTCGCGCCATCGACGAATTCCATCAAGAGGTAGAAGAACCCGCCCGCCTCGCCGAAGTCGTAAACGCTGACGATGTTCGGGTGGTTCAACCGCGCCAACACGCGCGCCTCCCGGCGGAAGCGCTCGCGGAACGACGGCTCGGCGGCCAACTTCGTCGGCAGCAGCTTCAGCGCGACCAACCGTTCCAGTTTCGGCTGCCGTGCCTTGAACACACAGCCCATCCCGCCCCTGCCCACCAACTCGATGATCTCGAGGTGCGGAAAAGCAGCGGCCACGTCCGCCAACGGCGGCGGCCCGTCGGCGTTGGCGGACAGCGTGGGGATTACCTGCGTCCGGCCCACACCCGCCATCAGGTGTTGGGGGCCGAGTCCTGGCGGCGCACCATCCGGGATGGCCCCGCCGCAGGGCGGGCAATGGTTGGTCGCGGTTTCATTGCTCATAACACGCTACCTGAGGAATCGCCCCGGCGAGGTCGCACGAATCCATCGCGACTGACGCACACAGCCGTGCCCCATCCGCCAGGATGCCCCTGTCCCGGGCGCCGCTGGCGTGCTGGGCCGGCACTCGAGCAGCCGGCGCCGACGCCCCAGCCGGTTGCGCCAGTCTTCACCAACTCAGGCGCCTCGGGAATAGGGCCTTCCCTCATTTCCGCATGGGAATCCGTCCTAATCTCGGATCCGCGCAAGCCAGTTGTCCCTGGGTGTCATGGGGTCACATCTTCATTCTTGACAATTGAGCGCTCGCGGCGTCCATGCGGCGCCGCCAAGCTTCGCCCCAGCCGATCCGCTGTCGCACCCGCCGGATCGCCGGCGCCACCGTCGCCTCACCCACTCCGCCCGATCACCCCGCCAGTTCCAGAAGCTCCAGCCGACCCCGCCGCCGCCGGACACCGTCCTCCGGCAGGTTGCCTTCGCAACGGACGCGCCATGGTTGAGGAAGGGGCACCAACGCCGCCAGAAATGTCAATAATGAAGATGTGACCCCTCGATCCCCTTGAACCGTGAACCTGCCAACCCTCAACTCCCCGTCTTGCCAAGCCGGACGCGCCTTCGCAAGATACGCCATGCCTGACGCCGACCGCGCCACCTCCGCCTCCGGGAGTTCCTCTCCGTCGCCATCCATCGAAGACAAGTTCTTTGCCGAGGGGTTCCAGGGAACACCGGAGGAGATTGAGCGGCAGTGGTATGAGCACATCTACCGGGGTCGGGGCGATTCCATGGCGCAGCTCACGTGGCGGGCGGTGTTGATGGGATCGGTACTGGGCGGCGTCCTGGCGCTGACGAATCTCTACGTTGGCCTCAAGGCGGGCTGGGGGTTTGGCGTCGCCATCACCGCCTGCATTCTCTCCTACTCGATCTGGAGTTTCCTGCGGAAGATCGGGCTGGCGCGCACCCAGATGACAATCCTGGAGAACAACTGCATGCAGTCGACGGCGAGCGCGGCGGGCTACTCGACGGGGACGACGCTGGTATCGGCGTTTTCGGCGTACATTCTGATCCATGGGGAGCCGCTGCCGCTGGGGCTGACGCTGGCGTGGGTCTTTCTCATGGCGGCTCTCGGGGTCACCCTGGCGATCCCGATGAAACGCCAGATGGTCAACATCGAGCAACTCCGGTTTCCGACGGGCATGGCGGCGGCCGAGACGTTGCGCGCCCTCTACGCCACCGGGGAGCGGGGAGTGCGCGCCGCCATTTCCCTCGGGATCGCCGGCGTGCTGGCGGCCGTGAGCGCCTTTCTCACGGACGGACTCCGCCTGATCAGCAAGGGACTCGAGTCGTGGTCGATCGGGGCGCTCACCGCGAAGTTCAGCGGCGTGGTCCTGGGCCCGGTGTGGCTGGCGCGGACGGTGACGTTTGTCTGGGATCCCATCTTCATTGCGGCCGGCGCGCTGACGGGGATCCGGGTGGCGGCGAGCATGGTCGTTGCCGGCACTTTGTGTTGGGCGGTCTATGTGCCCGTCCTCCAGCAGAAGGGGCTCACTTCCGAGTTCGCGGCCACCGGCATCAAAGACCAGGCGGCCCTGACGGTGTCGCTCCAAAACCCCACCAACGGCGTCGCCCGACACGTTTGGAGCCAGTTGTCGCCGGCCACGCAACAGGCGCTGCAGGACGCATCCGGGGATCGCGCGGCGGCGGCCGGGCTCCTGGCGGCCGATCTGGACCGGATGCTGCGCGGGCCGTCGCTGTATGACGCCGAGCGCTTCGCGGGCGTGACGCTCTCGGCCGAGACGCGCCGGCTCATGGCGGGAAATCCGGACGATGCGAATCGCTTGCGGCTGAATCGGCTGTTGCTGGACGACGTCTGGCCGGAGGAGGTGGGCCGGAGCACTGGCTTCAAGGGGCTCCTCCAGTGGACGCTCTGGGCGGGGGTGTCCTGCATGGTCAGCGCCGGCGTGCTGAGTTTCCTGATGCAATGGCGGACCTCCTTGCGCGCCTTCCGGAGTTTGAGCCGGATGTTCCGTCGGGGCAGTGCCGCAGCCGATCCGCTCGAGGCGATCGAGGCGCCGATGGCGTGGTTTGTGATCGGACAGGTGGTCTGTCTGGTGGCGCTCGCGTTTCTGGCCAAGGCCTACTTCGAGATCCCCTATTGGATCGCCCTGCTCGCGTTGGTGCTGTCGTTTGCGCTGGCGCTGGTGGCCTGCCGTGTCACGGGGGAGACGGACACCACGCCCACCGGGGCAATGGGGCACATCACCCAGTTGACGATCGGCAGCCTGCATCCGGGGAGTGCGACGACCACGCTGATGAGCGCCAACGTGGTCTCCGGTTCCGCCCTCGCCTCAGCGGACTTGCTGACCGACCTCCGGAGCGGTTACCTGCTGGGCGCGAATCCGCGGAAGCAGTTTCTGGCTCAGTTCGCGGGCATCTTCACCGGCACCGTGGCCGCCGTGCTCGCCTTCACCATCCTGGTCCCGAACGCCGCCGCGCTCAGTTCCGACCAATTCCCCGCCCCGGCCGCGCAGAGTTGGCGCGCGGTCGCCACCGCCATGAGCCAGGGGATCGACGTGCTCCACCCGTTGAAGCGCTGGTCGATCCTGGCCGGCGCGCTCGTCGGAGTCGTGCTGGTCCTGCTCCCGTCGGTCTTCCCGCGCCAGCAGAAGTATCTGCCGTCGGCGGCGGGCGTCGGGTTGGCCTGGACGTTTCACTGGGATTACGGTTTC
>CAYSPU010000251.1:0-8519 GCA_964432995.1 uncultured Verrucomicrobiota bacterium
GTTGAGGTAGACGTCTCCTCGATACTGACGGCGGCCGCGCATGTAGAAGATCGGATTGTCCGAGCCGTAGAGGAGCCGGCGGGGGCCGAAGTGCTCGAGCGCGATCCGATGGCAGACCGGGTTCAAGACGGCGGAGGTATCGAAGAACAGTCCCGGGTCGTCGGCGAACTGGGGCAGGGCCTGTCGTGCGTGGATCTCGGTATAGCAGCGGCCGAGGTGGGCGATCACCAACACCACGTTCGGGTAGCGGCGCCGGATCTCGCGCACCTCGCGCACGTTGTCGGGATGGCCGAGTCGACCGGCCCGCGGGACGTGGAGGGTGACCCAGGCGCGGCGCTCCTCGAGCACCTCGAGCGTGGAATGCGGCAGGAAATCGAAGATGCTCGCTTCCAGGTGAGCGTCACGGGTCTCGGGGTTCCGGCTGATCAAGGCGTAGTAGGGTTTCACGCCGAGGACGCCGGGCGCCTCCAGCAGGCGAGCCACCTGTTCCGGCGTCCATTGCGGGGGGGCCACCGCGAGGCTGTGCCAGCCGCGCTTGGGGCATTCCTGCTGCAGGTACGCGTTGCCGCCCTCGACGTCGAAGCTGAGATCCGGCACGCCGAACGCCACGCAACGCACCTCCCGCCCGGGGAACACGGTCCCGTGGCAACGCTCGGCCGTGGGCGCGTCGATCGGTTCGAAGACCTCGTTGACCCAGTACTGCCGGCGCATCGCGTCGGTGACCGGTTCCCGTCGCAGGCGTGGATCGGCGACATGGGTGTGGGCATCCAGGATGCGGTGGGGGAGCCAGCCCTCGAGGTGTTCGGCCCAGAACGCGCGATCCACGTCGGTGTAGTGCCAGACGAAATGCAGTGGGACCGAAGTCATGGTCGTTTCCCTCCGTTGTCGGGCAATGAACGCCGGTAGTATTCGTATTGCCGCTGGTAGAAGTGCGCATCCGCACCCGGTTCGACAATCTGAAGAGGTGGCGCCATGGCATCCGCCAGGTCCACCAGAGCGGTCTGCGGCTCGAGCAAACCGCGGGCGATGATGGCCGCCCCGAGCAGGCTGGCCTCGCCCCCGCTCACACAATGCAACCGCAAACCGGTGACGTCCGCCGCGACCCGCGCCGTCACCTGGCTGGAGGCAGCGCCGCCGCTCATCACCAGTTCGCACAGGGGCAGCCCGGCGTTCCGGAGGAAATCCAGGTGCCGGTTCAATTCAAACACGAGTCCCTCGACGACGGCGCGAGCCACGTGGCCCCGGCCGTGGGCGAGTTGGAGGCCTGACAACTGCCCCCGGGTTTCCGGTGCGAGCTGCGAGGCGCCCGCCGGGACCAGGAAAGGCCAGAAACGGAGGCCGTCGCTGCCCGGCGGGGCGGAGGCGAGCAGCGCCTCGAGTTCGCGCCCGTTCCGACCGGCCACCCCCATCAGGTCGAGCGCCCACGCCAGGGCGCTGCCGCCGTTGACCAGCGAGAGGATCTGTCCGTAGAGCCCCTCCACCACGTGCCCGCACACGTAGGCCTCGTCGATGACCGGGGCCACGAGCTGATCGGTGACGGCCAGGAGCACCCAGGCGGTGCCCGTGCCGACCATGACCCGTCCGGGGCGCACCGCGCCGGTGCCCAGGGCCGAGGCATACTGGTCGTGAACCGCGGCCGAGACCGGAATGCCGGGCCGCAGGCCCGTTTCCCGGGCAAAGCCCGCCCGCAGACCAGCCGCAGCTTCGCGCGGATCAACCAAATCCGGCAACTGGCTCGCCTGCAGTTGCAGGCGCTGGAGCACCTCGGGATCGTAGTCCCGCCGGCCGGGGTTGTGCAGCAGAGTCAGGCCGCATGAGGTGCAGTCGTGAGCGGCCCGGCCGCAGAGCCGTTCGACGATGAGATCGCCCACGAACCCAAGTCGGGGAACGGCGTCGGGCGCATGGGGCTGTTCGTGTCGGAGGCGGAGCACCTGGCCAATGGCCATGCCCGAACGCCCGTGACCGATGCGAGGCCGGAACCACGCGGGGCCCAGCTCGGCGGTGAGGGCGTCGTCGAAGGGTCGCCCGCGTTGGTCCAGCCAACTGACAACGCGGCCCAGAGGCCTCCGGTGGGCGTCGAGCACCTGCATCGCTCCGCCCTGACTGGAAACGCCGACCGCCTGAATGGCCGAGGCGTCCACGGAACGCACCGCGTCGCGGACGGCGGTGACGGTTGCCCGCTCGATCTCCTCGAGGTCCTGCTCGACGCCTCCCTGGCCGACATGGAACAGCCGGACGGGGCAGGCGCCGCGCGCCAGGGGGCGCCCCGCGCGGTCGGTCACCAGCGCCTTCACGTTGGTCGTTCCCAAGTCCAGTCCAAGAAACATGTTCGATATCCGTTGAGATTCTCCAACTCGACGTCACCATTTCCTGCACCGCGTTCCCTCACCCCCCGCTCTCTCCCATCCGATGGGAGAGGCGCCCCCGCGGCGGCGAGGGCGGGTGAGGGCTTCTTCAACACCCCGTGCGCCGGGACTCCTGGAGCTCGAGGTAGTCGGCCGGGAGCATCGCCGCCGCCAGACGGAGACGACGGCGAGCGTCACCGAAGCACACGACGTTGTGATGCGGACCGCCGGCCTTGGCATACGCCGTGAGGAAGTCCCGCACGTCGCCGGCCGGCCGCAGCTTGAAGTGGGGCACGCAGAATCCCGGCAGCGGCCCGAAGTCCTCCACGGTGACCGGCGCCGCGATCAGCCGCCAGCGGAGACCGGGGCCGGGCGTCAGCGCGATGAGGGTGGCCGGTCCGGGGGCGAAGCTGGTCACCAACGCCAACTGGCGGTCGCGGGTCCGGGTGATCGGGGTTGGTCGCGCCACCAGGGGCACGCGGCGGTCGCGGCGGGCCATGCCCACGTTGGCCTCGCCCATGTGACTCAGGAACAGGCTGCCGCCCGCGAAATCGATGGTGAACATCTCGGAGAAGCTGGCCGGCGGCTGGAGCCAGTTCACAAACGTCGTGGCCGCCGCCGCCAGCACGTCGCCTTCCCCACCGAATCCCACGCCCTCGGCCATGAGCCGGCTGGCCGCCACAAACGGCAACGTCGAAGTCCGCGCATCGTCCCCAAACGCCAGGAACTGATAGGTCAACGCGTCCAGCCGGTGGTCGCGAACCAGGCCGCGCAACGCCAGCTCCGCGCGCGCGGTGGCATCCAGATCCGCGTCCGTCACGTCGGCAGCGACCTCGTAGCTTCGCCGGTAGTCCGTCACGAGATCCGCGACCTCCGCCGCGGCGGCCGCGGCCGAACGTTGGATGTAGTCCTCGACGGTCAGGTTCACCCAGGAGCAACCGAGCGTCGATGCCAGGCGCGTGGTGTCCACGGCGAAGTCGCCCATGCCGGGGAACGGGTAGCCGAGCATGCCGATTCGGGCGGAGCGCAAGCGACGCGCCGCGGCCGCTGCCGCCGCGAAGTCCGCCAGCTCCGCCAGGCCGTCCGGATCCGTCGCCGCGCTGGTGACGTAGTGAAAGGCAACGCCCTCGCGGGTGAGGACGTTGGCCAAATCCTGGGTGCCGTGGACGCCGTGGTTGTCGATCATCGCGGCGGTGGTGAACGCGGAGTCGACGGCGAGCAGTTCCTGGGTGTTCCAGATGACGAGCGGGAGCCGGGTGCGCCGGAGAGCGGGGAGGGCGAGCTGGCTGGGAGAGTAGGTCAGCAACACCACCGCGAGCGCGTCGAGGTGCATCGCCTCGAAACGGGCGACGGTGGCCTCGATGTCCTCGCGACGGAACACGGCTCCCTCGAAATGGACATCGGCCTGCGTCCCGAGCGCGGGGATCAGGGTCTCCCGCAGCCAGGCTTCGCGGGACGCGCGCAGCCCGGGCGCGAGTGTTTCGTAGAGTTCGAGGGTGAGGGAGAGCAGGCCCAGTTGAGGTCGGGCGGGGGGGGTCATGGCGTGCCTTTCCGGAGGAGTTGGCGGAACCTGGCCAGGACGAAGTCGATCACGGCGTCATCGGCCGGCAAGCCCAGTTTGGTGAGAACCGTTCGATGTCCTTCATGGTAGGCATGGACGCGCGTCCACAGACCGGCCTCGAGCAACTGCCGCTGGAAACGTTGAGCGTCCTCGACCTCGCGGAACTTCAACCCGGCGAGGTGGCCCCGGCCGTGCGCCGCCTGGAGGCGACGCGGAAACTCGTCGGCCAGTGCGCGGAAGCCCTCCTCGATGCGCCGGCTCGCGGCCCGGATGCGCGCGGCCTGCTGGCGGATGAGTTCGAGGGAGGCCAACGCCACAAAGGCCGGCTGCGCCGCCGAACCGTTCGTGCTGATGGCATCGTATTGCGCCAGGACATCGTGACGGTGGCGGAACAAAACGCCGGACAACGGGTGAAAGCCCGCGGTCATGCCTTTGCCCAACACCACCAGGTCCGGTTGCAGCCCCAGGGCGCGATACTGAAACACCTCCGGTTGCCAGAACCCGGTCTGGATCTCGTCCAGGCACATCAGGGCGCCGACCTCCCGGCACCGGGATTGGGCCAGCCGCAAGTAGGCCGGGTCGAGAGCGATGGCCTCACGGTTCATCATCACCGGCTCCGCCCAGAACCCGGCCACGCGCGTGCCGTGTCTCCGGAAGGCGCGCTCGAGTGCGGCGACATCGTTCGGCGGGAGGGTGACCAACTCGAACTGCCGCACCAGGCCGGGCCACAGACCTCGCAGGAACTGCGGCACCATGTCGGTGCCGTGATAGTTGCCCTCGAGCACGACAACCACCGGCACCGACCTCCGGCCGTGGGCGCGCTCGTAGACCTTGAGCTGGATCTTCAGCGCCGCCGCGCAGGCCACCGACCCCGTGCACACCCCGAGCAGGACGGTGTCGAGCGGGTCCTTCTCCCCGGGCGCGTTGCCCAGGGCGACGAGTTGGTGGGCGAGCCGCTTGAGCGGCGCCTGCGGTATGTTCGAGTGGTTGTCCCAGACGACGCCCGCGCGCGAAGCCGCGTCGATGGCGGCGACGAGCGCCGGCGGGTGGTAACCCCAGAGCATCTGGTAATGCCCCGAAGTGCAGTCCAGATACAGCCGGCGTCGTTCGCTGAAGTAGAACAGACCGCGGCCGACGAGGAAGTCGTCGCCCGGCCCGGCCTGACTCCCGCCGTAGGAATCCGGGAGGGCCGACTTGTCGATCGCGCGGAAGGACGGTAGGGCGCGAAGAGTCCTGCCGACGTGCGGCAGCAGTTCCGGGGTGTCCCGGGCTTCGAGAAACCGAATCCCCGCCCGCATGGCGGCGCCGATGCCCGGGCCTGTGGGGCCGAGGAGAGTATCCAATGACAACCTGGTTTTCATAATCGCTGGGCGCATCGTGTTCAGCCGGTCCGGCTCCCGGGGCCCCAGAACTGGAACCACATCACGTAGGCGTAGAGCGCCGCCATGATGCCGACGAAGACACACCACCAGAGCAGGAGATTCCGCAGGCCGCGGTTGCGTTCGCGCTCCGCCTCCGGGAGTCGCGCCACCTTCCAGGACCAGATGATCCCCGCGGTCTTCTCCGGCGGGGGCGGCGTCGTGACCAGGGACAACAGCACGAGCAGAACCATCGAGCTGGCCCACACGAGGAACGTGCGGTTGAGCCAGTTGTCGAAAGGCATCAGCCACGAAACGTGCTTGAACAGGTAATACTCGACCACCGCGGTGTACGGAAAGGCGAAGAGGAGGAAGAAGGTCGCCGACCAGGCCGTGGTGCGCCGCCACAACACGCCCAGAAGGAACACGGCGGCGATGGGGGCCGCCACCCAGGCGCCGATGTTCTGGATCAGCACGAAGACGCCGAGCTGGCGGTGGCTGAACCAGATGGCCAGCGCGGTGGCGACCGTCAGAATGACAAAGGCGCTCAGGCGTCCCACCGCCACCAGGTGTTGTTCCGACCGGTGGCGACCCAGGAAGGGGCGGTAGAGGTCCATGGTGAAGACGGTGCTGCAGGAGTTCAGCACCGAACTGATGTGCGAGAGCATGCCGCTGGCCAGGCCCGCCATCACCACCCCGCTCAACCCCACCGGCACCAGCTCACGCACCAGCGTCGGAAAGGCCTGGTCCTTGTCCGGCAGATCCGGGTACAGCCGAAAGGCGACGATGCCCGGCACGACCACCAGCAGCGGCAGCAGGATCTTCATGAACCCGGCAAACACCACCCCCATCCGGGCGTCCCACTCGCTCCGCGCCCCGAGGCACCGCTGTACAATGAACTGGTTCGTGCAGTTGTACCAGATGCCGATCGACAGAAACAACGTCCAGACACCGAACCAGGGATACTCCTTGTCGGTGATCGGGTAGATGATCCGGAACTTCTCCGGTGCCGCGGCCATGAGCTGCGGCAGCCCGCCCACCTGGTGCAGGCCGGCGACGGTCACCACCAGCCCCCCCAGCATGATCACCACAAACTGGAGAAAGTCCGTCCAGGCCACCGATCGCAACCCGCCATAGATCGTGTAGCTGCCGGCCAGCACCGCCAGCCCCACGATCGTCAGGGTTTCGTCCCAGCCGAACATCCCTTTCATCGCCTTGCCCCCGGCGAGCATGATGACCGCCATCTGCGCGACGATCCACAGCACGAGCGAGCAGACGGCAAACAGATAGCGACACGTGGTGTTGTAGCGGCGCTCGAGAAACTCCGGCATCGTGTACAGCCCGCCCCGGATGTAGTAGGGAAGGAAGATCCAGATCAGCGCCGAAAACGTGAACCAATTGCCCCACTCCCACTGCGCCACGACAAAACCGACGGCATACGCCACCCCGATCATCCCGATGAAATGCTCGGTGCTGATGTTCGCGGCGATGATCGAGCCCCCAATCGCGTACCACGGCAGGCCCTCTCCGGCGAGAAAGTAGTCCCGAGCGTCGGCCGTTCTTCGCCGCGCCACCCAGAGGCCGAGCGCGATGGTAAACACCAGATAAAGCGCAAACAGAAAGAGGTCGAGGCGGTGCGCCATGGGCAGTGCTCGGCCCCGATCGTAGGCGGCACCCCGGGTCGCGCAACTGAAATCCCCGCGCGCGAAACTCGCTCCGGCGCGAAAGCCGCTTGCCGCCGATTGCCCGGGGCGCGAGACTGCCGCGAACGGACACAACGCCCGAGTGGTTCTCGAGGAACCGCGAAGCGTTCGCCCCGGACTTCAACCATCACACTATGCAGACTGTCACTCGAAGAGGATTCGTTGGCTCCGCCGCCGGCCTGTTGGGGGCCGCGGCCTTGACGGAAACCGCCGGCCCCGCGGCCACTGCCGCCGCCCAAACCGAGAACCCTCCCCCGGAGAAGGGCGTGCGGGTGGGCATGCTGACCGTGCCGTTCGGCGACCGGCCCCTGGTGGACGTGCTCGACTTCGCCGCGAAAGCCGGCATTCCCTGCCTGGAGGTGGTCGCGGACCCTGGCAGCAAGCATCTGGATCCGGGGACGTTCGATGCCGCCAAGGCCGACGAGGTCAAACGGTTGCTCGCCGAGCGCAAGCTGGAGATCAGCGGCCTCGCCTGCTTTCAGGATGCCTGCCAGCCTGGCGGCCAGGAGAAGTTCCAGGGCCACGCCCGGAAGATGGTGGACGCTGCCGTCCTGCTGGGTGTGCCGACGCTCTGCATGCAAACCGGCATGCCGCTGCCCGACATGGACCGCATCACCCAGATCCGGCAGGTTGTCTCCAAGGTCTACGCCCCCATCCTCGCCTACGCCAAGGACAAGGGGATCCGAATCGCCATCGAGAACTGGTTTGAGACCTGTCTGCAGGGCATCGATACGTTCGAGTGTCTGCTGGAAACGATCCGGGACGACAATTTCGGCCTCAATTACGACCCCTCGCACCTCGTCCACCAGGAATGCAATTACCTCCTGCCGATCCGCCTGTTCGGCAAGCGCATCTTCCACTCGCATGCGAAGGACACCCTGATCGATGCCGAGGCCAGGGCGCGCACGGGAATCTACGGGCGCGGCTGGTGGCGCTATGTCATCCCCGGGTCCGGCAGCATCCAGTGGGGGGAATACATCAATCATTTGCGGATGAGCGGCTACCGCGGCGTGCTGAGCATTGAACACGAAGACAGCGCCCTGAGCCGCGAACAGGGCTTCGTCCTCGCCGCCAGGCACCTCGCCCAGTTCTGCTAGTTCCCCGGTTGCGCGCGGCTTTGGAGACGTTGAATCCCGCGCTCCCGTCCCGAACGAGGCCATCGCCGCCATGGTTTCGGCGTGCGCGCGGTCGCGTTCGAGATGGTAGACGTTCTCGGCGGCGAAGGGACTTGCGCACACACTCCTTCAGGTTAGCCTGCCAGACATGGAACCGGCTTCACGGGAACCATGAGCAAGCCCGGCACAACGGTGTCGCTCGAAATCCCCCTCTTCGCCTTACTGTTCCTCTGCTTCTTTGAGTTGCTGACCGATTTCATGGCGAGCGTATACGCCTTCGGCCTGCTCCAGACCGGCATCCCTGCCGAGATCGCCTGGGTGACGCTCGTGTTTGCGCCGGTGGCCCTGCCGTTCTTTCGCAAGGTCAACACAAGCTTCGTTGTTCTGACCGCGGAGTTGATGCTGGCAAGCCGCGTCGCCAGCCTGGCCCTCGACAC
>CAYSPU010000252.1:0-8471 GCA_964432995.1 uncultured Verrucomicrobiota bacterium
CCGCCCGATTCGGCCAACACCGTCTACCAGGTCTCGATCGTCCCGGTCCAAAGCCAGCAAGCCGGACTCCCCGGCTCCGCCCTCCTCATCGTCGAAGACCACACCCAAACCGAACAACTCCACCGCCTCGAACTCGAAACCGCCAACCTTCGCCTCGTCAAACAAATGGCCGACCGCCTCGCCCACGAGGTCGGCAACGCCATGGTGCCACTCTCCACCCATCAGCAGCTCTTCGCCAAGAAGTACAGCGACCCCGAGTTCCGCGCCTCGCTCGATGCCGCCCTCGCCGAAGGCGTCCGCCGCGTCACCCGTCTCATCAACCAAATGCGCTTCCTCGCCCGCGACAGCATCCCGAACCGCGAGCGCATCGCTCTCGGCCCGCTGCTCGAGGAAGCCTACCTGGAAGCTCAGAAATACCACCCGCTCAAGTCCGCGGTGCTCAAGTGCAAGCTCGGCGACCCCGAAGCCGCCCTCGAAGGCGATCGCGCCTCCTTGAAGCACGCCTTCGCCGAAATCCTGCTCAACGCCCTCCAGGCCAATCCCTCCAGCCCCAAGATCGATGTCAGCCTCCAGTCGGAAACCGACCGCAACGGCACGGAATGGATGCACCTCGTTTTCCGCGACAACGGCTCCGGCTTCACCGCCGAAGCCGCCCGTCGCGTGCCCGAACCCTTCTTCACCACCCGCAATGTCGGACTCGGCCTCGGCCTGGTTGTCACCCGCAAAGTCGCGGAGACGCACCAGGGCCGGCTCGAGATCCTCAAGCCCAAAGACGGAGGAGCGGGTGCCGTCCGCTTATCGCTCCCCATCTCGACGCCGGAGGCGGGCAACCAATAGCGGGGAACTCGGGCCGACCTGCCGACTCGCCAGCTCGCCTGTCAGCCGCGAGCGGTTCGGTTCGCCTTGCGCTCCGGTGTCCCGTGTCTAGATTGTCGCCGCGCCTCGGGCCGCACACGCATGTTCAACCGGATCAAGACCTGGATGATGGGACTCGGCTTCCGCCAGGTCCGGCGCGTGGTGGTCTTCGTCGTGGGCATGACCTTGCTGCTCATCGGCGTCATCATGCTGGTCACCCCCGGACCGGCCTTCATCGTCATCCCCGCCAGCCTCGCCCTCCTGGGACTCGAATTCAGATGGGCGCGGCGCCTGCTGAGAAGAGCGCGCGGCCTCATCGAACGGCCCGCCGCCAAAGGCGCGCCCCGCCGCCGGCGGGCCAGAGCCCCGGCCTCTGTCGTTCCGCACGCCAACCCGCCCCCCTCGAGATCCTAGTGCGCACCGCATGAACGGTAACGCTCCACGTCCAACGCTCCACGTTCAACGCTCGGCGTCCCCTGCGCTGATCGCTGCAAATCGGACGCTGCGCGTTGAGGGTTTTTCCCTCCGCCACTGCCACGCGCCTCCGTCTGGCGGGGGCCCATTCCCACCATGAGCCGCGCCCCTCGATTCTTGCTGTCAACAGCGGTCGCCTGCCTCCTGCTGTCGGGAGCGGCGGGTTTGGTCTACCAGATTGTCTGGATGCGCTACCTGGCGCTGTTCCTGGGGCACACCAGCTACGCCATCATCGCCGTTCTCGTTTCGTTCATGGGCGGCCTGGCCCTGGGCAACGCCTGGTTCGGCGCCCGGGCGGATCGCACGGCACACCCTCTGGCACTCTATGCCTGGCTCGAGATCGGCATTGGCGTTTTCGCCTTGGTCTTCCCGTTCTACTACGAAGGAATCCACCGCGCCTACCTGGCGGCGGCGGCGCATCTGGCCCCCGGCGGACTCCCGGCCTTCGGCCTCAAGTTCTCCTGCAGCCTGCTGACGATTCTGCTGCCCACGACCCTGATGGGCGGGACGCTGCCGGTGATGACCCGCCTGGTCACCCGCTCGCTCGGCGAACTGCGGGAACGGGTGGCCAACCTCTACTTCGTCAACAGCGCCGGCGCCGTCGCCGGTTGCTTTCTGGCCGACTTCTGGTGGATCCCCGCCCTGGGCTTGGAATCGACGGTCCTGGCCGGGGCCGCGCTCAATCTGGGCGCGGGGCTTCTGGCTCTGATGATGCACCTGCATCTCGCCGGTTCCTGGCAAACACGGACCGAGGAGGCACCGGAGGCCTCAACCGACGAACGCTACACGGCGCCCGAATGGCGGCTCGCCGTCATCGGTGCCGGCGTCTCCGGCTTCGTTGCCATGCTCTACGAGGTGGTCTGGACGCGCATGCTGGCCCTGTCACTCGGGTCCAGCACCCATGCCTTCTCGATCATGCTGCTGACCTTCATCACCGGTATCGCCGCCGGTTCCTGGGTCGTCACCCGCTGGCGGAGGCTGCATCGCAGCCTGGACGCTTTCGGCTGGGCCGAGCTGGCGCTCGCCCTCACCCTCATCCTGACGGTCGGTTTCTATGTGAAGATCCCGCACTGGTTCGCCCAAGTCGCCAGTCTCCTGGCCCGGCAACCCCAAGCTTACCCCCTCTACGAGGTGGCCCAAGGCCTGATCTGTTTCCTCGTCATGTTCGCGCCGACCCTCTGCCTCGGAATGACCCTGCCACTCGCCACCCGGGCCGCCAGCCACGACATCCGCCACACCGGGCGCTCCGTCGGAACCGTCTTCGCGGTCAATACCGTCGGCACCGTCCTGGGCGCCGCCCTCACCGGCCTGCTCTTGCTCCCGGCCCTGGGCCTGGCTCGCACGTTCTTCCTCGGCATCGCTCTCAACGCCGCGCTGGGCGGCTTCACCCTCTGCCGCCGTTGGCTCTTTCCGCGCCCAGCCCTCACCGCCCTGCTCCCCCTGGCGCTCGTCGCGGTCATGATCCCCTTGGGAGGCCTCGTCGAATCCAGATGGCAACGCATGTCCAGCCTTGCCCTGTGGCGCCTGCAGCAACCTCCGGACTCCGCCGCCTACGCCGACGCCCTCCGCAGGGTGAACCTCCTTTATTGCCGCGATGGGGCCGGCTCGACGGTCACGGTCGACGCCCTCTACGAGGGGGGTGAGACCAACCTCACGCTCCGCGTGAACGGCAAGCCCGACGCCAGCACCGGCCTTGACATGCCCACCCAGATGTTGTGCGGCCACATCCCGGCGCTGCTCCACCCGGCGCCGCACGACGCCCTGGTCGTGGGCCTCGGCAGCGGCGTCACCGCCGGCGCCCTGGCCCAGCACCCCGAACTGGAGAGAATCGAAGTCGTCGAGATCTCCCCGGAAGTCGTGGAGGCAGCCCGCTGGTTCGCCTCCCACAATCACGGCGTCCACCGTCACCCGAAAGTCCGGCTGGTGGTCGACGACGCGAAGTCCTTTCTGAAAACCACCCGCCGGACATATGATATCATCGTCAGCGAGCCATCCAACCCTTGGATGGCGGGCGTCGCCGGCGTCTTCAGCCGGGAGTATTACACGGACTGCCGCTCCCGTCTCGCCACCAACGGCATCATGCTCCAGTGGGTGCAAGCCTATGAAACCGACGACGAGGTTCTGGAGATCGTCCTGAACACTTTTCTCTCCGTCTTCCCCTACGCCAGCGTCTGGCAGACCGATGTGATGGACTTGCTCCTTGTCGGCAGCCTTGCCCCTCCGGCGGTCGACATGCCTCTCCTCCAGCAACGGTTTGACCACCCGGCCGTCCGCGCCGACCTCGAGCGCATCGACATGTTCCGCCTCCCGGTTCTGCTCGCCCGCGAGGTGATTCCCGCCGTCGACACCCGGCACTTCCTCCCGCCGACCGGCAGAGTGCACTCCGATTACTACCCGATTCTGGAATTTGCCGCGCAGCGGGCTTTCTTCGTGCAGAACTCCGCTTCCTTCGCCGGGCGTCACGACCAGAACCAATGGCCACGACCGGCCACGCACTTTGGGGAATACCTCCAGACACGCCCACTCACGGAAAAGGACCTCCAAGCCCTCACCCTTTTCCACTTCTCGTCCCGGGTCCCCCACGTCCGCCAGGTTCGATCCATCCTCACCCGCTGGCACCGGGAACACCCCGCTGCCGCCGAACCCGTGGAGTACCTTTTGCAGACCAGGTTCAGCGGATCGCACGCCGAGCGCGAAGCCAAGGCGCTGGGCCATCTCCAGTCGCAGTTCGTCGAAAAGGCCGCCACGGATCCCCGGCCCCTGCGCGATTACGCGTCCGTGCTTTACGAAGCCTACACGGACCTGCGTTCGGTTTTCTACGTGCCGCCCGCGCCTGACCTCGAGACCGCGCTGCAGCGGTTGATCGAAGTCGATCCCGCGCGGCGCCCGACTTGCCTGCTGATGCGCGCCGAGTTGGCGTGGGATCGCGGGGACGACACCGCCTGTTTCCAGTTGGCGCAGGAAGCCTTCCGCGACCTGCCGAACCCGCGCCCCGAGCAGCAGCCGGAACCGAAGATGGCCGCGGTGGTGCTGACACGGATCATCGAAACCCTCTGGCGCCGCGGACGCCTCGGCGAGGCGCGGGAGTGGTGCCAACTGGCGCTGCGCCAGGGCTACGTCACCGAGGCCGGCTCCGCGGATTTCCCCGCCCTCAGCCAGGTCTGCCGCAAAGTCCAATTCACCATCGCCTCCGCCGGCACCCCCGAGGAATCGGTCAGCCCTTCCCCTTGAACCGGTGCAGCGTCAGCCGCCGCAGTTCGCGCTCCGACTCCCGGCGTTTGACGCTTTCGCGTTTGTCGTATTGGACTTTGCCTTTGCCGACCGCCAGAGCCACCTTCACCCTTCCCTGCTTCCAGTAGAACGAGAGGGCGACCAGCGTGTGCCCCTTGATGTCGGCAAACGCCGCGAGCTTGCGAATCTCCGACTTGTGCAAGAGCAGCTTCCGCGGAGCCTTGGGCGCGTGATTCTGCCAGTTGCCGTACGCATACTCGTCGATGTGCGCGTTGTGCAGCCAGACCTCCCCCCCCTCCACCGTCGCGTAGCTGTCGCGTATCTGACCCAAACCCGCCCGCAGGGACTTCACCTCGGTGCCGCGCAACACGATCCCGGCCTCGAACGTCTCCAGGATGTGGTAGTCGCGCCGCGCCTTCGAATTGGTGAGGATGTCCGCCATGCGCCAAATCCAACCTCCGCACGCCGCCTCTTCCGAGCGGGAATGGTTTGCCGCCGGTCCTCCCCGACGGGCTTCAGCGAGGAGAGACGCCGGACGCGCGCACCCCGGCGCTGCGTTCTTGAGGTGGGCTGCCGTTCCGGCTAGCTGCGGCGGCGTTTCTTCGGAGGCGGCAGCGCCGGGCCGGGGGCCTCGAGCATCTCATACCCCATCTTGCCCTCAACCAGCTCGAGCAGCGCCAGATCGGCCGCCCCCATGCCAACAGTCTCGGCCACCAACGGCCGGGTGCCCGTTCCGCCCGCGGCAGTCAACTGCCGCACACGACGTGAGATCAGGTTGACCAGCACGTTCGGATTCCCGACCTGCTCCGCCGCCTTGCGTAAGAGTTCTGAGTTCAAATTCTCCCTCGCCTTGTTTCCGTTCAAACGAGCCAGCAACGCTACTGGGCGCCCCACAATCCGTGCAACTGATTTCTTCCGGATTCTTGCCAAATCCCCACCCGGCTGTCACCATCGCCGGCCTGTCCAGACGGACGCAAACCATTATGCCGACGCCACCTAACGCCCAGCCCACCCTCCAAACCCTCCCGGGAGATGACGTCCGCCAGATCCTCTGGCGCTATGCCGACCGCTTCGACCTGGCCATGCTCGTCCAGGCCGCCCGCGCCGTCGCCCGCGGCCCCGTAGCCCGCCTGGTCGCCGAAGGCGCCCGGAACAGCCACGAATGGACTGACACCAAAGCCAGCCTCCTGCCCGCCTTCGACGAAAGCGGCATCACCACCGCCTTCCTCGAACCCGAATACGGCGGTTACCTGCCCGGCCCCAAGAACCTCGCCCTCGCCCTCATCGCCTTCGAATTGTCCTGGGTTGACGCCGGCGCCGCCACCTGCAGCCTGGCCGGAAACCTCGGCCTCGCCCCCATCCATGAACGCGGCACCCCGGAGCAGCGCGCTCATTACATGGCCCTCGCGGCCCCGCCCAAACCCGATGAAGACCGCCGTCACATCCGCGCCGCCTTCGCCCTGACCGAACCACTCCCCTTCGTCGGCGTCGAAACCGGACTTCTCGGCGGAAAGGCCACCGTCGCCGAGTGGAAGGAAGGCGCCGAGCCAATTCTGCAGATCGACAAACGCGGCCGCTTCATCACCAACATGGGCTTCGCCAACGTTGTCACCGCCGCCGTCGACTCCGGCGATCCCCGCATCAAGGGAAGCTGCCTGGTCATCCTCGAAGACGGCGATCCCGGTTCCTGGGACCGCGGCGTCCCCACCAAGAAGCTCGTCCACCAACTCTCCTCGACCCGCGACCCCGTGTTCAGCCTCCGCGTCCCGGCCAGCCGCATCGTCGGTGGCTACACCGTCAAAGACGGCGTGATCATCCCCCGCTACTCCCACAGCGAAGTCATCGAAGCTGTCTTCCGCCGCACCCGCGTCACCGTTGGCCTCATGACCTCCGCCAAGCTCCTCTCCGCCGTCGAACCCGTGATCCGCTACCAGCGCACCCGCTTCCGCGGCGGCGGCGCCGGACAGCCCGGATCGCCACGCCATGATCTCGGCCTACAACAGAAAGAAGACGTTCTCCACCGCCTCGTCGACGTCTGGGCCACCGGCGAAGCCAGCGCCTCCCTCGGCTTCGCCGCCGCGCGCCTCTTCGATACTCTCGATCCCCTCGAGAAACAAAAAGACCAATGGCTGGCCGATCAAAACCTCACCGGCCGCGCCGCCTTCAAGGCCCTCTCCAGAGCCGCCAACGACGCCCTCGAGTATCTCACCCTCGCCGCCAAACCGGAACCCGATCGCGACCCCACCCGCTTCGCCGCCCTCCAACAGGACCCGCTGGTCCAGTTCGCACTTCTGGATTCGTTGGCCAACGTCTACTGCCCCGCCTGCAAACTCTGGAACACCGGCCACGGCGCCAACATGATGCGTGAAGCCGTCAGCCTCATGGGCGGCTACGGCGTCACCGAGGACTGCCCCGGTTTCCTCGGACAGAAGTGGATGGATGCCCAGCTCGAGGCCACCTACGAAGGACCCGAAGCCGTCCAGCGCCTCCAACTCTCCATCACCATGACCCAGGAACTGTTCCTCGCCCATTGCCGCTCCTGGATCCGCGACCTCCGCCAAATCGCCGCCCAACACCCGGGCACCGGCGCCTGCACCCTCGCCACCTCCTTCCAACTCTGGCTCCGGACCCTCGGACTCCTCCAGGACGCCAAGGACCCCAACGGCGCCAAGCTCTACCACAAGACCAGACAGAGCGTGACCTTCGCTCTCGCCGACGCCCTCTGCTGGCTCCTCGCCGCCCGCGCCCAGATCCTCGATGTCCTCGAACTCGGCGCCCAAGGCCCCGCCAACCCTGCCCTCGCCGAAGGTCTCCCCGGCACCCTCGCCTTCCTCACTGACCTCTGCCACGTCCAATCCGCTCGCGCTGCCGGTGAAGTCGGCCGCATCTGCGCCGAGCTTGCCTTCGGCTACCGACCGCATCCCGCCTGGACCGGCGAGAGCTGCCAGGCCTGTTACGACGCCGAGGACCTCGACGCCCTGGAAGGCATCATCCCGGGAATCGCCGGTGCCGCCCGTGCCTGCTCCGACGTCACCGAAACCGGCGCCGACCACCCCGCCAAGGCCGGCCCGTGCGCGTCACTCGCCGGCCTCGAACCCTTCGCCCGTCTCCGCCTCAAGCTCGACGGTTGCCTCACCGGCGCCCGCCTCGCCAAAGACCGCGCCGCCGAAGCCCTCACCCAGGTCATGATCCCCGAAGCCTTGGATTACCCGGTGTAAGCCAGCGCAGCATGTCCATCGGAAGATCCTATGCACATGATGTTCGTCGATGAGTCTGGCGATCCCGGCTACCCAAAGACCGCCGACTGGACCGCGTGGCACGGCAGCACAGTCTACGCCCGCCTCGGTTTGGTTATCCATGGATGGAGTCACCCGAAGCGACCAGCGCCCGAAATGGATGGCTGTCCGACCGGGATTCTAGCGCGGCGACGGGCACGTTCTCGGGGACGGGATAGAGCACTGGCCAACATGACGAAAGCCGTTGACAGCAAAAGAATCGCGGCCAAGGAAGCTCTCGCTCCGCCAGTCGCACACTCGCGGCTGTCTCGGTCGCAAAGGACATGTCGTCCGAAACGGGTGGACGATCAGGCTCATTCTTGCACCCCGTGCCCGAGCCGGAGCGTCCCCAGGTTGTCGGTGGGCGGCCAGCACCGTCTAACCGCTCCGGACCGCCCGCCGTCCCGGCGGGCAGCAGCCTCACCGGCCGGACGCGTTCTCGAACCATCGCCACACTACCGTCCGGCGCGGCCGCTGCGACCGGGGACCGGTCGCGCTCCGGACCGCCCGCCGTCCCGGCGGGCAGCAGCCTCACCGGCCGAACGCGTTCTCGAGCCATCGGCGCTCTGCCGCCCCGCGCAGCCGCTGCGACCGGGGACCGGTCGCGCTCCGGACCGCCCGCCGTCCCGGCGGGCA
>CAYSPU010000253.1:0-274 GCA_964432995.1 uncultured Verrucomicrobiota bacterium
CGTCACGCGCAGGTCCTTCTCGAACCGGATGGGGTCGACGATATGCCAACGATAGAGGCCAAACCGTTGGCCGGCCTGGTAGATTTGGTCTGGCGGCAGCACCTGGGCCAGCCCGGAGTACGGGGTGGTGAACACGGTGTAGCGGTTCTTGCCGTCCGGTCCTTTCGTGTCGAAATTGTAAGAACCGCAGAAGTAATCCTCGGTGCCCGTCCCGCATATCGTCGGAAAGTCCTTGTCGCCATCCATGAAGAACTTGATCTCGCCTTCGCCCCAC
>CAYSPU010000253.1:284-8438 GCA_964432995.1 uncultured Verrucomicrobiota bacterium
GGCGTGGACTTCCCAGGCAATGTAGGTGCCGACGTAGTGGCCCTGACCCGTGACGCCATCCAGGATGGTGTAGGTCCCCTTGGCCTTCAGCGGGTTCTCGCGACGGTATTGGGCGTGGAAGTAGCCGGCGTCTCCCGGGACATCGGTGAGCGTGTAGTTCACCTGGTAATAAAGGACCATGTCTTTGTCGTCGAGGTTCTCCATGGTAATCCTGGCCTTCTTACGAAACGGCATGGGCCAATAGCAGTTGAAAGCGCTGCCGGGATTCACGCAGACGGCCAGGGAGCCGATCTGTGCGTACTTCCCCCAGCCGCACGCAAAGAAATCACTCATGGGCACCTCGACGGAAGGCTCGGTCTCGCCGTCCCAGTAGAAGCGGAGGATGTACCAGCGCGTCTTGTCCAAGGGCGCCGGGGTCATCCAGATCTGTTGGATGGCACCGGGACCAGTGATATCGGCCACGGTGAAGGTGGACTTGGCGGGGATACGGACGGAGGGGGAGACCTTCCAGGTTTGGCCGAGGCCGCGGGCGGCGTTTTTGCCGGTGCCTTCGGTCGCCATCCCGGCTTTGCCCTTTTCGCCCGTGAAGTTCTCGGGACTGATCGAACGCGATTTTGCCTTCGAGAGGCGATACAGGCTGCCCAGGCTCTGATCGAGCCCGAGCGCCCCGGCGTCGGCGGCCTGCAGGCCGGTGGTGGAGAGGACGGCTGCCGCGCAGGCAGCCACCGTCAGGTGTAGCAGTGATTTCATGATGCTGAATCTCGCAAGTGCGGTCTGGATGTGGGGGCATTCTGGGCGAACGCCCACCGCGGCGCAAGCGTCGGCTTCTTCCGGAACGAGCCCCGAAATGGCGGACGCCGGACAGCGGCACTCCGGACATTGAGGATTGAGGATTGGGGATTCTACATTGGGGATCTGCTGCGCAATCCCAAATCGAGAATCCCCAATTCCGAATCCCAAATCTCGACCCGCAGCCGACTGGCCGGGACCTCTGCCGCGGACCATCGCGCTGCTGCCAGCCGGGGACGGAGGGCGGGCGCCTGTCTTTGGCGACGTTCCGCTCCGCTCTCAAGCGGACCGCACCTCGCCTCGCGCCTACGGCGAGCGGATGCGATGGAACCGGCGCGGATGGTTCGGCCAATCGGGATCGGTGAAGTCAAACGTGCCGTTGGCGAGCGTGCCGGTTGGCTTCACTCTCGGTGCATGCGAGAGAGACTAGCGACAAGCGTGCCATCTGCCGCGTGGAGGGCCCCGCGGTTCAGAAGTCGGACAGGTTCACGGTTCAACGGCCGGGCATCTGCGTCGACGTCACGCAAAATGCGTGAAATCCACGCACACTACTCCCCTTTTCGGAAGGATTCCATGAGCTGGAGGATCCCGGAGCGCAGCTCGAACAACTCCGTGCGGGTGGTGGCCAGGAGGGTCGACGGCAGGAGGTTCTTCGCGCTAACCCGTTCCAGCGTGGCCAGAGTTTCGTGCAGGTGGCCCAAGGCCCGCTTGAGGCAGGCGACCACGAAGGCTCCCGGGGTGTGCTCGCGGCCGTAGGCCAGAGTGTTCAGCGCCCCGGCCAACTTCGCCGCCGTCAGTTGGTAGCCCGACAGGAGATCGGACAGATCCTCGTCCGAGGAATGGCCCAACCCCAGTTCCTTGCAGCGGTGGAAGAAGGCCACGCTCCCGTTGGATGCCCGAAGCGTGAGGGGATGCGACACCCGGCCGCCCTCGTCGCGGACCCAGTCCACGCCCTCGGTCGCGGCGTCCGGCTCCAAAGTGTCCTCGTCGATTTCCTCGTCAACCGGGGAATCGGATTCGTCCTCCAGAGCGGAGTCGGGTTCCGCTTCCGGGAAGTCCGGGGTGTCGCCCGACTCTTCCTCCGGTTCGTCTTCATCGAGCCAAGCCCAGCCCATTTCGCGGGCGATGATGTGATCTCGGTCCGGGTCATCCTCGTAGCGGTCGAGCAGTTCCATGTATTTGTCCGTGCGCGCGTCGCTTTCCCGGAGCAGTTTCTCGTAGTCGAACTCGTCCCATTCCTTGTCTTCGGGAGGGTGATGTTGGGCGGCTTCCACCGCTTGATTCAGCCGCCCGAGGAACTGGCGGAAGCCGGCTGCCGATTCCCATTTCCTCCGGTTCTCTTCTTCCGGGGTGAGACGCCAGGCCGGGGCGGAGATGGTGAGCTGGTAGTCGGCGCTCTCGATGATCACCCGGCCGTCGGATTCGCTGTACCATTCGAGGTAGAGGCAGTTGGCCATGTGCTCGGGGGCGGGCTTGCCTTCCCTGCGGAGGCGGCAGAACTCCTCGATGGGGACATCGGGCACCCGGACACGGCGCGAGGCGGTGAGATCGCCAATCCGACCGCGCTGCAGCAGTTCCAGGCGACGATGCCGCGGCAACGGATAGGTCTCGCCCGGATTTGAGAATTCCAGGAGACACCCGGCGAGGTCGGGACACGCATTCCCCCGCAACTCAAGGACCAGCGGTTCGCTCTGGCCGGCCAGCCAGATTCGACCGCGGACCGTTCCTTTCTGGCGGTTGTCCAGTTCGCCTCGTAGAACAGAATCGTGAATCCTCCAAGCCATACAGCGGGAGGAAGAATAGCGACGCGTCCGGCCAAATCAACGGATTTGGGGAGGGGGATTTGGGGAGGGCCCGTCACGAGGCTGCGCATCCTGAAGTTGACGGTGAGTCTCCGTCTGGGTGGGCGGGCGACACCGTTGCCCGCAACTCACAGCCGAACGGGTCTCGACGCCCGCAGAAGCCGGCCGAAAACGCCAGGATGCTTGGCAGCGCACCGCAGTCCATCCCGGTGCCAGCCCCGATGCGCCCAGCGCATGCGGAGTGCCACGCTCGGCGCGGGGCCAGGGGCACTGCTACGGATGCCAGCAATCGGGCCGGCTGCAAGCCGGCGCTCCGGCGGGGAAAGCCGCGTCAGGCTCGTTGGCCGAAGAGACGGCGCACGTATTGCGCCGTCGCGCGGTTCGCGGCGACGACGTCCATGGTGTGCGGTGTTCCGTTCTCGACGGCCTGTTCGAGAACCAGGTGTGGTTTGACACCCAACGCCTCGAGTTCCTGCGCCAGACGCGGGTAATCGATGTCGCCGGCGCCCATCGTTTCGGACCAGACGCCGCCCCGGGACTGGCGCAGGTGGAGCTCGCAGACACGTTTGCCGTAGAGCTTCACGACGTCGAAAAGGGCTACCGCCGAGTTGCCCGCGCCGCGATAGACCCAGTGGGCGTCGAGACAGAGGTGGACGCAGTCGGGCCGGGTGCCGGCGAGCATGTGGTGAAACTCGCGGGCCGCGTTCCGCAGTTCGATGTCGTGGTTGTGGTAGGCCAACTGGAGCTTGAGTTTCTTCAGCTCGAGTCCCAGCCGGTTCATGGCGTCCGCCTGCAGCTCCAGTTGCCGGTCGTCCTTGTTTTCGGGACCGGCCCAACGAATCGGGCTGGGGTTGGTGACCACGATCCGACACCCGGCGTCCCTGGCAGCGCGCGCAATCGCCAGGACATCGGCGAGGCTACGTTCCACCTGTGCAGGGTCGTGCAGCGTGCTGTTGACGTAGACCGACCGCATCTCCAAGCCGTTTTTCCGGAGAAGGGGCGCCAACTTCTCGACGTCGGCCGGCGCATTCAATCCTGGCTCGTAGCCGTCGATTCCGGCCGACTTCATCTCGGCGAGGGCCTGGTCAAGCGTCTGGTCGTTCAGTTCGCGCTTCTCCCGCTGGTAGAAGACGTGCCAGACGTAGGAGTTGCAGGCGATGTGGAGGGGGCGACGCCGGGCGGCCGCGGCAGTGCCCGGGGCTCCCAGAAGCCAGGTGGCGGCGGAAGCAGCGGCGCAGCGCCCCAGGAAATCACGGCGGGAAGCATTCACGCCGCACTTTCCCAGAGCCGCCGCCAGGCCACAAGACCGAACCCGGATCCTCCCGTAAGTGGCGCGGTGGGCTCGGTCGTCCCCGGTCGGCGCGCGGTTTTCGCCCCTGCGGGTGGACGCTCTGTCGGCTCCGGGAAGATCCCGCCTCGGTGGCGGGATCCCATATAGCCGGTGTAGAAGGAGCCCGCGGAGCGGGATCCGGACCTCAGACCTGTAACCTTCCGGTCGCTGGCGGCTCTAACCACCTTGGAAGAGAGTGGACTGTTCAGACTCTCCAAGAACACTGCCATGTCAGCCGCTCAACCGATGAATCCGAATCCGCCCCGCTTCTCCTGGAGGGCTCTGACCTCCGTCCTGATCACGATTTCATTCCTCGTGCTGCTCTGGAGCGGGATCATGCTGTTTGCCTCGCCGCCCGGACGGGTCGCGAACTGGACGAACTGGACATTGTTGGGGCTGACCAAGAAGGAATGGACCAATCTGCACATCTGTTTCAGCGCCTTGTTCCTGGTGGTGGCCGTGTTTCACGTGGTGTTCAATTGGCGGCCGCTAGTGGGCTACTTCAAAAGCCGGCTGACGCGGCGGATCAGCTTTCGCTGGGAATGGGTGGCGGCATTGGCCGTTTGCGGATTGATCTACGGCGGCACGCGAGCGGGCATCCCTCCCTTCTCGTCCTTGCTCGCCTTCAACGAGGATCTCAAGCAGAGCTGGGAGCAGCCGACCGGGCGCGCCCCGATCCCGCACGCCGAGTTGCTGACGCTGGCCGAGTTGGCCGAGAAAGCCGAAGTCGAGCTGCCGCTCGCCACGTCACGTCTGGAGGCCAAAGGAATCCAAGGCGCTTCGGCCGCGATCATCGTCGAGGAGTTGGCGGAGCGGAATCGCCGGTCCGCCCAGGAGATCTACGAGATCATCCTGGACGAACCGACTCGCGGACGTGGAGCAGCGGGACGCGGCGAAGGGCGCGGCGAGGGACGAGGGCGGGGCGCCCAGGGCGCGGGCGGCGGGCCCGGCCGAATGACGCTGGGCGAATTCTGTCGCAGTGAAGGGATCGACGTCGCCGAGGGGTTGCGCCGGCTGGAGGCGAAAGGGATGAAGGGCCGGGCGGAAATGACCTTGCGCGAGATTGCCGTGGACAACGGCTACGAGCGCCCCTACGAAGTGCTGGAGATTCTGCGCGGAGCACCGCGCTGACATGCGACGACCAATCCACACCCGGATCAACCCGGATTTGTGCACCGGCTGCGGCCGGTGCGTGGCCGATTGCCCCACCGACGCCCTCGCGATGCAGAACGGCAAGGCCGTCGTTTCGGGGACCGAGTCGCTCGGCTGTGGCCACTGCGCCGCCATCTGCCCGACCGGGGCGGTGACGGTGGATGGGATCGAGCACGTGCTGCCGCGGTTGGCAACCGTCGACCTGAGCCGGCCTGCGGGCGAACCGGAGCGCCCGTCCGTCGCGTCCCTGGTGCGCCTCATGGCGGCCCGCCGGTCGTGTCGTCACTTCGACAGCACTCCGGTCCCGCGAGGAGTCCTTGAGGATCTGGTGCGCATCGGCACGTTGGCGCCCTCCGGCACCAACAGCCAGGCGTGGACGTTCACCGTCGTGCCCGACCACGCGGCAGTCCAGAAGGCAGGGCGATGGGTCGCCGATTTCTTCCGCCGACTGAATCGCATATCGGGCAATCCGCTCGCGCGGCTCGTGTCCCGTGAGCTCCGGCGTTACCACGTCGATTACCGCGATGCGGTCATTGAGGGCCTGCGCGAATACGAACGGGGCGGACGCGACCGGCTCTTCCACCGTGCGGCGGCGCTGATCCTGGTGGGCTCGAAACCCGGAGCCACTTGTCCGGGCGAAGACGCGCTATTGGCCACCCAGAACATCCTGCTCGCCGCTGAGGCGATGGGGCTTGGGACCTGCCTGATCGGCTTTGCGGTGGAAGCGATGCGCCATGACCCGCCCATCCAGCGGCGGCTGGGCATCCCGTCGGAGGAACGAATCCACGCGGTGATCGCCCTGGGGCATCCGGTGCGGTCGTATACCCGGGAGGCGGGGCGCAAAGCGGCCGACATCCGGTGGGCGAAGGCCTGATCGCCAGCCGGCACTCCCGCTGCCGGGCTGCGGCCGGGGGATCGATCCGCAGCAGCACGCACACACCCTCTGCTGCGGCTCAGACGAGCCGCGGTCCCCAACCTTGCGGGCTGTCGAGCGCCTCACCACTGCCGCACGCCAACCGGCCCTTTCGGACCGCGGGTCTTCTCGACCCGCAGCAGAACGCACACACCCGTGGCTGCGTGGGACGAGTTGCGGTCCGAAACCGCTGGCGGAGTGGCGAGCCGCCGAGGCACGACCACGCCGGATCGGGAGATGAACGACGGGGTGAAAGGCGCTACTTCTCGCGCGTGGTGTAGCGCAGGGCGTCTTGGACCTTGGCTTCGGCGAAAGCTCCTTCGAAGTCGGTGGGATCCTGGTAGAAATAGGGGGCGCGACCGGCGCCCGTCGCGTCCCAACAGTGGAAGAACGACATCTCCTGGGCGCGGACCCAGCGGACCGCACCATCGGCGAACACCTGGTTTCCTCCGGCGGGTCGCTTGTGGGCGGACTGGTGCGGCGGCACCCCGGTGAAGATGTCGCGATCGTCGGTGCCCCAGACTCCGTTGACCTTGACGACCATGTCCGCCGCGAGCGCCCAATGCGGCTGGGAGGTGGAGAGCTTGATGGGGCTGTAGGAACGCCCGATGCCGGCGGTGAACGACGGATTGCGCCAGTTGGTGATCCCACCGAAATACTGGTACCCGATCACCCATTGATCGTACGCCGGCTCGTATACGGGATACCGCGGGGGACGGGACGGGCAATTCCACACGCTGCTGGTGTAATTCGACGACACCTCCAGGCCCACGGTTCGGGCGGCCGCGGCCTCGGGCGGGTTGAGTGCGACTTGAACCTCGTTGAAGCGCGCCTCGACCACCTTCTCCTGGTTGTCGACGGCGTAAATATGCATTCCCAGCCCAAGCTGTTTGAGGTTGTTGACGCAGGCGATGCGTTTCGCCTTCTCCTTCGCCTTGGCCAGCGCCGGCAGGAGCATCCCCGCCAGAATCGCGATGATGGCAATGACCACAAGGAGCTCAATGAGCGTGAAGGCGCGCGTCCAACACACCCGGCCTCCCGGAGCAATGTGCTTCCTGGCTTTCATCGCGGCAAGCGGCGGAGGTCTCTGAGCCGCATTACCCGCATGTTGCGGCATCCGCACGGAACGTTCAACTCCGATGCGCGGATCACGGGGATACCACCAGGCGATAGAAGCGCTGCGTTTCGGGGGCGACGGCTACCGGAACGCTCATTAGTTCGCCCGTCCCGGCGATGTTCCCATACTCGGGGACTGCCTCCCATGTCCCGGCCAACAGATCATCCCGCTGCTCGAGGCGGTAGGTCGATCCGGCGTCGGTGAGGAATCCAAGCGTGAGCACGCCGTCCGCGTAAGCGGCTTGCAGCGCGGGCGCGGTGCTGATGGTGGTTTGCGCGTCCGCGCTGGCCGGGGGCGCTTCCACGTGCCCGACATGATCGCGAGCCACGCTGTAGAAGGAGTAGGTCCGCCCCGCCTCGCCGTGGAAGGGGGCCGACGTTGCGGCGGTGTTGGCCAGCCAAAGCGTCCACGGTCCGCCATCCTCCGCCACGTAGAGGTCGAAGCTCGCCACTCCGGCGCCCAGGTCCTGTCCGTGCCAACTGACGGCCGAGCCATTCGCCATCAATGGCGGCAGCGAGTAGACGGCGCTGCTCGGCGCGTCGGCGTCGATGGTCACCAGCGCCTCCATGTTCGGGTCCGTTCCTTTCGCGGGATCCAGAGGGTCGCGCTGGTTGGTGGCGATGGAGGGGTTCTCGTCGAATTGGATCAGAGCGACGTTTCGGACTTCGGTGCCGGTGGGCAGGCCGGGCTTGGGGCGGATGGTGTAGGCGATGTGGCCGCGCCCGCGGCCGGTGCCATTCTCCGGCGGGAGGAAGCCGACGTCCACGCTGGGCGGCAGCCCCGTGTCGGGCATGATGGATCGGAAGCTGGCATAGACCTCGCCGGTGGCCAGACGGATGCCGGCCTCGATTTCGAGGTTGAAGGTGACCCCCTCGAAGGTCACCGATCGCGAGGTGCGGTAATGCGGTGAATGCGGCGGCACCACGAGGAACGTATCGCCGAAGCCGATCTCGGTCAGTTCGAACGTGGTCCAGTCGACCTGGCTGGAAAGCTGGTCCTTGATGAGGACCTGTTGGGCCGGGGCGGTGGCGTTCGTGCGGTTCTCGAAGTG
>CAYSPU010000254.1:0-4499 GCA_964432995.1 uncultured Verrucomicrobiota bacterium
CACCTACGACGCCTTCGGCCCTCCCGCGGCCTTCCTCCGTGGCCTGTTCGAATACCAGTACCAGGCCGACCGCCTCACCCTCGTCCCCCACATCCCCCCCACCATCACCCGCCTCGAACAGCGCTTCCCCGTTCGCTTCGGCGCCAAACAACTCCACCTCGCCACCACCGGCACCGGCCCGATCACCGCTGTAACGCTGAACGGCCAGCCCTGGACCGCCTTCGACCCCCGCTCCGTCCACCTTGCCTACGACCGACTCCCCGAGCAGACAACCATCGAGATCGTCCTCGGCCAAGCCAAACCCCGCGGATTCCATCCCGCCGCCCCAGCCCGACCAGCCGCCCCTGCCCTGCCCCAGTCCACAGACGGCCTCCAAGCCGATCTCGCCTTGCTGCTCCCCGCCGCCCAGCGCCTCGACCGGTTCCAGCAACTCCTCGCCGACCGCGGCCTGGCCCACACCTACGAGGCCGCCCACGCGCGACTCGCCCTCGATTGCTTCGCCACCGCCCAGTCCCGCCGCCTCCTGCTCGACCAAGGCAAGCTCTCGCGCCTGCCCAACCCTGCGTCCCAATCCGCCGCCGATCAATTATACATCGACACCACCCGAAAACTGATCGACGGCCTGACCCGCGTGCTGAGCACTTACGAACCCTCGTCGGACCCACACCGCGCCCGACTGTCACTGCTGTGGAAAGACACGACCATCGAACCGAAGTAGCATCGCCCCATGCCACGCCTCCGCTATCCCGTCTTTTTCAGGAACCGTAGCGCCGACATTCCTGTCGACGCCATGCCGGCTGGAAAGCCGGCGTTACCCAGTTCGCGGCCTCAACGCGCGCCCGCGCTTTCAGGGTCCGTCCTTTCCCTGAATCCCCCTGCCCGTTCTGGGATCCCACTTCCCCTAAAAGGTAGGGCGACCTCTCCGAGGGCGCCGCACCAACGAGTCAGTCAACCACTCAGCCCCGGCGCGATGCGGAGCCTCGCTCGTCCAAGTCACCCCGACGAGAAAAAGAGAAGCGACGCTGACTCGCCGGCTTGCCGACCTCCGACGTGCCGGTGCATGGTGGGGGGGCTTCGACCAACTCCGTGGCCGTCCCCTCCTCCGATCCCGCCTCAGGTAGGGCGACCTCTCCGAGGGCGCCGCAAAACACGGTCGCCGAATCTGCACCGCCCTCTCGCCTCCCTCTTCGCCCTGGCGCTCGCCACCGCCCTCAGCGCCGCCACTTACGAAGTCGGCCCCGGCCAAGCCCTCACCGCCCTCGGCGACGTCCCCTGGGAATCCCTGCAACCCGGCGACGAGGTCCGCATCCACGCTCGTCCCGAGCCATACCGCGAGAAATGGGTCCTCTGCCGCCAAGGCACCGCGGAAGCCCCCATTGTCGTCCGCGGCGTTGCCGATGCCAACGGCGCGCTGCCCGTCATCGACGGCCGTGACGCCACCACGCGTTCCGCCCTGAACTACTGGAATCAACCGCGCGGCATCGTGAAGATCGGCGGCGCCAACGTCCCCCCCGATACCACCCCGGCCCACATCGTCCTCGAGAACCTCGACCTCCGCAGCGGACGACCACCATACAGCTTCCGGGCCGCCGACGGCTCGACCCAGAACTACCCCAACAACGCCGCCTCCCTCTACATCGAGAAAGGCACGAACATCACCCTGCGCGGTTGTGTCTTCCACGACAGCGGCAACGGCCTCTTCATCTCCTACGCCACCCGCGATGTCCTCATCCAGGGCTGTTACCTTCACGACAACGGCAACACCGATAGCGCCTACGAACACAACAGCTACACCGCCGCCCAAGGCATCACCTTCGAGTTCAACCGATACGGCCCCCTCCGCTCCGGCTGCCTCGGCAACAACCTCAAAGACCGCTCCGCCGGCCTCGTCGTCCGCTATAACTGGATCGAAGGCGGCAACCGCCAACTCGACCTCGTCGACGGCGAAGACAGCCCCGTCATCCAGACCCATCCGCTGTATCGCACGACCTTCGTCTACGGGAATGTGCTCATCGAACCCGACGGCGCGGGCAACCGCCAGATCGTCCACTACGGCGGCGATAGCGGCAACGAAGCGATCTACCGCAAAGGCACCCTCCACTTCTACCACAACACCGTCGTCTCCACCCGCACCGACCGCACCACCCTCTTCCGCCTTTCGACCAACGACGAGCGCTGTGACGCCCGCAACAACATCTTCTACGTCGCCGCCGACGGCGACACCCTCGCCCTCGTCGACGCCAGCGGCCAACTCGCCCTCTCCCACAACTGGTTCAAGCCCGGACGCCGCCACACCTTCGGCACTCTCACCGGCACCATCACCGATGACGACACCAGCGTCACGGCCAGTTCCCCCGCTTTCCTCAGCGAAGCCACCCAGGACTTCCGCCTGACCGCCGATTCCACCTGCCGCGACGCCGGCACCAACTCCGCCCCCGCCGCCGCCAACCATCCCCTCCTCCGCCACTACCGACGCCACCAACAGGACGAACCCCGACGCCAGGACCCCATACCCGACCTCGGCGCCTTCGAGTTCTCCCCCTACGCGGCCTGGCGATTCCAGCACTTCGGCACCGACTTCGATACCCTGGCCGCCGCTGACCACCATGCCGATCCCGACGGCGACCTGCTGCCCAACCTCCTCGAGTACGCCTTCCTCGCCGATCCGCACATCCCGTCACCCGAAGCCCTGCCCGCCGCCACCATCCTCACCGCCGAAGCCAGTCCGTATCTCGGCATCCGCTTCCCGCGTCGGCCCGCACCCGCCGAACTCCTCTACCTCGTTCAGATGTCCGCCGATCTCAACGCCTGGACCGACGGCTCCTCCTACAGCGACCGAACGAACGTCCCCGCCACCGCCGTCACTCTGGACACTGGTTCCGTGGACCCCGCCATCATCCGCATGACCGCGCCGCTCTCCGACCGCCCCTCCGCCTTTCTCCGCGTCCTGGTTCAACGGGAATGACGCTTCGCCGACGCCCGGTAACCGCGGTAGCCCCGTCCTTCGCTCGCCCACAAGCGGACGATCTCGAGACACGTGCGCGCGCACAGTTCCATGTCCTGCCGCGTCACCCATTCGAGCGGGCCGTGGGGATTGTGTTGGCCGCAGGACAAGTTGGGGGTCGGCAGGCCCCGGCCACTGAGCTGGGTGCCGTCGGTGGCCCCGCGGATGGGCGGACAGGTGGGTTCGATGCCGCAGCGGCGTGTCGCCTGGAGCGCCAGATCAATCGGCCGGCGATCCGCCGCCAAAACGCCCGCCATGTTGCGGTAGCTCTCGGCGAAGGAGCACTGGATCGACGCCCGCGGTTCGGTAGCCTGCATGCCCCGACAGAGTCCGGCCAGACGCCGCCGCTTGTCGGCCAGACCCGACTCGCTGAAGTCCCGCAGGATGAACTGGATCTCGACGGCGGCGGCATTGCCGTGAATCCCGAGCGGATGAAGGTATCCCTGGTGGTCTTCGGTGGTCTCCGGGCTGACGAACTCGCGCGGCAAGGCGGCCAGGAACTTCCCGGCCAGATGAACGGCATTCACCATGCGATGCTTCCGGGCCTCCCCTGGATGCGTCGCCACCCCCTGAATCTTCACCGTGGCCGAATCCCCGGAAAAGCACTCGCCCACCACTTCTCCGACGCCGTGCCCGTCCAGCGTATAGGCGACATTCGCTCCCAATCGCCGGAGATCCAGTGTGGACGCCCCGAGCAACCCGATTTCCTCATCCGGCACGAAGCAGACCCGCACCGGACCGCGAACCACCTCCGGGTGTTCCAAGAGGTGCTGGGCCAACGACATGATGATGGCGACGCCAGCCTTGTCGTCGGCACCCAACAGGGTCTTGCCGCTCGCCGTGACCAGATCCTGGCCGATCGCCCCGCGCAGCTCCGGGTCCTTCCTAGGATCCAGCACGCGCAACGGGTCGTCCGGCAGCCGGATCGGCCGGCCGTCCCAGCGCCGATGCACCATCGGGCGCACCCCGCTCGCACAGAAATCCGTGGCGGTGTCGACGTGCGCCAGGAAGGCGACGGTGGGTATGCCCGGCTCGCGGGTCGTGCCGGAGACCGTGGCCATAAGATGTCCCTGAGAACTCAGGGAAATGTCCCGCGCTCCCATCTGCCGAAGCTCGCACTCGAGCTGGCGGAGAAGGGTCCATTGACCTGCGGTGCTGGGGATCTTCCGCACGCCGCCCGCGCTCTGCGTGTCGAGCCGGACGTAACGGAGAAACCGATCGAGGATGCCGGGAAACGTGGCGCCGCCTTCGCTCCCGGTGGAAGCATCGTCATGCATGGCTTTCGCATGCCATTTTCCGGCACCCAATGCAATCCTCACCGCAGGACTCGGCTTTACTCGGCGCGACTCCGCCCGTAACGTCGGCGCGTCACCGCCATGCGGCCGCTCTGGATCATTCTGATTGCGCTGGGACTGCTGGGCCTCATCGGCCTCGTCGTCTGGGCCATCCGCGCGCGCCTTCGCGAAGTCCGGCGGATGGCGGGCGGAACGAATGA
>CAYSPU010000254.1:4509-8426 GCA_964432995.1 uncultured Verrucomicrobiota bacterium
CGCAGGCCGAGACGGTGGTGCGCGCCGGGTTGCTACCCCAACTGGCGCGACTGCTGCGGGGCCGACTGGTGGTTGGACTTCTATCCCAACGATCCCAACTGCTGGATACACAACAGAAATCCGCCGAACGCGTCACGGATCTCGAACAACGCCTGGCCGCCGCTCACGGTCGTCTCGAGAACCGCCTCCAGCAGTACGAACGCCGCCTTGACGAACTGCAAAGCCAGGGCCCCGACGCACCGCCACCCCCCACCCCGACACCGGGGACCGCTCCGGCCCCGCCGGCACCGCCGCCGGCCTCCCCGCCCGCACCCCGCCGCAGCCCCTTCCGGAGTCAGCCCGCCGCGCCCCCCGCCGGGCCGGTGCGCTTCTCCGCCATCCTCCACCGCAAGCAACACAGCGCACCCCCCCAGACGCCCACCCCCGCCGCGCCGCCCAACCCGTCGCCGCCGTCATCGGGAAAACCGAGTGGCTGACAGCCGTTTTTCGTTGTTAGCCGTTTTTCGTTTGCCCGGCAGGCTCCAATCCGGATATATGGCACCGTGCGCGGACGAGTGCTGCTCTGGGTTTCGGTGGGGACGAACGTTCTCCTGTTCGTCCTCTTCTGGCAGTCCCTGCGGCTGATTCAAACCCCCTCCATCTCCCTCGGTGTGCCGCACCGCACCGTCGTCGCCCCGGCAGTCGCCCGCACCAACGTCGTGATCCGCCGCCAGAACTTCGTCTGGCAACAGCTCGAGTCCGAGGATTACGCCGTGTACATTGCGAACCTGCGAACGATCGGGTGCCCAGAGGCCACAATTCGCGACATCATTGTGGCGGATGTCAACCAGCTCTATGCGCGCCGCCGGGCCACCGAGGTTCTCACCCCGCAGCAGCAGTGGTGGAAGTCGGAGCCGGACCCCGAAGTGGCACGCACCGCTGCGGAGAAGATCCTCGCCTTGGACCGCGAGCGCCGGACGCTGCTGTCGCGGTTGCTGGGACCGGAGTGGGAATCGTCGGACTACCCCAACCCGGAAGCCTACGCGGCGACGCCGCTCGATGGCCCGGTCCTCGGATCCCTCTCGGCCGCGGCCCGACAGCGGGTGCAGCAAATCGAGCGCGCTTCCGTCCAGCGCCAGCAGGACTACCTCGAGGCGCAGGAACGCGCCGGCCTCGCCGCCGACCCGGCAGTCCTGGCGCGGTTGCGGAAACAGGAGCGCGATGAGCTGTCGCGCGTGCTGAACCGGGAACAGTTGGAGGAGTTCCTGTTGCGTTACTCGGACACGGCGGCGGCGCTCCGCAGCCAGTTGCGCGGCCTCGAGACCTCGCCGGAGGAGTTTCGCCGACTCTTCCGCCGCCTGGATTCCGTGGACACCGAGGTGCAGTCGCTGGGCGAGACTTCCGAGAGCGCGGCCCGCCGCCGCGACTTGCTGGAGTTGCGCGAAGCCACGCTGCAGGAGGCGCTCGGCACCGAGAGATATCAGGAGTACCAACTCAACCAGGATCCGCTCTACCGCCAGGCGCGCAGCCTGCTCACGCAAACCGGCGCTTCCACAGACAAGCTCGTCCCGCTGGCCGCAATTCTCCGCCTTTCCGAACAGGAAGAACAGCGCATCCGGGCTGATGAGTCGCTCAGCACCGACGAGCGCCTGGCGCTGCTCACGGCTGCCCGGCTGGCCCAGCGCAATTCGCTGCGCCGTCTCCTGGGCGAGGAGGCCTATCAGCGATACACGGAGCAGGATCTCCGATGACCCTCCCGGAGTCCAACCCGCCCCCATCCGCACCCCCGGCACCGGCACCGGCATCGAGGCCGGCGCCGCGGATCCTCCTCGTCGACGACGATCTCATCAACCAGAAGGTCATGGTCAGCCTCCTGAAACGCAAGGGCTGGGAAGCCACCGCCGCCGCCAGCGGCCGCAAATGCCTCGAGTTGCTGGCCCAACAGGCTTTCGACCTGGTCCTGATGGACATCCAAATGCCCGAGATGGACGGCTACGAAACCGCACGCCGCATTCGCGACCAGGAAGCCAGCGGCGTGCGCCCACCTCCCACCCCCCTGGCCGCCTCCGCACCCTCCCTCGCCGCGCCGCGCGTGCCCATTGTCGCCCTGACCACCGTCTCCCAGCCAGGCACCCGTGAGCGCTGCCTGGATTCCGGCATGGAGGATCATCTCACCAAGCCCGTCCAGACCCAGGCGCTCTACGCCACGATCGAGCGCCTTCTGCACCTCGTTGCCCCCACCGACACCGCCACGGCGTAGGATCGCCGGCCAGCCCACTCACTCCGGACCGCGCAAACGGTAATACTCCTCCGGCGCGGAGTAGTTCGTCACCGCCACCCGGAACCGCCCCTCGGCCGCCACGGGCGGATCAGGCCACGGCACCCAGTTGGTCGCGGAACCGCTCAGCGACGGAAGCGTCTCCAGCGTATAACCGCCCATTCCCTCCGGCCATGACAACAGGAGCCCCGCGCCCGCATCCGCGCGAATCTGCAGGCCCGGATTCTCCGGCGACCACCGCAGCAGGAATCCCTCGACGTAGCCGAACGCATTCGTGGCGGGCAACCCCGTTACTCCGCTGCCGGAAAGCGTGTTGGTGGAAGTGCAGCGCCCGCAGATCCAATAGGTGCCGTCCGGCGCCGCCGCGAGGCTGTAGACTTCGTCGTTGCTCCCGCGCGTCAGGTAGCTGGAGAAAACCAGGTTCGAACCGTCAGCCGTCAACCGGAAAGCAAAGCCGTTCGTCCCGCCGGAGTTGGTGGTCTGCATGGCCTGCAGCACCGGGAAGTTCGTCGACGTGGTGTGCCCCGCCACCGTGGTCTCGCCACTGGCGGACACCGAGAACCCCCATCCGTGATCGAGGCCATTGCCCCCCACCCGCGTCAGGTAGGTCGGCTGCGCGCTCCCCGGCGCATAGCGCGCCACAAACACATCCAGGTTCGCGGCATTCGTCACCCCCACCAGATGGTTCGTGGCGAAGTTCTTGGAAGCGGCCACTCCGAAGACGCAGAGATCGCCGCCCGGCAACACCTCCAAGCCCCGGACCTCGTCGTACAAGCTGCCCCCAAGAAACGAGACGGGGTCCCACACCCCGTCCCCGCGAAGCCGCGCCACAAACCCATCCACGCCCCCGCCCAGAGCCGATTGCCAGGCGTTGGTCTTCGGCAAGTCCCCAGAACTCGTGTAGCCGCCAATCCAGGCACCACCCACACCGTCCAGGCAGATCGTTTGGGGGATGTCGTCAGCACTCCCGCCGACGAGTGCGGAAATCAGCAGCTCCGGGCCGATGCCGGAAAGGTGGGCCACAAACACCTCCCAATCCTGAAGAAACACGTTGGTCGACCCCACCCGCGGGAAGTCCGAGGACTTCGTCGTGCCGGTCACCCAGATCGACTGGTCGGGCGCCACCACCAGGTCGGTGATCTGTTCCTCAAGTTTGCCTCCCAAATACGTCGAATACAGAAGCTGCGAACCGTCCGCACTCAGGTGACTGACAAAACCGTCCAGCTCGTAGATCCCGTAGTAGGCGGTGCCGTGGATCTTCGTCGACCAGGCGTTCGTCGTCACGGGGAAGTCGGGTGATTGCGTCAGACCCCCCACCCAAATCCCGTTGGCCGCATCCAGCTTCACCGTCAGCGCCGCATCGATCTGCGCGCCCCCCAGGTAGGTCGCAAACAGCAGGTTCGTCCCCGAACGATCAATCTTCGCCACAAACGCCTCGCAGCCATAGGCGTTCTTCGGATACCCGGGACCGCCGCCGCTCTCCGACTGCCAGGCGTTCCCCAGCGGAATGTCCGTCGACGCCGTCTCCCCGACGACGACCACGTTCCCGTCGGTGTCCACCGCCACCCGCCGGCAGATGTCGATCAGCGTGCCGCCATAATACGTGCCCCCCACCACCACGGGATCGATCACCAGGGACAACGCCGGATCATAAGAACCC
>CAYSPU010000255.1:0-8373 GCA_964432995.1 uncultured Verrucomicrobiota bacterium
AAAGCGCGTCCGGCGGGTGGGGCTGCTGCCCGCCGGGACGTCGGGCGGTCCGGAGAGGGTCATTGGGCGAGCGGTTCCTTCCTTGCCGGCTCGGACCGTTTTCGCCATCGTCGGGAAGGACTCTGGTATCAAGGTGCGCTTGGGCGACGGGGAGTCGTCGGGGTGCGTTGGACGATCAAGCTGTGAAGAATTCGAAGAACAAGACGGTGTCGGAGGCGGACCGCCCCTCGGCGGGGGTGGCGGGCTGGTCGCCTGTGAGTTGGAAGGACAAACCGATCGAGCAAGCGCCGGCGTATCCGGATCCGGCGGCCCTGCAGAGCGCGGTTGACCATTTGGCGCAGTTGCCGCCGCTGGTGACCAGTTGGGAGATCGAACGGCTGCGCGCGCAGATCGCCGACGCGGCGGAAGGGCGACGCTTCGTCATGCAAGGGGGGGATTGCGCGGAGATGTTCGCCGAATGCCACCCGGACATCATCACGAGCAAGCTGAAGATTCTGCTGCAGATGAGCCTGGTGTTGGTCGACGGCCTCAAGCGTCCGGTGATCCGGGTGGGCCGGTTCGGCGGCCAATACGCCAAGCCGCGGTCGAGCCCGACCGAAGCACGCTCGGGACGGACGTTGCCCTCCTACTACGGGGATCTGATCAACGGGGTGGAGTTTACGGAGGCGGAGCGGACGCCGAATCCGGAGCGGATGGTGACGGCGTATCATCACGCGGCGATGACGCTGAACTTCATCCGGGCGCTGGTGGAAGGTGGGTTCGCCGATCTCCACCACCCGGAGTATTGGGACCTGAACTTCCTCGGCAAGGCGGGCCTGACGACGGAGAGCCGGTCGGACTACCGGGGGCGCGTGCAGGCGGTGGCCAACGCGGTGGAGATGATGGAGATTCTGACGGGCCAGCGGATGCACGACTTGACGCGGACGGAGTTCTACACCAGCCACGAGGGTTTGAGCCTGCATTACGAGTCGGCGCTGACGCGTCAGGTGCCGCGCCGGCCCGGGCTCTACTACAACCTGGGTTGCCACCTGCCGTGGATCGGGGATCGCACCCGCGGCCTGGACGGGGCGCACATCGAGTACTTCCGCGGAATCCGGAATCCAATCGGGGTGAAGATTGGTCCGAACATTACGCCGAACGAGTTGGTGCGATTGATGGACCTGTTGGATCCGGCGCGGGAACCGGGAGACCTGGTGCTCATCCCGCGGCTCGGGGCGGACCGGGTGAAGACGATGTTGCCGCCGTTGATCGAGGCGGCGACGCGTTCGGGGCACCGTCCGGCCTGGGTGTGCGACCCGATGCACGCCAACACGGTCTGCACCCGGGGGGGACGGAAGACACGGCACGTCGACGCGATCCTGCGGGAGTTGGCCGACTCGATTGATGTGCATGAGTCCATGGGGTCAGTGCTGGCGGGGGTGCACTGCGAGTTGACGGCGGAGAACGTGACGGAGTGCGTCGGCGGGGCCAGCGGCGTGACCGAAGACGACCTGGCGGCGTTCTACCAGACGCACTGCGATCCGCGGCTGAACTACGAGCAGGCAATGGAGATCGCCTTCGCCATCGCCCGCCGGATGGAGCGGAAGTAGGGGGCGGGTCGGGAGCCAGAAGCCAGGAGTCAGGAGACGGGCTGCAGACCGTTCACGGGGAAAGGACGCGGCATGCCGGTCGATCGATCTGAAACGCCAGAAACGTGTCCGGTGTGCGGCGCGGATGTCCCACCGGGCGCCCGGGCATGTCCGGAATGCGGATCCGACGAGCGCACGGGATGGTCGGAGCGCGCGCGGCTGGATGGATTGGGGTTGCCGGACGAGGAGTTCGATTACGAGGGGTTTGTGCGCGAGGAGTTCGGCGGGGAGCGGAGACGGACGTGGATGGGGTGGTTCTGGTGGGCGGTGGCGGTGGCGGTGCTGGTGGTGTTTGTCTGGTTCTTCGTTCGCTGATTACCTCTTCAGCTTTCGAATCGCCGGAGCCCCGCGCCTTTCGGATCGCGGGTCTTCTGACCCGCAGCGGAATGCACACACCTTCGGCTGCGGATCGGGCCGCCTTCGCCAGGGCTGAGGCGGGCCGGGGATGAGTAGTGGGCCCCGGTGAAGGCAGGTCGTGCGGGTGAGGTCTCGGGAGTCCTCGGCGGCACGTGCAAAACTTTGTTGCACCTACGACAAAAAGTTGCCGCCTCTCCCCGGGGAGGCATTGGCGCCATGAGGAGTGGGTTCCGGTGATGGGCAGGTCGCCCGGGTGAGGTTCTGGAAGTCCTCGGTGGCACGTGCAAAACTTTGTTGCACCTACGACAAAAAGTTGCCGCCCCTCCCCGGGGGGGCTTTGGCGCCCCGAGGTCACGGACTGCGACGGGCTCCAGGCGGCAGCTTGATCGTCTTTCCCCCTTCTCTCACCCGCGGAGGTAGGCGAGGGCTTTCGGGAGGGCGATGTTGTTGCCGAACAGGTCTTCGCCGTAGCCGTTTTCCGCCAGCAGCCGGATGTCAGCGAGAATCCGCCGGTCCCCCCGGAAGACGGCGGTGAGAGCGGAGACGATGTCGATCTTGCCCAAGGAGTGGAGGCGGGTGATCTCATCAATCAGAAGGGTCAGTTCGGGGCCGACCGGTTGTCTGGGGGGCTGAATGGCGGGGACGGGTTGTTCGTAGACCACGATGCGTCCGCGTTCGGCCAGGGTGAGGATGACCCGGCGGATGACCCGCACGAAGTCGTCCTCGGCGGTCCGGCCGGCTTCGTCGACGAGTTGGGCGATTTCGGTGGCGAGCCGACGCCGTTTGACGGCGTTGATCTGCTCATTGGCCCGGAAGAGTTCCAGGGGTGAGGAAGCGTCGTAGGACTCGTCCTCGAGGGTCATGGTGACGGCGCCGCCGTAGTGGTTGACGATCTTGGCGACCAGTGTCGAGGGGCGGACGTGGAATCCACGGTAGCGGGGAATGGGGAGGGTGGCTTCCCCGAGTTCGGCGTAGCGACGGAGGAGCTGCTGGCAGAACTCGCGTCCGGCGCGGAGGAACCGGACGCTGAACAGCAACGCGTATTGCTGGAGGACGGCGCGAAGGGTTTCGACGTCCACGGCGGGGGCGACGTCGCTGCCGGGCACGAGGGCGGCGTCCGGCGCAACGGCGGCGGCGCGGGCGTGGCGTTCGTAGTAGTGGGCGAGGTCGGTGGCGATTTCGAGAAGATGGTAGATGACCGAGACATGACCGCGGAGCGAGCGAAGCGCGGAGTCGGTATGTTCGACGTCCGTTTTGGAGACGTAGGTATCGTAGAGGGCCTGGAGGTTGTGGAAGCGGTGTTCGAGGTCGCGGAGTTCGGCTTCGCCTGGCGGTTCGAGGGGCGGGCGGGCGGTGGCGTCGGCCGGGGCACCGGTGTGCTGCGCCAGGAACTCGCAGCTCGCCGACAGATTCAGAAAGGCGGTGGCGAGCTTGGCGACGGTTTCGCCCGCGGACAGGACATGCCGCAGAGCGCGATCCTGGGGGAGCAGGCCCGGCGGGAGTTCCTCTCCGCACACGGTGCTCGCCTCGACCGGCAGCGCGAGTCGGGTGCCGTCCCCCGCCAATTGATGGGCGACTCTCGCGATCACGCGGCCGGTGAAGTGAAGCGCCGACCGCGTGGCCTGCTCGAAGTCGCCTTCCACCGGCAGCAGTTGGTAGTTGGGGGCGGTGTGCTGCAAGTGCAGGAGCACGTAATGCACCCGGGTGAAGAGTTTTGCCGCCGCCACCCCGCGTCGGAAACTGTTCCAGCGGGCGTTGTTCAAGGCACCATACGCATCCAGCAACTCCTCCAACTGGGTGGCCTGCGACAACATCGACGCCAGAAACGGCCGGGTCAAAACCGCGGTGAACGCCGTGCCGCTGGGCGCGTCCAGCGAGGTGAGGGCGCGACACAAGCCCATCAGCGAACCCGCGCGGGACGCCATGAGCGCTTGAAAACGCCCCGCCTCCACCGTCGGCACCACCGTGCCTGCACCTTGGCTGTTCATCCGCTGACAGTGTGCCGAAAGAGGGCGTCGGTTGCACTGCTTTCTTTGGTTCCAGGATCAGGCCGTGGACGGCACCGTGTTGACTCGGTGTTGGCCATCGGCAACCATCCACGCCCGAGAGTCGGCCTCGCCCGCGCGGTGCGACGGCGGGCCGCTCCGAAACGATGCTCCGGCAGGCAACAACCGAATTCGCCGTCGCCACCCGCGGTCGCGGGCTCCAGGAGGTGACCGCCGAGATCGCGGCGTGGGTCGGGCGCTGCGGTTTCCGGACGGGACTGCTCACCTTGCACCTGCGGCACACGTCGGCTTCGCTCCTGATCCAGGAGAACGCGGACCCCGAGGTTCGGGCGGACCTGGAGCGCTTTTTCAGTCGGCTCGTGCCGGATGGCGACCGGTTGTTTCGGCACACGCTCGAGGGGGAGGACGACATGCCGGCACACGTGCGCACCGCCCTGACCACAGTCAACCTCAGCATCCCCGTGACCGACGGGGCGCTGGCCCTGGGCACGTGGCAGGGCATCTACGTCTGGGAACACCGGCGTCGACCCCATACCCGCCGGATCCTGGCCCACTTGGTCGGAGAATAAGCCGGCCCATGGCAGTGCGACGGTGGGGCGGTACGACGGTGGGACAGTGGGGCGGTGCGACGGTCCGACAGTGCGACGGTACGACGGTACGACAGGGCGACGGTGAGGTGGTGGGACGATGCGGCGGAGGCTCTTCGGCGGAACGGAGTGACCTTGCGCTTGAGAGCAATTGCGGTGCATGCGTTTTGGGTTTTGAACAGAAGACCGCAGAGAACCGCAAAGACTCGAGTGGGAATGAATAGTCCTTTGCGGCTCTTCGCGGCTTCCGTTGATTGCGTTGCGGGTTACCCTCGGTGAATCCGGGTTGCGTCGGCGTCCTGCAGGATCATCCGGTGGGCCCCATCGACAAGCCTCAGTTCGTGGAAGTTGATCAGCAGCCCCAGCGGCACATCGAGCAGCTTCAGGTAGCTCAGAAGTTGGGCCTTGTGAATCGGCAGGACCTCGTCAACCGACTTCAGTTCGAGAATCAAACAGTCGTCGACGAACACGTCCAACCGCAGTGGCTCTTCAAAAACGTAACCCTTGTACTCGATGGGCACAATGACCTGTTGGCGAGCGGGGATACCGCGGAGGGCGAGTTCCCGCATCAGACATTTTTCGTAGATCGGTTCGAGCAGGCCGGGACCCTTTTCCTTGTGAACCTCAATGGCGGCGCCGATGACTTCGCGGGTCCACGCGTGAGCGCGGGGATACTTGGGGTGCATACGTTTTGGGTTTTCAACAGAAGACCGCAGAGAACCGCAAAGGGTGGGGAACATTCATGTCCATTGTCTCGAACCCTGGCGGCGCCAGAGCTGCATCCAGGCGCCTCTCTGCTCAGGAGTCTGCTCTGTGAGACGGAACGCACAGGCGCCAATGCCTTCAGGTCTTCCTGAATTGTGCGTGCCCAATCGCGGCACCTGCGCGGCGCCTCAAGTTTCCCAGCTACAGCCACAAAAGCCTACTTTCCGCCTCCTCCGATCGTGCATTCGCCCGCGGGTGTTTAGAGGTGGCAGCGGGTGTCCATCTTTTCGTCGAGCCGGAATCGAGACCGTTTCAGGCCGTACGATTTCGCAAGCGAGATCGAGACTGGTGACATTGAGACGGACGCCTTCTGGTGTCGGCGCAGGCGCTCCTCATGGCCGATACTCAAGCGTTCGTGCTCAAGATTCGGAGGTGCGAAGTCCCGGATAGAGCCGGCTGACCATTTCCTCTTCAATCACTTCCGCATACCGTTCTGACTCCTCCCAGTATGCTCCGCAGGCTGAGCACCTATAGAGAGTCGTGTGGCGCTCCTGATCGACTGCCAGTTCGGTGAGTCGCTGACCAGTTTCCCAGGCCTTGCGGCACACATCACATCCTTTCTGATTCCATTCCTTCATGGGAACCTCCTCAATGGGATCCACTCTCCGTTAGGTCCGAGACGGAAGATGACTGATCCTGGTGGGGCGTGGGCTCCGCCGGCCACAACAAACTCTCGCGTGGGATTGACCAAGTAGCCTGCAGAAGGGCCCTGTCCCAGGCTCACGGCTGTCCTGCCGCCTCCGAGAAAGTGCGCCCATCCGCCAGCATCCACCTGCGTGGGTAACGTCACTTGCATCCCTGTCGTTGGGAAGCTGATACCATAGATTTCGCCCCGCTCCAAGTAAGCTCTTTGCGCTGAGGGTGCCATACCGGAATACCTGGCTGCATCAGCCGCGTTCCTAAGAATTGCAGAGTCCTCCAAGGGCATGAAGAAGAACGGTCTGCCGTCCGCGGATCCAATCGTCACTGCTTTGCCAAGGTAGAACTTCTCGAGATTGTCTCGGCCGAAGAAGGCAACGCCGTGTGCTGGATGACGCCCTCTTGTGCCAGGTGTACTGATGAGCCCTTTGGTTGCCCCCACGATCTCTCTTGCGTGGAGGATGTGGCCGTCGAGCCAGGCGCGGAGGTCGGCGGAGAGTTGGCGGGCCGAAGGGACACTGAGTTCGGTGGAGAGGGCGCGGGCCGCGATGGGAATGACCTTGGAAAGGGCCATGCCGACCGCCGCGCCAGTAATGGCGCCCATCTCGTAGTCGAGAAGGATCTCCTCGTCGCTCTTTCCCTGAGCAACACCCTCAATGGTGTCCATGATGGCAAAGCCAGCCGAGACGACGGAGCTGTTGTACATCTCGTGGAGAGTCCGGCCGACGGCGAGGCCGAGGGAAACGCTGGCGAGATCATAATAGCCACTCGGGTCGAGATGGTTGACGGGGTCGTTGCGGGCGTAGAGATAGGGGTGTTGGCTGACCGGTTCGTCGAGGAAACCGTCGAAAGGATCGCGGGTGCGGAAGCGGCCGTTCCCGGGGTCGTAGTCGCGGGCACGGAAGAAGTAGGAGCCGAGATCGGGTTCCCACCATTGGCCGGCGAAGAGATGAGCTGAGCCGGGTGCCAAGGCCGGAGCAGTGGGATCGGGCGCAAGGAACGCCGCGCGCAGGGGCCATTCCGTCAGGGCCAGCCAGGGGCTGTCGGCGAGGGACCCGCAGGTGGCGCCGGAGAGGAGGTTGCCAAAGGCGTCGAAGTCGTAGAACTCACGCAAGGTGCCGGTGGCATCGGTGAGGTGGCGGACTGTGCCGAGGGCGTCGGTGCCGAGGTAGTCGACGGTTTCCGCGCCGTCGCCGAAGCGGCGTTGGGCGAGGATGCCGCGCCCGGGGAGGAAGGCGCGTTCGAGGAGGAGCTGGCCGTCGGAGGCGACGCGGAATTCCTCGAGGACTTGGGGCAACCCGGAGGGGTTGAGGTCGGCAACGAGGCGGACGCGAGCCAGGGATTGGCCGTTGGTGGTGAGGATGGCGGCGAGGCGGTGGCCGGCGTGATCGTGGAGGAGGTCGAGGGCGAAGGGTTGTCCGTCGCGAGTGGTGGCGCGCTGGAGCAGGCGGTTCCGGGAGTCGTAGGCGTCGGCGAAGGGCGCTCCGAGGGGAGAGAGGCCGGCGACGGGATTGCCGTTGGCGTCGTGGGTGAGGGCGAGCGACTGGTGGTTGGCGTTGTAGGCGGTTTCGGTTGGGGTGGCGACGCCGTCGGGGTGTTGGGTGAGGGCGAGGCGGTTGCCGGCCGGGTCGTAGGTGTATTCGGCAAGCAGAGTGGCCAGGGGGCTGGCGACGGACTCGCGGATCAGGCGTCCGGCCAGGTCGTAGTCATAGTGACGTTGAATGCAGGAGGGTTGATCTTGGATGACCAGCGTTTCGAGGACGTCGGTGCGGCGTCCGGCCGCGTCGAGCGCATAGGAGAAGTCGGCGATGGCGCCGCCGGGGTTCGAGGTTTCCAGGCGAAGGAGGCGACGGAGAGGGTCGTGGGTGAGGCGGCTGGTGACGCCGTTGGGGAGGGCGAGGGCGCTGAGGTTGCCGGCGGCGTCGTAGTCGCAGGCGATGTGGCCGAAGCCCGGGGCTTCGATGCCAATGAGTTGACCGAGGGCGTCGTAGGCGTAGGAGACGTCGGTGCCGCCCGGGGTGGACGAGAGGAGGCGGGTGAGATGACCGGCGGGATCGTAATCGAAGGCGAGGGAGAGGGATTGGGGAAGGCCGGTGATCTGGAGGGTTTGGGTGCGGAGACGGTCTGCGGAGTCGTATTGCCAGGTAGTGGTGCCGGCGGCGTCGTGGCGGGTGAGGAGTCGGCCGCGGGCGTCGTATTCGAATTGAGCGGCGGGTTCACCCAGACGCGGGTCCGGGAAGTGGGCGAGGAGTCGGCCGCAAAGGTCGTAGGCGAAGGAGTTGGTGGCGCCATTGGCGTCGGTGTGGTGGACGAGTTGGCCGGCGGGGTCGTAGCCGAAGGACTCGGACTGACCGCCGGGGAGGGTGCGCTGCAGCAGGCGGCCGACGGGGT
>CAYSPU010000256.1:0-8256 GCA_964432995.1 uncultured Verrucomicrobiota bacterium
CCGGCCTCGACCTACGAGGGCATCAACACCGAGGACACCCGGTACCGCAGCGGCGCCGCTCTGGCCCGACGCGACGCGACGCCCGTCGACGTGGTGGCCGGCATTCCCGATTCCGGGACCGGCCACGCGATGGGTTACGCCCTCGAGAAGGGCCTGCCGTTCCGCCGGCCTTTCGTCAAATACACCCCCACCTGGTCGCGCAGTTTCATGCCCCAAGACCAGCCCACCCGCGACCTCGTCGCCCGGATGAAAATCATCCCCATCCGGGAACTCATCCAGGGACAACGCCTCTTATTCTGCGAAGACTCGATCGTCCGCGGCACCCAACTCCGCGAAACCGTCCGCCGGCTCTTCGACTACGGCGCCAAAGAAGTCCACATGCGCCCCGCCTGCCCGCCGTTGATTTACGGCTGCAAGTTCCTGAACTTCTCGCGATCGAAATCCGAACTCGACCTGGCCGGCCGGCGCGCCATCAAGGAGCTCGAAGGACAAGATGGCCCCCCGCCACCGGAGTATTCTCAGCCCGACACGCCGCAGTGCCGGGCCATGGTCGAACGCATCCGCCACCGCCTCGGCCTCACCACCCTCCAATACCAGCAGCTCGACGACCTCGTCCAGTCCATCGGTCTCCCCAAGGAAATGCTCTGCACCTACTGCTGGGACGGCAAGGAGTAGCCGCCGAGAGAAGCCTCGTCCGCAGGGGGGAAGATCGCGCCTCGACCGGGGACAGACAAAACCCGGCGCCACTTGGCTCGATTTCTACGGTTGACGAACCGTGTCAGCATGCCATGTTGTGCTTAGCCCACCGTGGCCCCGAGGAAACCGGCGACCGCTGGCCCTCGGAGCCATACTTCCGCCGGCCCGTAGTGGTCTCCCCTCACCCTACCGGGCCGGGCCTTTATCGGCGAATGCGGTAGAACACTCTGCCGGTGGCCGGAGCCAATACCACCGGGCTCATCGCTCCAGGGACCCGCGCCCATGGTCCGCTCACTTCGCCGGCTTGCTCGAGGACGAAGGTCGGCTCACCCCAAACCAGGAAGTGCCGGTTCCCAAACCGCCCCCAATGCAACCTCTGCACCGGCAGCGGCGGCGTCGGCTCGCCGGTCAGCGAAAGGTCGAAGCTGATGTCCGAGCTGTCCGCCCGGTATTGATGAATCTCGACCGCCACCACATTGGTCCCGACCCGAAGCGGCGCAGGACTGACATTCGCCTGGTCCATGGAGTTGTCCGGCGGCGCGTCGCTCGATGGTGGGTAATCGGCCAGGGTCTGGTGGTCGATGGTTGCCGGGTGCGGCGGCAGGGTCGGACTCCGGTAGACCTCCGTGCCGTTCAGATAGACCACGCCGCCGTCGTCCCGCAGCAGCCAGAGGTTCAGGTTGGTGAACACGCTCGGATCCTCGAGCACGAACTTCTGCCGGAAGTAGAACGCGATCGTGTTCTGACCGTTGGCGCCCACTCGCTGGATGGTTGTCGCCTCGTCACCATCGCCGAAACCCAACTGCGCCGGGCCGCTGCCCCAGCCGGAGTCGTCCGCCTCCAGACCGAACCAGGTGGCGCCGGGATCTCCGCCGAGATCGTGGTAGCGCCAGGTGCTCTGGCCCGCCGCCAGTACCGGGCCGGGCGCCGGAGCCAACCGCACGTAGAAAACCTCGGCCGGTGGCAGAAGCTCGGCACCACGAACGCCCGTGAGACTCACGAGCAAGACATGGTGCTCGGTCGCGTCCACTGTGGGAAGGATCAGCCTCTGGAACGCAACGCCGGACGGGAAGATCAGCGTTCCGTTCGTCAGGGCTCCCGAGTGCCCTTCGCACTGGAAACTCACGGCGACCTCATCAGTGGCCGCGCGGTTCAGGGCGAGCGGCAGGCCATCGGCAAGGCGCGCCATGTCCAGTTGCTGTGCACCAGTCACCGCCAGAGACACCTGCACGGGCGCCGTTCCGTAGGTGACACTGGTGATTCCGGTCAGGCTGGCTCCAACCGGGTTGCGCAGCTCGAGCCGGATGGGATCATGCCCGGTCGACTCCACTCCACCGGGGGGGATCCGCTGAACGGTCTCGCCGGGGGCAAACGTGAGCGTCCCCGAGCCGAGGACTGTGCCGGAGGCCGTGAAGTTGTAGTCCACCGTCGCGGGCACTCCGGCCGGGGTGCTGAGCTGAACGAGCAAGCCTTCCGCCAGACGGGGCAGGGGAAGGTTGTTGGTCGCCACCCAGCAGCCAACCTGCGGTGCCGAAAGCCTCCCGCTGAACGTCGCAGTGTTCATCCCGCTGAGTTCGCCCTGAACCGGGTCCACGAGCCGCAATTGCACCATCTCCGGGACAAACAAATCACATCCCACCGGATACACTCTTCGCACCGTCTGCCCGGGGGCGAACTCGACGACGCTGGTCGCCAGCGGCAGGCCGTCAGCCTCGAACTGGCAGCTCACCGCGACCGGGTGAGTGGTGAAGCTGCTTAGGCGAATCGGCACTCCCGCCAACAGGTCGCTCATGGACAGCGCGTTGGTCCAGAGGGCCAGACCGATGCCCACAGGCGCCTCCGCCGGCGTACTCATCCAATGGGCGATCAGGACACCGTCCACCGCCGCGTCCCAGAGGCGGTTCCCAGGCTGTTGCTCCCAAACGGTGCTGAGCCGGTTGTTCTGGAAATCGACCTGGTCAACCCGGTCCTCCCAGGAAGCGCTCTGCCATCCGCTGCCCACCGCGTTCCAGGTCTTGAGGAAGATATCGCGCGCATTGTAGAGGAGCAGCGAGTTGGTCAGCCGCAGGAAGCCGTTGTACGACCAGTCGTAGTTGTCGCCAAAACGCGCCCCCACCGCGTTGGCGGTACTCAGCAGTCGCTCGGCAAAGCAATCCGGGCTTCCGTCCCCCGTGCTCCAGCCGCACTCGATCCCCTGGCCGTTGTTCAGCGCAACCGTGTCGTACGTCCACGTCGTCCGGCCTTCGCCGGACCACGCCTGGGCTTCGTGCAGTGCCGACTCCAACCAGCAGTTGGTGACCAGAACCGTCCCGCTTCCGCCGGACCCCGAATCCACCGCGTCGTCCATCGCAAAGCCGATCAGACTGTCGCGCAGGATGTGCGTCCCCTCCGTGAAGTAGATCCCGTCGTAATCGGCATCGGCGATCTCCGGTGTGACCACGCCGTTGTCGGCGGGGAACTCGATGAGGGCGGAGCGCTGGACCACAATCGTGCCGCCGACGTATTCGCCCGAAGTGATCGCGCGCTGAACCAGGCAGTGGTCGAGTGTCAGATCCGAGTGGTAGCCGTTCCCCACCTGGCCGGCTGTGTTCAGGATGGCACAGTTCGTTAGGGCCGCCCGCGCCCCCGAATGCAGGAGGAAGACCGCCTGCTCGGACCGGTGACTGGCCCCGGGGGAGAAGTCGAAGTCCTCCCGGCCGCCGCCGCCGGCAAAGATCGCATGGTTGGCGGTCAGCTCCGCCGCCGCACCGCGCAGGATGAAGCCGCCCCAGGCGCCTTCGGGTTGCTCCGGCCCAACCACTCCTTCCGCCGTCCAGACCACCGGTTCGTCCGCTGTGCCCTCGATCACCATCCGTCCGCTGTTGGTGATGTTCACCAGCGGATCCAGCCGGATCACACTCCCAGCCCCAACGGTCAGCGTCGTGCCCGCCGGCACCGTCAGGTCGGCATCGATCCGGATCCTCGAGCGCGCCGGCCATTCCGTGGAGGCCGTCAGCTCCCCGGACACCGGTCTCCACGTCGTGACCGCGTCGATCGCGATTGTCTTCGGGTCCGCCAGCGAATGGAGTCGCGCCTCGTAAGCGACCTCCGCGCCCGCGCTCGCCGGCGGGAGAAATCCCGACCCCACACCGCGGCGCACCTGCACGGAGTCGGACTCGAATCCCGGAGCGACGACCCGGCCGTTGGCGCGGCGGGCATTCCCCTCGTCGTCCTCCACCCAGGCAACCACCGGAATCGGCAACCCTGCCGGATACGCGGCCGGTGTCGTGACGCGCAAGCGCGCACCCGCACACTCCGCTGCCGTCGAGTCCACCAGGGGATACGGCGTCCACTGGATCAACCCTCGTTCGGGACTGCCGCGTTCGGACCTCACGATCAAGCGCACCAGCAGGTTGGTCACCCCGCCATCGAGAACATTCGTGCGTGTGACCGCCAACTCGTGGTAGTCGGCCGACTCCACCCAATTGGTCAGATCCGTCGGGACCGGTCGACCGTCAAGCAACACCCCGTAAGTGTGATCGGCCACGCTCGGGACGCAAAACCACGCGCGGAGACTGTGCGTCGAACGGTCCGTGAGGTTCTCGATTTCCAGCGGCGCCTGCGCCCGGACCCAGATTGTCAGCCCAAGCAGAACCACTGCCGCCAACCGATGCGGAAACATGGCGCACAGTGTGAGTCTCCCCGGCACGAATGCACGCACCAAAAAGGGCCCCAGCCATCCGCCGCCGCGCATCCAATGTCGAACTTCGAACGTCGAACCGGAGCCTGCCGTTCGATGTTCGATGTTCACCTCCCGAACCGAACACCGAACATCCAATGTCGAACGTCGAACTTCGAATTGGATCCTGCCGTTCAACGTTCGACGTTCGCCCTCCGAACCCCCGCCGCGTCAGGTGCTGCCCCCCGATTTGCGCGGAACGAAGACGCGAAGGGGAAAGGTGGGGACAACAACAAAGGCACAAAGACGCGAAGGGGGAGCGGGGTCTGCAGGATTGTCTTTGTTGCTTTGCGCCTTTGTTGTTCCTCCCCACCGACGTCATGAAGGGAGAAGGTGGGGACAACAACAAAGGAACAAAGACGCGAAGGGGGAACGGGGTCTGCAGGGTTGTCCTTGTTGTTCCGCGGGTCAGTCGCGACGCGGCGCTTCGGGGGACGAGGCGGCAGCAGTGGAACCGGCCGGCGGTTCGGCTTCGGCTTCGGTCTGCCAACCGCCGCCGAGGACGGCGTAGAGACGGACGTTGTTGGCCAGTTTCTCCAGGCGGAGGAAGACCAGGGCCTGCTGGGCGGCAAAGAGCGACCGCTGCGCGTCCAGGACGCCCAGGTAACTGTCGAGCCCCTTGTCGTAACGGGACTGGGCCAGCCGACGGGTTTCGGCGAAGGCCTTGACCAGGGATTGCTGCGCCGCGATTTCCTGGTCCACCGTCCCGCGGACGGCCAGGGCGTCGGCTACTTCGCTGAAGGCGGTCTGGATCGCCTTCTCGTATTGGGTGACAGCCATTTCCCGTTGGACTTTGGCGGCCTTGTGGGCCGACCAAGTGCGGGCGTCGAAGATGGGCATCACGATTTGCGGCGCGAACATCCACGTGCCGGAGCCGCTCTTGAAAAGGCCGGCCAGGTCGCTGCTGGCCGTGCCCAAGGCGGCGGTCAGCGAGATGCGCGGGAAGAACGCTGCCCGGGCCGCCCCGAGGTCGGCATACGCCGCCTTGAGCATGCTCTCGGCCTGCAACACATCCGGTCGGCGCAACAGCACCGCGGAGGGCACACCGGCCCCGATCTCGGCGGGCTCCGGGAGGCTGCTCAGATTCGCCGGGAGGAATTCCCCGGGCGCGGGCGAGCCGACGAGCAGGTTCAGGGCGTTCTCGTCGCGCGCCACCCGCTGCCGGTAGACGGCCACGTCCCGACGCGCCACTTCCAACGGCGTTTGCGCCTGATACAGGTCGAGGTCGGTCACCAATCCCAACTCGTGGCGCCGCTGGATCAGGTCGTACGCCGCCTGGTGCGTCTGCAGCGTGGTTTCCGACAGGGCGAGATTCTCCCGATCGGCCGCCAGGGCCAGGTAGGTGTTGGCCACGGAAGAGACCAGCAGAATCTGGGCGCCGCGTCGCGCCTGCTCCGAAGCCAGGTATTCCTCGAGCGCACGGGCCTTCAGGCTGCGGATGCGGCCGAAGAGGTCCAGCTCCCAGGAGGTGATCCCGAGGTCGACACCGTAGCGCTCGACAGTCTGGCGCTTGCCGGAGCTGGAGAGGTCGGCCGGCACCCGCTGCACATTGGCGCTGCCGGCGGCGTTCGCCGAAGGCCACAGCTCGGCCCGTTGGATGCCATAGATGGCCCGAGCCCGTTCGACATTCAGGGTCGCCAGACGCAAGTCGCGGTTGTTGGCCAGGGCCAGGGCAATGACCTGCTGGAGCTTCGGGTCGGAGAAATACTGCTGCCAGGAGAGGTCCGCGGGTTCGGGGACGCCGGTGGCGGCCGGCGCTTGGGCATAGGCGGCGCCGGTTGGCCAGGCGGCGGGAGCCGGCGGATCGGGCCGCTCGTATTTCGGAGCCATCGTGCAACCCAGCGGGCCGAGAACCATGCCCAACAACAGAAGGAATGCGGTTCGCTTCATCTTAGTGACTCCCGGATGGAGTTGGCGCCGTGGTGCTGGCGGCGGCTGCCTGGCGGTGCCGGCCGAAGTTCTTCTCGATCAGCACATAGAATAGTGGTGCAAACAGGGTGACCAGGAAGGTCGAGGTGACCACCCCGCCCACCACCGCGGTGCCGATGGCCCTCTGGGCGCCAGCGCCGGCGCCGCTGGCCAGCGCCAGCGGGAGCACCCCGAAACCGAATGCCAGCGAGGTCATCACAATCGGACGCAACCGCAGTCGAGCACCTTCGAGCGTCGCCTCAACCAACCCCATCCCGTCCTCGACGCGGGCCTTGGCGAACTGAACGATCAGGATGGCGTTCTTGGTGGTCAAACCGAGGGTGGTCAGCAAGCCGATCTGGAAGTAGACGTCGTTGGGCAGACCGCGGAGGCTGGAGGCGATGACGCCCCCGATGGCGCCCAGGGGCAGGGCCAGAAGAATGGAGATGGGGATCGGCCAGCTTTCATACAGGGCGGCCAGGCAGAGGAAGATCACGAAGATCGAGAAGGCGTAGAGAGGAGCGCTTTGGCCGCCGGCTTGTCGTTCCTGGTAGGAGAGGCCCGTCCAGTCGTAGCCAATGCCTTGCGGCAACTGCTTGATGAGGTTCTCCATCTCCTGCATGGCCTCTCCGGAGCTGCGTCCCGGCGCTGGTTCCCCCATGATGTTGATGGAAGGAAAACCGTTGAACCGCTCGAGTCGGGGCGAGCCGGACGTCCAACGCCCGGTGGCGAAGGAAGAGTAGGGGACCATCTTGCCGACGTGGTTGCGCACGTAGAGCTTCTCCAAATCATGGGGCAGCATGCGGTAGGGTGCGTCCGCCTGGGCGTAAACCCGTTTGATACGGCCGCCCTGCATGAAGTCATTCACATACGCGCTGCCGAAGGCGGCGGAAATGGTGTTGTGAATGGAACTGATCGGCACGCCCAAGGCCCCCGCTCGATCCCAGTCCACATCGATCCGGTATTCCGGCACGTCCTCCTGCCCCATGGGCCGGACCTTCGTTACGACCTTGCTCTGGGCGGCCATGCCGAGGAGCATGTTGCGCGCCTCCATCAGCTTGGCGTGACCGAGGCCGCCCTGGTCCAGCAACTGGAGATCGAACCCTTTGCCCTGCCCCAACTCGATGACCGCCGGCGGCGAGAACACAAAGACCATCGCGTTGCGGAGTTGGGATAATCGCATCATGGCGCGCTGGGCGACCGGTCCAACCTTGAGCTCCGGTCGGTCGCGCAAATCCCAATCCTTGAGCTTGGCAAACGCCATGCCGACGTTCTGCCCGCGCCCGGCCATGCCGATCCCGGAGATGGTGAAGGCGGCTTCCACCGCGTTCGTCTCCTGCGTCATGAAGTAGTCCTCCACCTCCCGCAGGACCGCCTTGGTCTGTTCCAGCGTGGAGTTGGCCGGGAGCATCGCCTGCGTCAGCAGGATCCCCTGATCTTCATCCGGCAGATAGGCCGTGGGCATGCGCAGGAACAGGAATCCCATCGCTCCCACAATGACCAGAAAGACGACGACATACCGAAACCGTTTCGCGAGGGAATGGCCAACGAAGCTGAGGTACGTCTTCCGGGCGCTGAAAAACAGGTGGTCGAACCACCGGAAAAACGGGCGCAGGAACCAAATCCCTTGCTCGGCGGCTTCATGGCCTTTCTGCACCGGCTTGAGGAGCGAGGCGCACAACACCGGCGTCAAAATCAAGGCCACCAGCACCGAGAGCAGCATTGCGGCAATGATCGTCACCGAGAACTGCCGGTAAATGACCCCGGTGGAGCCGGCGAAAAACGCCATCGGACCGAACACCGCCGAGAGCACCAGCCCGATGCCGATCAGCGCCGGGGCGATCTGGTCCATCGACTTGCGGGTGGCCCCGAAAGGGGAGCTCCCTTCCTCGGCCATGATCCGTTCCACGTTTTCCACCACCACGATGGCGTCG
>CAYSPU010000257.1:0-8218 GCA_964432995.1 uncultured Verrucomicrobiota bacterium
TCGCCAACGTCCACCTCGCCCTGAAACAGAACCTCGAGATCATCCCGGTCATCAACAAGATCGACCTTCCCCACGCCAACATCGATCTCGCCAAACGCCAACTCGAAGACATTCTCGCCATCCCGGCGGACACCGCGATACTGGCCAGCGCCAAGGAAGGCATCGGGGTCGAGGAGATCCTGGAAGCCATCGTCGCCCGCGTGCCGCCGCCCAAACCGACGGGTGCCCGCGCCCTCCAGGCTTTGGTCTTCGATTCCTACTTCGACACGTTCAAAGGGGTCGTCACCCATGTTCGCGTCTTCAACGGCGAGCTGCGCCCCGGACTCCACCTCCAGTTGCTCCACTCCGGCAAGACCGTCGAGGTCAAGGAGGTCGGCAGTTTCAATCCCAAACCCTACGTCCGCGAGCGGCTCGAGACGGGGGAGACCGGTTATCTCACCGCCAACATCAAGAGCCCCAAGGACGTCATGATGGGCGACACCCTGACGGACGCCCGTCTGCCGGCGCCCGCCCTGCCGGGGTTCCTGGAAATCCATCCCATGGTGTTCAGCGGCATCTACCCGATCACCACCGCCGACTACGAACACCTCAAGGCCAACCTCGCCAAACTCCAGCTCAACGACTCCGCATTCATCTACCAGTCCGAAAGCTCCGTCGCCCTCGGCTTCGGCTTCCGCTGCGGCTTCCTCGGCCTCCTCCATCTCGAGATCGTCCAGGAACGCCTCCGCCGCGAATACGGCATGGACATCATCGCCACCTACCCGAGCGTCGTCTACCGCAACGTCCTGACCTCGGGCGAGGCCAAGGAGGTCGACAATCCCGCCTTCCTTCCCGAAGTCACCTACATCCGCAAGATCGAAGAGCCCATCGTCCAGGCCTTCGTCATCTGCCCGAACGAGTACATCGGGGACCTCATCGCCCTGATCCAGGAGAAGCGCGGCGAACTCCAGCACACCGAGACGCTCGACACCCGGCGCGTCATGCTCAACGCCCGCCTTCCGCTCAACGAGATCCTCATCGACTTCCACGACCGCATCAAGAGCATCACCCGCGGCTACGGCTCGATGGACTACGAACACGCCGGCTACCAGGAGTCCGACATGATCAAGCTCGACATCCTGGTCAACGGCGAGCCGGTCGACGCCTTTTCCTGCATCGTCCACCGGACCAAGGCCGAGAGCCGGGGCCGCGCCCTCGCCGCCAAACTCAAGGAAGTCATTCCCCGGCAGCAGTACCAGGTCGCCATACAGGCCGCCATCGGCGGCAAGATCGTCGCCCGCGAGACCATCGGCGCCCTCCGCAAGGACGTCACCGCCAAGTGTTATGGCGGCGACATCACCCGCAAACGCAAACTCCTCGAGAAACAAAAGGAGGGCAAAAAGCGGATGAAGTCCATCGGCAGCGTCAACATCCCCCAGGAGGCCTTCATCGAGGTCCTCAAAGCCTGAACCCATTCCCATGCTCTTCCTCCGATGGTTCACCTCCCGGCGCATTCGCCACGCCGTCGACGTCTGCCGCCAGGTCCGGCGACTGGCCAGCGCGCAGAAGGATCTCCTGGCTCCCGAGGCCCGCCAGCGCGTCGCCCAGGGCGTGGCGGAATTCCGGTCGGTCCTGCGCCAGCACCGCACGCGCGCCGAACTCGACGCCGGCCTCCACGAACTGGAGAAGATCGTCGATGCCAACCTCCGCCCCTATCCCCACGCCTCCTGGCGCGAGAACATCGAAGTCTGTCTCGTCACGGGCGCCATTGTGCTCGCCCTCCGGACGTTCTTCTTTCAGCCGATGGCCATCCCGTCCGGCTCCGCCCAGCCCACCCTGTGGGGCATCGACCGGCAGAATCTCGTGGGCCAGACCACGGCCGCCGTTCCGGGCCGCATCCGGCGGTTCGTCGACAGTTGGTGGTCCGGCACCCGCATCTTCCACGTCGTCGCCAAGGAGTCGGGTAGCCTCAACCGCATCGGCCCCCCGCGCTGGACCTTCTTCTTCCTCAGCCGCCAAACGCTTGCCGTCGGCTCCCGCAACTACACCATCTACTACTCGACCTCCCTGGGCAATTTCGCCCGCGAGCAAGCCCGGCTCGTGGAAGGGACCCGTTACGAAGCCGGCCAAGACATCGTCAAGCTCCGCGTCACCAGCGGCGATCACCTGTTCGTCAACCGCATGATCTACAACTTCCGCCATCCGTACCGGGGCGAGATTGTGGTCTTCAGTTCCCGCGGCCTGCCCGGGCTCATCCCGGACACGCACTACATCAAGCGCCTCGTGGCTCTCAGCGGCGAGCGCGTCCGCATCGGCAACGACCGCCACCTCGTTATCGACGGACGCCGCCTCGACGCCTCCACCCCCGGCTTCGAAAACGTCTACGGCTTCCCCCTGACCCGACCCCCGCGCGAAAGCCAGTACTCCGGTCACGTCAACGGCACCGTCGGCAGCCAATATGGCTTGCAGCCGGGATCCATCCGCTACTTCCCCGACGAGAATACCGAGTTCGTCGTTCGCCCCCGACACTACCTCGCCCTCGGAGACAACACCATGAACAGTCATGACGGCCGGGGTTGGGGCGATTTTCCACGGGAAAAGGTGATCGGCCGCGCCAGCTTCGTGTTCTGGCCCATCAGCCGCCGCTTCGGTTGGGGCTACCGTTGAGCGGCGCGCAACCGCGCGGCACGTCGCGGTCGGTCGCGCCTGGGCAGCCAACGGTCTGATGCACATGGAGACCCCGAACTGTGTGACGCCGGCTTTCTAACCGGAGTGAGGCCGACAGGAATGTCGGCGCTACGGTTACACCGGAAACAGGTAGGGGGATTCATGGAAAGGCCGGACCTCCAGAGTTTGGACGCGCGTTGGGGCCATGAATCCCCCTACCCATTCTGGGATACCACTTCGCATGAAAGGTAGGGCGACCTCTCCGAGGGCGCCGCAAGAAACAGTCTCCGAGCCAAGTGGTTCGGGCGCGTACTCTTCCGGCGCCCTCGGAGAGGTCGCCCTACCTGACGGTTCAAGGAGAGGGCAGGGGAGGGGACTCGCGACTGGCGGATCGTGACTTGCGAAAACATTTGAGCTTCACGCGATCTTGGGTTCTAACCACGGAGAGACACCGATTCACACGGATAAGGGAAAGAGTGCGTGCTTTCCGTTGAATCCGTGCCCATCCGCGTGGATCCGTGGTTGAATCGAGCAATCCGCGGCCTCGGCGTAACTCACATGCGTGCGATCGGCAGAAACCACCTCGCCGCCGTCGGCGAAGTCGCCCTGGTCTGTCTGACCCTCGGGTTGGCCCTCCGCACCTTCTTCGTGCAGTCCGTGCAGGTGCCCACCGGCTCGATGGAACCGACGCTGCGAGGCGTGCGCGTCGAGGATCTCCGCGAGAGTCCGGCGCCGTTGCCCGCGGGACCGACGCGCTGGGCACAGCGTCTCTTGCGTGGTTACACGTATGTTGAGGTGCCGGCGAAGGTTGATGGACGGCTTACGGCCATCGAGGGGTCCACACGGCGGGCGCGGTCGGGCTGGGTGTATCGTTGTCGGGTTGGCGGTCTAATTCATGAAGTGCACCTGCCTTATGAGGTCGCCGCCAGGGCGGTCGGCCTCGTCGCAGGCGATTCCCGAACCGCAGGCCAACCCCTCGTCCGGTGCCGATTCCTCGCCGGAGATCGCATCCTCCTCGACCGCCTGAGCTACAACTTCCGGGCGCCGCGGCGCGGAGAAGTGGTCGCGTTCCTGCCGGACGACCATCTGCCGTTGGATCCGGGCCGGCTGTATCTGAAGCGGCTGGTCGCTTCTGGCGGGGAAACCGTCCGAATCGATGACCACGGGGATGTGAGGATCGAGTCGTCCTCGAGCGCCGCGGGGAGCAAAGGCGGGCGATCGGTTGGTCGCTCGTTGAACGGGCGGGCGTTGACGGGAATGGGATTTGATGCCGAGGAACTGGCGCCGGCGTTTCCGGATGCGGACGCATGGTACGCGGTTGAGCCTGGCGACGTGCTGGTGCTGGGCGACAACGCGGTCGGGAGTCTTGATGGGCGGGCTTGGGGCGGATTCGATTGCCGGCGGATCTGGGGGCGGGCTTGGCTGGTGTATTGGCCGTGGGACGGCTGCGGGTTACGGGTGGTGCGCTGAGGCCGGGTTAGGGTTGAGAAGGCGGTGTTCATTATCCGCACAATGTATGTTATATTTAATACTCGTGGCGCTATGATTTGCGTTGCGACCCAGCTATGGGGCTTCGTCGGCAAATTGTCCAAAGCTGAAGGAGCCCGAATTTGGCTGAACGATCCTGAAGATCAGGCACTTACAGCCAAAATGGGCGAAGGCAAATTGTCCACGAAACCGGCGGGCTCTCCAAATTGTCCACTTGTTCGCTAGTTGCTGATAGTGAACGGATTACAGCGCGGGTGGCCGTTTTCGGCCGTGGACATTTTGGGTGCGGATCTTTACGCGGTGGGGTCCGTTAAAGTCGAACCGGGCAGTTTCTGCCTAGGCCGTGCAAGCCGACTGCAGAGGAGGTGAAATGGACCTGCCAGGTTCCAGTGAGTAAGGAATCCTTCTGACGCTGAGGGTCCTGCTCCCATGCCCTTCCCAGCGCTACAGCGCCCAGGCGTCGAATTCGCCGGACTCGTCCACCTTGAGCGAGCAACCGGTGTCGTGCGCCATGTTCGCGGCCCAGAGGGGGAGACCAGACGCACTCGCCCGCTCGCGCCTCTCCGGCAGGCGCTCCACACTGCCATCATACCGGATCGGGTTGAAGTCCTGGGGGCTGACGACTTCGATGGACGCGGTGGCCGCGTCGCCGTCCGGGAACCGAAACTCGCATCGGATAGTACGGGGCATCGGAAGAAAAGTAGACTCAAGGCAGTAAAACGGTCGGCCAACGCGCCGAGGTCGTTTTACTACCTCCGTCCATTGCTCATGGAAGAGTGGCTTTCTCCCGGCAATGACGGCGGCGATGTGCGCGCCTGCTTGTTCCTCCACTTCAGGGTCGACTTCAGCTCTAATGTCTCCGAATCGCACTTCTCGGTGTACTGCTGCTGCATCCGCTGCTGCTCTTCTAATGACAACTGGACTTCGATCATCGTCCCGTCTGGGTTCACTTGGTACGCCTTCATCTGGGAGCGATCGGCAATGAAACGGTCGGCCTGGCGGATGCCTCCCCTCCCCTGCCCTGGTGGGAGGCGTCCAACTCTGACGCCATCTGGTCGAGCAGCCGTTCGGCGCGTCGAGCCTCTTTCTGGAGGTTCTCGTGGATAATGCGCGCGACCTCAAACACCCCACCGAGTTCGTCTTCTTCCCAGCGGTAAGGCGACCTCGGGGCCTCGCACAACAGGCGCGCGAGGGCGTTCGCCGCGGCCACCGCCGCCAACAGATCAAGCGAACTTGCACCTGTCGTTTGCGTGCTCACTTCGCCACCTCCCCTCCCCTGCTCTGCTGAGGTGGGCGGGTCTTGTAGGCGGCCAGGAGCTGACGCTCCAAACACCAGGTGTAACGGTAGCACTCGCCTAAACACCGCGTCAGGTTCCCAGCAACCTGGTTTCCGATTGCGCAGATCCCCGCCACGATTTCATCCGTCCAATCTTCATGTTCCATGGCTGAGATGACAATGCACATCGCGTTGGAAGCGCTCACGGCGGTTTCCAGCTCGGAGAGTGAGTGCATGCGCTCACGCGCCTCCGGGCTCAGAATTGCCTCAAGGCGCTGCACCTGGGAGGCGATCGACTCGGACGCTTCAGTTCCAGGTTGAACGCCAGGTTGAACTTGCGGGCCTGTTACAGCCGCCCTATTGTTTCGTTGGACTCGGACTGGGGTTGTCTTCATTGATCAGCTTCCTTCGGGTTCTGGCCTTAGTGGTGTCTTCCGCACCGCTGAGGCTCTTGGTTCTGCCGCTTCCCGACTGGACCCAGTGAAGCAATCGCAGCGCAGCATCCGCACCCGGCTTCCGCCGGCGGTGCAACCAGTCATTGCCCCGCTGGAGCGATACGCCTGCAACCCTGGCGGCCTCACGAGTCCCCACTTCGGCGCATTTACGGCGCACGAGGTTCAGGAGCTGCTCGACGCTATGTGGAGTCGGTGGAGGCATTTCGCCTCTATTACTCCCTTCGGAGTAATCTGTCAAGAGGGTCCGCTCCAGGTCCTGAAGCGATACGGTCGCTGAACCCAACCTTGATTCTTCTTCCGCGAGTTCCTCGTATTCCTTGGAGCATTCCGGCCATACGACCAAGAAAGGCGTGGACGGATAAACCACGCGGCCAACCGGAAGAGTCTGGCTCAAGATCCAACCCAGATCTTGAGAGAGCATGGAACCATTGCCCGTCGCAAGCCAACGCGGATTCAGCGCCAGCCTGCTGGCCATTCTCTCGACCACAGCATAGGGAACACGCGCGCGAGCGAATTCATAACTGGCGAGCCTTGAGCTATCGATGCCGATCTTGGCAGCGGTAGCGACGCGGCTCAGACCTCGGGCCTTCCTGAACGCTGCCAACCGGCCGGCGAGCGCAGTATCCTGCTCGGCCATCGGGTTCTTTCGTGGCATGCAGGCAGATTATCGGAATGGACGGCAAAAAGAAGGTTTGACTTGGTTTCACGGATTCATGCATCCTACCTTCGCATGGAGCAACTAAACACCGAGCGTAGGCGGCGCGAAATTCGCGGGATCTGCTGCGACGCCGCGCAGTTGGGCGTCTCGCGCTGTTACTTGCAGAAGGTGCTAACCAGGCAACTCCGAAGCGCGCGCCTTCTACGTCGCTACTGCGAGTTGCTTCTGTCGCAGAAACGAAGGATCCCCGCAGGAGCTACGGCCGCCAAGCGATTCTGGCGCGAAAGCCTGATCTGCTCATGAATACTCCTCTCCTCTCTCCCGCCGAACGTGCTCTCCTGGAAGAGACACGCAAAGCGAACTCCGAACTTGCCGCCCGCCTTGACGTTGCAGGGTGCCCGAGGATTACGCCAGCGAACGCCTCCGCGTTCGAGGCCGCCCGCGTACGTGGCGCCCAGGCGGAATCCGCATTTCTTGCCCGGCTGGTAGAAACCCAGCGCCGTGAGGTCTTGCGCGCATTAGCCCCACCCCTCCTCGCTGTGACCGATTCGGACGCGGTAGGATACATCGTGCCGCTCAATGATGGCGTCTGTTTGGTGTTCGGAGGCCATGTGCCTGTCTCACGGCGTCGCCGGCTTGAATCACAGTGCCGTGTAAACACTCAACCCTGATTTCTCAACTATGAATCTGATTGAAAAAATCCGGTCCGCCGGGGCGACTCTCATCGCTTCAGCTCAGACCCGCGCCGCTCAACTCGAAGCCGACGCCCGCGCCACCAAGGCCACTGCGGCAGCGGAAAACTCGGTGCTGCTGCGTGTCGCCGAGCTCGAAGAAATGTTGTGCGAATCCGAGGCCCTCCTCGACGGCATGAAACAGGGCCTCAAAGGGGCCTTCGCAGACGAACTTGAGTCGTTCCGAGTGAACGCGCTCGTCACGAGTGCGGCTGGAGACGGCGCTGCCTTGGTGCATTGGGACCGATACGTTGTCCGCCGATTGGCAATCGAGGAGTTCACTCATTCACTGGACGACGTGGAGAGAGTGAAGATTGGCGCGATCAAGGAAGAGCTTTCGGCGCTGAAAGCGAAGCACGGCACCACGCTCCAAAAGCTCGGCCTGGCCTGATGTCCCCCGACCGTCATTTCAGTGTGCGCCCAGTCCTATCACCGTTGGTGGGCGGATCCGCTGCCGCCGGTTCTATGGTAGGGCTGGGTGCGCTGGCCTTCTGCGGGGACCCATTGCAAAACGCCGCTGTGCCATTGCAAAACGGTCGCAGGGCGCCGGAAGGGGTCTGGATACCCCCCAGCAGTTCTGGCCTCTGTAGCGGGCCTTTGCGCCCCTTTTTCGTTTGTGCTCCTCCATTGCCTGCGGGCACCTCGGAGCACCTCGGCCAGGCCGCGCCGCCGCGCGCGCCTGGCCCCTTTTCAGCAGTGGGGATACGCTCGGTGGGAGGAGGAATGGCGGTCCCGGTCGCACTGGCCGGGCCGTCGCCTCCTTATGGTAGCAAACCTTGATCGGACCTATGACCTGCGGCGGCAGGAAAACTCCATCACCGCGCGGCGCCTACGCCGGCGCCGCCGGCGCCGCGGAAGCCAGGCCGCAAGGCTTCGTCGCCTGGAGGTTTTTCTCGCAGCCCGGCAGATCCTTCCGAACCCCGCAGCCGCGCTCGCGCCCTCGACATGGTGACGCGTAGGTGCG
>CAYSPU010000258.1:0-8154 GCA_964432995.1 uncultured Verrucomicrobiota bacterium
AACAGTGGGAGCGCATCCGACAGTGTGCCCGCGGGGAAGGACTCCCGGCCCCGGCAGTGGCGCCGATCGTGGACAGCCCCTGGATCCCGGGACACCTCGGGATCTCCACGCTGGATTACATGACCGTTCCCGAGGTCTGGCTGGACGCCAACCTGCGGGTCGAGCGGGAGTTCCCGGAGGTGATCTTTCTGCCCGGCTTCTGGGCGGAGGTGGGCATGGCCGCAGAACCGAGCGGGTTCGGCTGCCCCGTGAGCTTTTATCCGGACCGCCCCCCGGCCGTGCACCCGATCATCTCCGGGGTGGGGGACCTGGACCGTGTCCGGCTGCCGGATCCGCGGACCGACGGCCTGATGCCGATCGTGTTGAACATCTACCGTCGCCTCGAACCGCGCGTGAACGACGCGGGCCACGTGATTCGAGTGGTCGCCGCCCGCGGTCCCCTGACGGTGGCCACCCATCTCATGGGGGTGACGGAGTTCCTCCTGGAGTTGAAGTTGCATCCCGCCGAGACGCATCGCTTCCTCCGGATCACCACGACGCTGGTCCGGACCTGGCTCGAGGCCCAAGCCGAAGCACTCCGGGCCGTCGAAGGCGTCCTGGTGCTCGATGACATCGCCGGGTTCCTTTCGCCGCAGGACTACCTCGAGTTCGCCCACCCGTGTCTGAAGGAGATCTTCGACGCCTTTCCCGGCGCCGTGAAGTTGTTCCACAACGACACCGACAATCCCGCTTCTTACCGCTACCTGAAAGATCTCGGGATCCACATATTCAACTTCACGCACCTGCAACCGCTGGCCAAGGTGCGGGAACTGGTGGGGCCGCAGGTGTGCCTCATGGGCAACGTGCCGCCGTTGGAGGTGCTGGCACAAGGCAGCCCCCAGGAGGTCATTCGATCCGCCCGCGACTGCCTCGAATCCCACAGGCGTTCACCGGGCCTGATTCTCTCCGCCGGCGGCGGCACTTCGCCCGGGACCCCGGCGGCCAACATTCGCGCTCTGCTCCAGGCCTGCGGGCGTCCTGAGGGGACACAATGAAACCACCCCTGCAGAGATTCATGGAGAGCCGGCACATCCAGCCGCTGCCGGCGCTCTGCAGCCAGGACCCGGGAAACGCTCAACGCTCAACGCTCAACGCTCAACGGCCAACGCCGAACGCCCGTTCTGCATTCTGCATTCTGCATTCTGCATTTCCGGTTCATGGAAAGAGGAGACGAATTCGCATGATCGATGTTGCCATTCTTGGTGCCGGGGCCATCTCGGACAGCCACCTCCAGGCCTACCAGAAGTTCCACGATCGCTGCCGGGTGGTCGCGCTGGCTGACCTCGATCCGGACAAGGCCGCCGCGAAGGCCGCGCGCTACGGCCTCGAGGCGGCCGTGTTCCCGGATGGGGCCGCCCTGCTGCGGGGGGCGGAGTTCGACCTGGCATCCGTGTGCCTGCCGCCGTTCGAGCACGCTTCGGCGACGGTCGCGCTGCTGCGGGCCGGCAAACACGTGCTGGTGGAGAAGCCGATGGCGACCTGTCTGCAGGAGTGCGACGCGATGCTCGAGGCCGCCCGCGCCAGCGGGAAATTGTTGTCGGTGGTCGCCCAGAATCGGTTCAAGACGCCCGTGAGCAAGCTGCGGCGCGTCCTGGAGTCCGGCCTCATCGGTCCGGTGCGGCACGCCCAGGCGGACTCGTTCTGGTGGCGCGGCGGCAGTTACTACGACCTCTGGTGGCGCGGCACCTGGGAAAAGGAAGGGGGCGGCTGCACGATGAACCACGCCGTCCACCACATCGACCTGTTTCAATGGATGATGGGCCTGCCGTCCTCGCTCCAGGCCGTCACCGCCAACCTCTCTCACGAGAACTCCGAGGTGGAGGATTTCTCGACCGCCGTGCTGAGCTATGCGGATGGCCGCATCGGACAGATCACCGCCTCCCTTTTGCATCACGGCGAAGAACAGCAGCTCGTCTTTCAGGGCGAGCGCGCCCAGGTGGCCGTGCCTTGGCAGGTGAAAGCCGCCCGCCAAAAGGAGAACGGGTTTCCGGAGGACAACGCCTCCCTTCTGCAGGAGATTCAGTCCTTCTACGACCAACTGCCGCCGGTCCCCCTGGAAGGCCACGAGGGCCAGATCGCCAACGTCCTCGCCGCCATCGAAGGCCGGGAACCGCTCCTGATCGATGGCCTCGAGGGACGCAAGACGATCGAGTTGATCACCGCCGTCTACCTCTCCGGTCACCTCGGGTCTCGAGTCGCCCTGCCATTGCCGCCGGACGCCCTGTTCTACACGCGGGACGGCATCCTGCAGCACGCCCGGCGCTTTCACCAGAAGACCCGCAGCGTGCAGAACTTCGCCCACAACGAGATCACCCTCGGCCGCAACTACGGGCAATGACCCGGGCCCGGAGTCCTGCGCCATCGGACCGAGAGCGCAGACGGACGAGTTCGGCCAGGCGACGCGGTGGATTCTTTCGGACGACACGTCAACCCTCTCCGTACAAACCCGCGCCTCAATACCTCGGCGTACGAATTGGCCTTTGTGACTGGAGGATTACTGTATTGGAGCAAAGCCCACCACGGCTTCGGCCATCCGGTATCCGCCGGACTACGAAGCCATGCTTCCGCCGACTCGCAGTGGTTCCCCCTTACCCTGCCGGGCCGGTTTCTTCTGCGGCTAGCCCGGACATTTCACGCTCGCCGGGTGTGAACTATGCGGGCTAACGCCACGCGAGCGGGATGCTCTTGCCGTCGTCGACCCGATTCCCCCCCACCGCGTGCAAGGTCAGCACCACCCCGCGGGAATGAAACCGGGCCTCGACCCAGCCGACGGGATCCTGGTCGCGGAAGTTGTAGCCGACGGCGGGGAGGTTGATGAGATGGATTCCGTCACGTTTGCGGAGGTCCCACACATGCGAGTGGCCGTAGAAGACCGCTTGGACATGGCGATGGGGGCGGATCAGGGCGAACAGCCGCTCGGCATCGAGCAGGTCGCCGTCGCCGTCGTCGAGGGTGTGATGAACGGCGAGCACGACCGGGCGATCGCGGATGACCGGCAGGTAGTCGGCGAGCCACTCCCGCTGCTTGCGGCCCAGGAGACCGGCCACCTTGTTCGTGTACAGCAGCGAATCGAGCACAATCATGCGCACCGCGTCGTGCTCGATCACGGTGACGTGTTTGCCGTCGATGGGAGGACGGTTCCCCGGCGCGTCGCGGAACGTCTCGAGGAAGTTCACCCGGTCGTCGTGGTTGCCCAGCCCGATATACACCGGGGCGACTCCGGCGACCGGTTCGAGCAGGGCGCGCAACTCGCGGTAGTCCTCAACCTTGCCCTCCAGGCGGGCCGCGTCACCGCAGAGGAGGACGCCCCCCGGTTTGGCGGCCACCACCGCCGGGACCATCGCGCGAAGATTCTCCCAGGGGTTGAATCCGCGATGGCCGTTGACCCGGTCGCCAGGGATGTGGGTGTCCGAGAGGAGCGCCCAGTGGCACTCGGAGCCGCCGGCGGAAGAGGTGGAGGTCACCGAACGGCAACCGGAAAGGACGACGACGGCACCGCCGACCGCGGCGGTCTTCAGGAACGAGCGTCGGTCAACGCGATGGTCGAGGAGGATGGGCATAGGCAAAGCGCCTCAACGGCGAGGGAATCTCATCGCCGCCCGCAATGTACGCGGACCCGGATTCGTGCTCACGAGGGCGGGTGACGTTGTTGACATCTGCAGGGCGCGCCATGCTTCGTCTCACCGGGCACAGGGCGACCCTACTCCGCCGCTCCCGCAGCAGCCAGACGAAAAGCGGGGCCCGGATCCTCGCGTTAGCGGCGCTGTGGATTCGGTCGTCTCCGGTCCACGCGCGGTTTTCGCCCCTGCGGACGGGCGCCCTGTCGGCTCCGGGAAGAAGGTCCAGGGACGGCATTGGGCGGATTCTGGGGAGCTGCCACCTCCAGCCGCCCGATGCGCCTTCGACCCATGAACTGCGTGCCAGGTCGGATGCTCTTCCGGCGCCCTCGGAGAGGTGGCCCTACCTCACATGCGAAGTGGTATCCCAGAATGGGTAGCGGGATTCATGGACAGGCGGGGTGGGATGCCGACCATCCCGATCGGCGCCGGATGAGGGCGATTTCCTCCGGGGGGATGCCGAGGGAGGCGAGGAACTGCTCGTGTTCGTGCGGCGCCTTCCGTTCGAATTCGGTGTGCCAGCGTTCCATCGCCTGGTCGTCCATGCCCGCGCGTCGCAGGATGGCGACCCAGGTGGCTTTGTCCATGGGCGCGGGAAGACGGCTGCGGGAGAGTCGGCGGTGGATGTCAACCAGGAGCCGTTGCTGGCTGCGGAGGGAGACGATCTGCTGGGCAATCGCCGCCAACCGCCGGGCGATGACGCCCGTTCGGGTTCCGGGCGCGTCTCCCAGCATGACCCGGATGTCGCTCAGGGCCAGGCCGGTTTGCCGGAGTTCGCAGATGCGCCGCAGGCGGCGTTCGTCGCGGGCGTCGTAGCGGCGATAGCCGGAGGTGGTGCGCGTGGAGGCGCACAGCAAGCCGATGCGGTCGTAGTAAAGGAGCGCGCTGCGCGACAGCCCAAACCGGCGGGCCAACTGGGAGATGGAGAGGCCAGGTTGCATGGGGGTGACTATGGATCGGTGTATTCCATGAACCGGAATGGACCATCAGGCGGGGCGACCTCTCCAAGGGCGCCGCAGGAGCAGTTGTGTGCCTGTGGGGAGGGAGGGGCGCGATGCGGAGATCGCGCCCTGCCTGCTGTGGTTTACCGACTGGCTTGGCGGATCGTGTCGATCTCGGTCGCCTTGATTCCGAGCCACTCGAGGAAGCCTTGATGCGCTTCCGGGTGGCGGCTCTCGAAGAGGCGGTGCCAGCGGCCCATGGCCTCGTCCGTCAGTCCGATTTCGCGAAACATCGCGATCCATTCTTCTTTGGTAACGTGGTTCTTCATATCTTGGTTCCTGGTTCGGTTCACTAACCGCCGTGGCCACGGCGCGGCAAGTCTGCACTGTGAAGCGGTAGACGGGTCAACACATTGTTTGGGTGCATCGCAAGACTGGACCTTATGGGTAGACAGTGTGTTCCAGGCGGCGCGGATTTGGCTGGCCAAGCGGGGCTTGCGTCCGGAGTGCGGGCGGCGGAGAATCCGTCGCCATGAATTCCAAGCGATTCTCCGATCAGACCGTGGCAAGTGACCCGTCCCTTTCGCGTCGTTCCTGGCTCACCCTGGGGTTGGGCGCGGCCACGGCGGTCTTGATGCCGCGGGCGTTGGGGGCTGCGGCCGGCTCCCGGCGTGTCGTCGTTTGGGCGGAAGGCACCGCCCCCGAAGACAAGGTGTATCCGCAGGACGTCAACACGGCCATGGCGGATGGACTCAGGAAATACCTGAAGGGCTGGAAGGTGGACACAGCGGGGCTCAGCGACCCGGAACAGGGTTGCAGTGAGGCCTCGTTGAAGTCGTGCGACGTGTTGATCTGGTGGGGACACAAACGGCACGGCGACGTCAAGAGCGAGCATGTGGACCGCGTGGTCCGCCGGGTGAAGGAGGAGGGGATGGGTTTCATCTCGGTGCACTCCTCGCATTTCGCGCGGCCGAACAGGAAGTTGATGGGCACGGCTTGCAGTTGGGGGGCTTACGAGTGCGACGGGTGCAAGCTCAACGTGAAGGTCAAGCTGGCCGACCACCCCATCGGCAAAGGCGTGAAGGATTTCACGCTGCCGCAGATCGAACGTTACAGCGAACCGTACGCCGTGCCCGAACCCGAGGCGGTGCCGATCGAGGGAACCTATGTCTACCCGAACGGCAAGGAAGAGAAGGTCCGCGTGGGCCTGTGCTGGACCGTGGGGAAGGGGCGGATGTTCTACTTCCTGCCGGGGCACGAGACGTATCGCGATCTTTACTTCGACGAAGTCCACCGGATTCTCTCCAACGCCGTGGAGTGGGCGGCGCCGCGAGTCTAGTCACCGGCCATGGCCGCGACTCGTCATTGTTGGAAATGCGGTTGGGTGTGGACGCTCGCCGGAATGCCAGGCCGAAGCGAGAGCTGTCCCCAGTGTCGTTCGGATCTGCGCGTCTGCTTGAACTGCGCCAGCTACGATCCTCACGCCGCGCAGCAGTGCCGCGACCGCCGCGCCGAACCCGTTGCCGACAAACACCTGGGCACCTTCTGCGAATACTTCGAGTTCGCCCGGCGTGAGTACGCCGCACCCGCAGCGGACAACTCCCGCGAGGCGGCGGCCCGGGCGGCGCTCAAGAAGCTCCTGGGCGACTGATTCCCCCACGCCATGGACTCGATCCCGGGCGCCCCTTCGCCTCTTCTGCCGGCGCCACCGCGCCGGGAGACGGCCCCATTCGACGTGATCCTAATGCCGGCGCAAGGCCAATCGCCCGCCTCCGCCCCGATCCAGCCGCGCCCGGCGGCGGGAGGGTAGCTATGACGGTCCTCGAGGCGATACAGCGGGGAACGGACTTCCTGGCCGCGAAGGGGGTGGAGTCGCCGCGGCTTCAGGCCGAACTCCTGCTGGCACGGGCACTGGGCGTGCCGCGCCTCCGGCTCTATCTGCAATTCGACCGCGACGTGCCGGGAGAGGCCATCGAGGGTGCCCGGGCCCTTCTGAAACGGCGGGCGCAACGCGAGCCACTGCAGCACATCCTGGGGTCGGCGGCGTTTTGCGGGCTCGAGTTGCAGGTGAGCACGGCGGTGTTGGTTCCGCGGCCGGAGACCGAGTTGCTGGCGGAGCAAGCGTGGCAAGCGGCGGCGGCGTGCGGCGAGCCCGCGCCGGTCCTCCTGGATTTCGGCACCGGCAGCGGCGCTTTGGCCATTGCCTTGGCGGTGCATTGCCCCGGCGCGGTGATCCACGCCGTGGACATCTCGGACGCGGCCCTCGCCGTGGCGCGGGCAAATGCCGAGCGCCACGGTGTGGCCGGTCGCATCACGTTTCATCAGGGCGATGGTTTTGCCGCGCTGCCGGAGGGACTGCAGTTCGCGCTCGTCGTCGCCAACCCGCCGTATATTCCGACGGCCGAGATTGCCACGCTGGCACCGGAGGTTCGGGATCACGACCCGCGGGTGGCCTTGGACGGCGGGAGCGACGGCCTGCGGTTCTACCGGTACCTGGCCAAGGAAGCGCCAGCCTGGGTGCGCCCCGGCGGGGGAATCCTCCTCGAACTTGGGGACGGCCAGGCGGACGCGGTGCGCGCGCTGCTGGAAGGCCACAACTGGGTTGTCGAACGAGTATTGCCGGACTACAGTGATCGCCTGCGCGTTCTGGTAGCTCGACGGCGGGTGTCGGGGGAGTAAACCACCGCCGCCGACGGCGCCGAACGCGGAACGGTCACTATGGACGCACTTTCCATCCGCGGAGGCCACCCCTTGAACGGCGAGGTCGTGATCAGCGGCGCCAAGAACGCCGCCCTCCCGATCATGGCGGCCGCCCTCCTCACGCCCGAGCCCTCCGTCATCCGCCGCGTCCCGGACCTCAGCGACATCCGGTTCATGGCCCAGATTCTCACTTCGCTCGGCGCGAAGGTGAGCTTCGGGCAGGACGCGCTGCGCATCGAATCCCCACGGCTAAAGGGAGTGGGCGACTACGACCTGATTCGCAAGATGCGCGGCTCGATCTGCATCCTGGGGCCGCTGGTGGCCCGGCTGCACCGAGCCGCGGTCTCGCTCCCCGGCGGCTGCATCATCGGGAACCGGCCGATCGACCTCCACCTCAAGGGCCTCGCCAAACTCGGTGCCCGCGTCACCATCTCCGGCGGCTACGTTCGTGCTCACGCGCCGCGCTTGCTGGGCACGGAAGTCTTCCTCGGCGGCCGGCTCGGGCCCACCGTCCTGGGGACGGCGAATCTGATGATGGCCGCCACCCTCGCCGACGGCGTGACGGTCATCGAGAGCGCCGCGTGCGAACCGGAGGTTGTCGACCTCGCTACTTTCCTCACGGCCATGGGCGCGCGCATCCAGGGCGCCGGCAGCCCCACCATCACCGTCACGGGCGTGCCCCAACTCCATGGCGCCGAACACGAAGTCATCCCCGACCGCATCGAAGCCGCCACCTACGCCATCGCCACCGCCGCCACCAAAGGCGAGGTCACGCTCCTCGGCTGCCGCCCCGATCACCTGAGCGCCGTTCTCGACAAACTGCGCGAAGCCGGAGTCAAAATCGAACGCCGCGGCAC
>CAYSPU010000259.1:0-8115 GCA_964432995.1 uncultured Verrucomicrobiota bacterium
TAAAGTCGGCCGTCGGCAAAACACATCGAAGCGGCCCCCAGCGCGCGCTCCTCCCACTTCACTTCGCCGGACGCGAATTCAACGCACAACATCCCCTGGGTCGTGCCGTAGAGGCAGTCGCCGACCAACACCGCGCCCCCGACCGCTGAAGGCAGTTTCGGCGAGAGATAGACTTGCTCCGCTTCGAACGCCCCGGCGCCGCCCTTGATCTGAATCAACCCGCCACCGGTGCCCGCTCCCGCGCTGTAAACGAATGCGCCCCGCACCACCGGCGTCGGGATGTTCGCGTTGAACCGGCTGACGGTCTTGTCGTAGCGCCAGAGCACCTTGCCCGTCTTCGCGTCCACCCCCACCAGGCCCTTCTGCAACATCTGAACGTATTGCCGGATGCCGGACACCTCGACCACCAGCGCCGAGGAGTACGCCGCTTCGCCGCCCCCCGGCACCGCGCACTTCCAGATCGTCGCACCGTTCTCCTTGTTCAAGGCCACCAACGTGGCCTCCTCGCCCCCCGGCGTGCAGACGAGAACGTCGCCGTCAACCAGGGGCGACTCCGAGTAGGCCCAGTTCCCCGGCTTGCCGCCGAAGTCAGCCCGCAGGCTCTTCTGCCACCGCACCTGGCCCGTGGCGGTCTCGAGGCACGCCAAATCGCCGTCCGACCCGATCGCATACAGCCGGGCGCCATCCACCGTCGGCGTCGATCGGGCGGCCGGGAACTTCGGGTTCTGTTCGGGATTGCCCACCTTGCCGAGGCGCTTCTGCCAGACGCGCTGACCGTTCGGCACGGCAAGCGCCTGCACGGACTCGTTCTCCAGCCCCTCGTTTGCCAGAAGGAAGATCCGATCGCCCACCACCGAGGGCGTGGAATAACCCGACCCGACGTCTTTCACCTGCCAGAGCAGCTTTGGTCCTTCCTTGGGCCACTCTTTGAGCAGGCCGGTTTCCTTGGATATCCCGTCGCGCTGCGGCCCGCGCCACTGGGGCCAGTCATCGGCGTGAAGAAGAAGCGAGCTGCAGGTGGCGGCGCCCGTCGCGAGCAGCAGGACAGTCGATATGGTCTTTCCCGAAGAAGTCTTCATAGCTTGGGCGGGGACTCTGTCAGTTCCCGATGCGAACCTCAAGCAACTCCGAACACGCCGGCTGCCCGGGGGAATCGCCCGGCTCGGCGGAAAGCCCAGACGAGCCGCGGTCCGGCACCCTGCGGGCGATCGAGCGCTCCAACCACGTTCGCCTGCCAGCCAGCCCTTCCGGACCGCGGGTCCTCCTGACCCGCAGCCGAGCGCTTAGGTCTTCGGTTGCATGGCGGGCCCGCCCATACCCCCTCACGCCAGCAGGCCCAGCCGCCGCAGTCGGAAAACCGGCTCCTGACGCACCCGAGATTCCTCCAGGTCGACCTCGAACTCGGCAACCCAATCGTTGTGCCCCCCGGGATCGATCAGCATCTGCTGGACAATCCAGCGCCGCCCGTCCTCCGAAGGTTGCCGATAGGTGTGGCGTAGGTTCCGCGCCTCGGGGTCCAAACAAAGCCGTTCATGATCGACGTGATAGGCGTCCATCGCCTCACGGAACCGAGCCGCACTCCAAGCCTCGCCTTCGGGTGCCGACGCCGTGGGCAGCGCGGCCAGCGCCGCCTCGAAGTCGCCAATCGACAGCGCCCGCAGAAAGGTGAACACGCCGTTCCGGATGCCGGCCAGGAACGCCCGGGTGTCCTGCGTGATGTCCGGCGGAGTCTCCGGTCGGCTGGGCGGACGGACCTCCCCGCCCGCTGCCGGAGCCGACGCCGAAAGTTCGGGGTGCTGCATCCGTTCCCATTCCTCGAGCAGGCTCGAATCGACCTGCCGGATCATCGCCCCCAGGTAGACCTCGAGCTCGCGCGCGGCGTCCGTCTTCGCGGCATCCGGCACCGTCTGCCCCAGGACCTTGTGAACGCTCGAGATGTGGCGGAGCAGCAGGCCTTCCGAACGTTGCAGTTCATAGTCGCGCACGTAATCGCTGAACGAGCGATACGTCTCGTACATCTCGCGAACGACCGATTTGGGGCGGATGTTCTCCTGCCCCACCCACGGATGCCGGTCGGCAAAGGCGTTGAACGTGTCGTAGATGAACTCCCGCCGGGGCTTCGGGTGCTCGAGCTTGTCGAGCTCCTCCATGCGCTCGAAATACTCGACGCCGGCCTGCTTGAGCTCGGCGACCTTCCGGGCTTTCAACCGGTCCAACTGGCGCCGGAGGATGATCTCCGGGTCTTCGAGTATCGACTCGATCAGCGTGATCAGGTCCAGCACGTAGTCCGGCGCTTCCGGATCGAGCAACGGTATGGTCTCGAGCAAATACAGGGAGAGCGTCTGGTCCATCGAAAAGTCGTCCTGGAGCTCGACGTTCACCCGCAGATGCGCGCCTTGGTCGGTGCGCGGGATGAACTCGACAATCCGCCGGTCAAGCAGGGAGCGGAACAACTGCCACGCGCGTCGCCCGTGAGCCTTCCTCGCCTTGGGAGTCTCGTGGCAACCCCGGATCAGATCCCGCATCGCGCGACAGCCGTCTTCCGGGCGGCTGAGAACATTCAGCAGCATGCCGTGGGACACCTGGAATCGCGAGCTGAGCCGTTCGGGCTTCGCCGCGATGAGGCGCTGGAAGGTCTGACGGTCCCAGGCGACAAAGTTGTGATCGGGGGGCTTGCGCCGGACGAACTTCCGGCCGCCGCGGGCGGCCTTCTGCTCGAGCTGCAGATTCTCGATGACGTGTTCGGGCGCCTGGACCACAACCCAGCCGCGGTCGTCGAAACCCTTGCGCCCGGCCCGGCCGGCGATCTGGTGGAAGTCGCGGGCGCTGAGAATCCCGGTCTTCTGCCCGTCATACTTGCACAGCCGCGTGAACAACACCGTCCGGATGGGAACGTTGATGCCCACCCCCAGGGTATCCGTGCCGCAAATGACCTTCAGCAGCCCCTTCTGGGCCAGTTGCTCGATCAAAACGCGGTATTTGGGCAGCAGCCCGGCGTGGTGGATGCCGATCCCGTGGCGCAACCACTTCCGGATCTCCGGCCCATACGGGCTCGTGAATCGGAAGCCCTCCACCGCCTCCGCCAAGGCAACCTTCTCCTCCCGGCTGCAAACGTTGATGCTGGTGAAATCCTGCGCGCTCTGGGCGGCCTCCAACTGCGTGAAGTGCACCACATACACCGGACTCTTCCCCTCCGCCGCCAACCGCTCGAGCGTCTGCGCCAACGGCGTCTCCACATAAGCAAACTCGAGCGGCACCGGACGCTGGCTCGACTGCACCGTGACCGTTGGCAAACCGTTCCGCCGGGTCAGTTCCTCCTCGAAAAAATCCGTCTCTCCCAGCGTGGCCGACATCAGCAAAAACCGGGTCTGCGGCAGGGTCAACAGCGGGACCTGCCACGCGACGCCGCGCTCGCGATCGGCGTAGTAATGGAACTCGTCCATCACCACATCCTGAACCGCCGCCCGGCGTCCTTCGCGCAACGCGATGTTCGCCAGAATCTCCGCCGTGCAACAGAGAATCGGCGCGTCCCGGTTCACCGAGGCGTCCCCCGTGCTCAGGCCCACGTTGGCCGGGCCGAACTCCCGGCACAACGCCAGCCACTTCTCGTTCACCAGGGCCTTGATCGGACACGTGTAGACGGACCGCCGGCCCTGGGCGAGGGACTTGAAATGCAGCGCGGCCGCCACCAGCGACTTCCCCGAACCGGTGGGCGTGTTCAGAATGACATTCTTCTCCTCGAACAACTCGAGAATCGCGGCCTCCTGCGCCGGATACAGCTCGAGCCGCCGGCTCTCCGCATACTCCAGGAACCGCCCCAACAGATCGTCGTTGCCCGCCGACCCGTCGCGCGGCAGCAGATCGTAGAGCGTCATCGCCCCTTCCCTCCAACCGATGCGATGGCGCGGCCCCTCTGGCGCGAAAGCCTCATGCGCCGCCAGCATCCCGATCCCCGCCCACCAGCGCAAGGCAAACCCGGATCCTCGCCCAAGTGGCGCTGAGGGTTCGGTCGGCCCCGGTCCACGCGCGGCTTGCGCCCCTGCGGACGGGCGCTCTGTCGGCTCCGGGAAGATCCCGCCTCGGCGGCGCGATCCTACACAAACGGTGGAGGAGGAGCCCGCGGAGCGGGATCCAGCCAAATCCGCGCCGGGCTCCTGTCGCCAAGCTGCGGGCAAGCCCCGAGGGGCACGCACTGGAATTCTGATGCCGGCGTTAGGCGCGGATTTGGGGTAAAACGCAACGGCTCACGGCCCGCGCACGCGGTAGTAACGATCCGGCGTAACTGTGTACCACCTCGTTGCTTACGGTGAGCGCATGGTCACTCAGATCCACCACCCCGCTGCCCGACACCCAACTCAGCAAAGCGTCATACCCGTTCAAGTCGAACAGACCGCGGCTGCCAGTTGGCAGTGTCGCTCCAGTAAGAACCCGCGGCGGATTGCCCCACGTAGAAATCATCTTCGGCAGCCGCACCGTCAGCCCGGGGCCCGGCTCCGAGCACCAAGGCCCCCACAAGCGCCAGCAAACCGCAACCATACGAACGAATGTGGGGTGAACGACGATCGCCCTTCTCAGGGAACGAATGGATGACTCTTGCGGAACTCGCCTCCAGTTGATCCATATGCGCCTCCGGGGTTTCTCCGGGGCCTAGGGATGGCCGGAGCGCCACACAAGGAGAATATTGGTGCGCCGGGCCGGGGGGCGGTCCGCACCCCGCTCACTTGCTGAACACGTACTTGATGCCCACCGCCGCGAGGTGCCGCGTGAACTCCCGGGCGTCGGTGTTCGGATAGTCGCACTCCGCCCAGTCGTATGTATACGACACTTCCGCGCTCAGACCCTTCCTGATGTTCCAGGAGAACAAGGCGGACGGAGTGAAGATCCAGTCGTCGCGCAAAACCGGGTACTGGAAATCGGTGTTGTAGGCGCGGAACCCGGCACCGGCCGTGAACCGGCTGTCGAACTTGTGTTGCCAACTGATCGAGAAGGTTCGATCCTCGTAGATGCTCCGCCCGCCAAAACCCGGTTGCTCGTACTGCTTGCCCGAGATCACCACCGTGTCCCGCTTGCCCGGCATCAACGTGATCGTCGCATCCAGGTACCACAGGATCTCGTCCCGGTCGAACGTCGCCGGCACGTCGTCGCCAAAGTTCCGAAAGTCCGGCCCCACGGAGATGTTGAACTTCGCCCAGCTCACCGGCTGCCCCTCGAAGCCGAACAGGAGGCGATGGTAGTCGTTCGAATACTCGAGCGGGTTGGTGAACAACTGCTCCTGACTCTGGTGGCCAAAACGATACCCAACCACCAGCGCCGCGCTCTTGCTCACCGCGTGACCCACATCGATCCCCACGCTGATCTCGCTACGATCCGCGTAGTTCTGGTAGCCGGGCGTCGTCCGTTGCTCCGTCTGAAAATCGTGCAGGTAATACGCAAAGCTCGGCCGCAGAAAAACCGGATCCACCGTGTACTTCAGTTGCGAGACGTTCCGGAAAATCGCCGCATCCCGGCGATCCCGAATCGGAATCCCGCCCGCCGCGGGCGCCCCGCCAGGACCCAGGAAGATCAGCCCTTCATCGCTCCCGTCAATCCACAGCAGGGTGTTGTTCACGCTCCATTCGATCGGGCTCGGTTTCCCGCTGAATCCCAGACTGGCCCGGTGCGCGACGTGATCCTCCGACGACTCGGAGTGGTAGAACACCACGTCCGGAGCGTAGCTCAGCGCCGCCTGAAATGCCGCCGATGGCTTGAACGTTACCCCCACGGAAGGCGTCAGCGCCGTGACCATTGACGATTGCTCGCTCAGGCCGGGTGTCCCCGACGGTTCGTCCTGCAGATACACATTGCTGTCGTAGGATTCCTTGACCGCGCCTCCAACGCTGAAACTCCACGGCCCCTTGGGGGGCGGCTTGGCCGGAACCGCCGCCGCCGGACCGGATGCCGGCGACGTTGCCGCCACGCCCGCCAACGGCAGGAGTGAGATGAACCAACGACATCCCCACCACTTCGACTTCGCCCGTGTTCCATTCATACGATGCCTCTCGTGTGCCGCAAGACCCCGTTGCCCCGGCTGCTGGCCAGCCGCGCACGACTCGTCAACGGTGCCCTGTTGTGGCTCCGCCCCATGTATCGGCCGCCGGAATAAACCCTTGAGAAGAAACTCAGCGCCAGCAACCACCCCCCACGGCTACTCGGAAGCCGAACCCGCCAACGCCCCACCCTCGTTCGTCAGCGACAAGCCGCCGTCGGGCACCACGATGCAAAACGTCTGCGTCCGCGTGCCGGAGTCCACCGTGACCGTCAACGGTCGGCCTTGCGCTGCCTTCAGCAACGCCTGCAACTCGGGCAACCCCCACACCACCGGCCCCGGCCGCGCCGCGTCGCGATTCTCCCGATGCCTCGCAGTCCCTTGGCGGCGGGGGGCAGACTTCCCACGGTCACCCCAAGAGGTGGGCGACCTCTTGAAATCCAACGACCGCAGATGGCTGACCGGCGTCGCGAAGTTCAGGTTCTGCGCGTCCTGTTGACTCCAGGAGACCACTCCCATCACCGCTCCCTCGGGGTTGAGCACCGGCCCGCCACTGTTCCCCGGCGAGATCGGACACGACACTTGGTACTGCTGAAACCCGTCCACCAACGGCGTCTGACTCACCAACCCGTCGCTCAGACTGAACGCATACCCCCGCGGAGCCCCAATCGCGTAAACCCGCGACCCCACCGCCGGCAGCCCCGCCTCCAATCGGCATAACGGTCGCCCCTCCACCGCCACTCGCACCAGCGCCAGATCCTTCTCCACGTCCCGGTCAATCCATCCCGTCACCGCCACCGTCGTGCCGTCCGCAAACCGGGCCTGAACTCGCCGGGCATCCTCAACCAAGTGCCAGGCGGTCACCGCCACCCCAGGTTCGACCGCCAGGAATCCCGTCCCCACAACGCGTTCCCCCTTCCGTGTTTCCACTTCAACGGTAAGAACCGACGGCAAAAGGGTACGGTAGATCTCCTCGGGCGCCATGGCCGAGGGCGCGCCCCACCCCAAATCGGGCAGCATCGCCAAGGCGAAAACCACCAGACTAAAGGGCCCGGATACCGGGCGTAGCAGCGTCCTGCTGCGGCGTAAAACAGCGTCCAACATCGCGCATTGAGCCCACCGGATTCCGTTCCGCCATGGACCCTGGCTGCTCATCGGCATCCACCGCCCCTCCCTTTAGCCCGCATATTTCACAACGGGCGAGCGTGTGAAACATGCGCCTGGCCGGGAGGCCAGGCCGACTGATGGAATCCGTGAAATGATCGCTTGAATCGACGGTTCTCCTGTCTGATATTGAGCCCGGCCTGCCTAAGCGATGGACAGCATATGAAGTTCCTGATTGCAGTGTTCAGCGCGGTAGCTCTCCTGGCTCTGGGTGCCGGTTGCGCATCCAATCAAACGGCTGCGACCGATGACGGCCGGGTGCGAACCGGCCACACCGTTTCCGACGCCGACGCCCAGCGGTCTGACGCCGTGGCCGGATGGACCGTGGGTTCTTCCGCCGCAGAGTCGCACTGACGTGCGCCCCGCGGGCGGCAACGAGTGAGACCCGGCGCGAGGTGCCCGGGGCGGTGCCTCGGGACGCTGCGGCGCGGTGGAGGTGGTCTCCCCGGTGACGCGGTCGGGCTTGTCTGCCGACCCGTTTCCGCGTAGGAGAACACCGGTAAACCGCAGGAACTTCCTCCAACTCGGAGCCGCCTCCCTCGGATGGGTTGCCCTCCGGCCTGCAACCCGCCTCTATGCCGCCGAATCCACCCGCCGCGCCGGCCTCATCGGCACCGGCTGCTACGGCAAGAGCGTCCTCTTCCGGCTCCTCCAGGTCGCCCCGGTCGAAGTCGTCTCCCTCTGCGCCGACAACCGTCTGAAATCCCAGAATGGGTAGGGGCGATTCATGGGAAGAGGCCACATCCAAGGGAGGGATGTGCTCTGGGACCATGAACCGGGACGAACGTCGAACGCCGAACGTCGCACATCGAACGTCGAACGTCCGATCCCACAGTGTCCCTTTCGTTCAACCTTGGATGTTGGAAGTTCGACGTTCGACGTTTGGTTCATTATCAGCGACTTGCGCGTGCGGTTCATGGGAAGGG
>CAYSPU010000260.1:0-8073 GCA_964432995.1 uncultured Verrucomicrobiota bacterium
ACCTCCGTTGATACCACGGGGCAGGATTATGGGGCGCCCGATCAGAAGACGAACCGCGTTACGTTCATCGATGCGTATCCTCCTTGAGTTGTGGAATCGTGCCTCTTCAGATAGCCACTGAATTAAGCCCGATCGAGCATGAAACTCCTTCTTATTGCCTTCTTGGTGCTCCTATTCGGTGGAATGCTGGCAGCCCCCACACGGTCAGGAAAGTCGCTGATGATCCGCTCGGGGCGCGGCATCAGAGTGAGAATGGTGGGGGCGCTGGGGCTGGTTTATGTGGCGCTTGTTGTCTTGACCAGGCCTGACTTCGGTGTTCTGACAGAACCGCTACGGCGTGGGGGGGCTGTCACTGCACGGACCTTCGTCGGCGGCCTCATTGTTGGACTACTGGCCGCCGTATACTCCGAGCGTTGCGATGAGAAGTAAGGTGATGCTTCGGCGAGCTTGAGGCGGCGGAGGACCGAACCAGGGCTGCCCCAGGGTCAGGCGTTAAGGGTCTTAAGAATGTCTCTCTCTAGCTGACTTTCGGGGCGACGATGAGGCCAAACTTAAGTCCCTTAACGCCTGACCCTGGAACGAGCGGAATCGGGTGACGAACATGGTCGACGCGGCGGGGTCGACCGAGTATACGTATACGGCATCGAGCCAAGTGCAGGTCGAGCGCGGTCCCTGGGCCAGCGACAACGTGACGAACAGCCAGCATCGGATGCCCTATCCGTTCCTGCCGTGGATCCTGCTGCTCCTCAGCGCACTGCTCGCGGCTGCCACTATGGCACTGCTTGACTGGCTTGCCTGACCGGCAATGGGCTCGAACGCCGATTGTCGCAATCGAGGAGAACATCGTGCAACGAAGGAGTCGGCGGTTGTGCTGGGTTATCGTTCTGGTGTTTATCGGCCTCGCAGTACTGTCAGGGGCCTGGACCTGGTGGTGGAAGCCTCGGAGAGCCGCGGCGCAGCGCCTGCTCACTCAAGTAACTCTGACCACCCTTGCCTCCGCCTGCACGAACTACGCGCGCATCTATGGGGAATGGCCTTCTTCGCTGCCAGGGCTTTCGTCAAACCGGAACGGCGTTGTGTTTGTGGAGCCCGGTTGTGCCGTCGACGCCTGGGGTCGGCCCATCCAATATGAAGCTCCAACGAGTGCTGCTGGGCAGGTGATTCTCAGGAGTCTGGGCTCGGATGGCTGCGAAGGAGGTCGTGGCACGGCGGCCGACATTGAGGTCCGATTCGACCGCGACGGACTACGGAGCCGATGACGCGGCCACCCCGGCAGTGGGTCCAAATCAGACGCGACCCTGCCGGTCTCCTGGGTGTCGACAGAAGGCAACGGAGGGAACAAAGGAATCCCGATCCTTCGTTTGCTCCGTTTCCTTCTGTTCCGAACCAAGCGCGGCCGACTTCCCCAGCGACCGTCTGACCGACGGTCTCGCTCCGCTCCCCTTCGCGTCTTGGTGTCTTCGTTGTTACTCCCACCGAGCCGGTCGAAGAGGACGAACAACCAAGCGCGAAGCCAGTGAACCGCAAACTAGCCAACCTCCTCTGGGCTGCCCTGGGGCCCGAGGGCGTTGGTTACGGCTGCGCGACGGTGTGGCGGAGGGCCTGGCGGAAGGCGTCGATGCCGATGTCGAACGCGGCGGCGATGGGGAGCACGGGTGTGCGCGGGACGCGGCGTTTGAACTTGCGGAGGTTGGCGGCGGCGTCGGGTTCGTCCATTTTGTTGGCGGCGACGATCTGTGGCTTGCGGAGCAGGTCGGGGTCGTAGAGTTCGAGTTCGCGTCGGAGCTGGTGGTAGTCCTCCCACGGCAGCCGTCCGTCGGTGCCGGCCATGTCTAGCAAGAGGACGAGGAGTTGACATCGCTGGATGTGGCGGAGGAAGGCGTGGCCGAGGCCGACGTTGCGATGGGCGCCTTCGACGAGGCCGGGGACGTCGCACACGGTCAGTCGGGAGTAGTCGGGGTATTCGAGGATGCCGATTTGCGGATGGAGTGTGGTGAAGGGATAGGGGGCGATTTTGGGGCGGGCGTGGGAGATGGCGGTGAGGAGGGTGGATTTTCCGGCGTTCGGGTAACCGACGAGGCCGACGTCGGCGAGAATCCGGAGTTCGAGGAGGAACTCGGCTTCCTCTCCGGGTTCGCCCGGCTGGGCGAAGCGGGGCGCCTGGCGTCGGGCGGTGGCGAAGTTGCGGTTGCCCAAGCCGCCGCGTCCTCCCCGGCAGAGGACATATTGCTGACCGGGGGCGGTCAGGTCGGCCATCAACGCTCCGCGGGCGTGTCCTGGGGTGGGGGGCGGTGCGTCGGGTTCTTCGCTGAGGTCGAGTTCGAGGGCGCGTTCGGCGCCGGCGTAGCGGAGTCGGGGTCGTTCGGCGGAGGCGACGCTTATTTTGGCGTCGGGGTCAGGGGCATCGACGGTGGGCGGGGCCGGGGGTGGTTCGAGTTTCCAGACGAGGGTGCCGCAGGGGACTTTGATCACGAGATCGTGGCCGGCGGCGCCGTCCATGCCTTTGCCCATGCCGTGCTGTCCTTTTGGGGCGACGAGGCGCGGTTGGTAGAACTGGGCGATGAGGTTGTTGAGGTCATGATCGGCCTGGAGGATGACATGACCGCCGCGGCCGCCGTTGCCGCCGCTGGGGCCGCCTTTGGGACGAAAGGTCTCGCGGAGGAAGGCGACGCAGCCTTTGCCGCCGTGTCCGGCGCGGGCGAAGACTTTGACTTCGTCGACGAACATGCGGGAAAGAAACGAAAGGGGCGAGGTGGTCGACCTCGCCCCGAGGAAGACGGTTGGCCGGGCTAATTGGCGGCGGGGACGGTCGCGGGCTGGACACTGATCCGGCGTCCGGTTTTTTCGAATTGGACGCGGCCGTCGACGAGGGCGAACAGGGTCCAGTCGCGTCCGGTGCCGACGTTGCGGCCGGCGGAGAACTTGGTGCCGTGCTGGCGGACGATGATGCTGCCGGCGGTGACGAACTCGCCGCCGAAGCGTTTGACGCCGAGGCGCTGGCTGTGGCTATCGCGGCCGTTGCGTGAACTGCCGCCACCTTTTTTGTGTGCCATAGGTCAATGCTCCTTCGCTGCGCGCGGTTCCGGGTATGGTCAAGTGTTGCGGTTGGGAATCGCGATGGTTGTCGAGAGAATCGGACGGGTTGGAGACCGGTGGGGCCGTTCAGGCCTTGATTTCCTTGATGCGGACGACGGTGAGTTCCTGGCGGTGGCCCTGTTTCTTGTGGTATCCCTTGCGGCGCTTCATCTTCCAGATGACCTGCTTGGGGCCGCGGATATGCTCGACCACGTCGGCAACCACGCTGACGGCCTCGATGGTGGGGTGGCCAACGGTGACTTTGCCGTCCTGGTTGACGAGGAGGACCCGGTCGAACGTGTGGGTTTGGCCGGCCTCGGTTGTCAACCGCTCCACTTGGAGCACGTCGCCGGCACTTGCCCGGTATTGTTTCGCACCTGTTTCAATTACGGCGTACATAAATGTCGCTCCCAGAAAAGGGAGGGCGATGAGACCAAAAAGGCAACGGGGTGTCAACGCCCGATTTTGTTGCCTGACCCTCGCGTCGGTGGCGCTGGCGGTTCGGTTGTCCCTGGTCGACGCGCGGTTTTCGTCCTTGGGGATGCCCCGAAGTCTCCTGGGTGGTCGGGTGGCGGCTATGCCGGCTCCTGGGTGGATCCGAAGACGCAGACGAGGATGGCTTCCTTGATCTTCCAGCAGAGGGACATGGTGATGGCGATGGGGAGGAGGGAGAGCACAAGCAAGAGGATGTACTGGACGGGGGCGAGGTAGAGCAATGGGATCTGCAAGGCAACGGGCAGGAAGCCGGTTTCCAGCAGGAGGATGTAGCCGCCGACCAGCGCGGGGACGATGACGATCAGCCACCGGTTCAACTGCGTGAAGACGGCGGTCTCGAGGCGGAGGGTTTCATCGGGCAGCATGGCGGCGAGGCGGTAGAGGACGCGGTTGACGCAGAAGAGGAACGCCGCGCCACAGAGAGCCAGGAGGAGCACCATGGTGTTGTAGAACGGCTGCTCCGGCAGGCGCTGATGCCAGTGGAGGAACGGGGAGAGGCCGATGCCGGTCAGGCCGAGCAGTTGGGCCTGGTCGAGGGCGGCGATCCAGACGCGCTCCTGTCTTTGGAAGCCCTTCATCAGCCAGATCCCGTAGACCAGCAGAGCAAACGCCGCCGCCGGCGCGACGCCGCTGAAGGGGCCGAGGATTCCCAGCCAGTTGGTCGTGGAGGCCTGCGCGCTGAACAGCAACGCCATCGGGAGCCCCCAGAACATGGCGGACAGGCCGCGGGTCAACCGTCCCAGCGAACGCATCAGCTCGGACTTGGGGGCGGGGACGGGCATGGAGGAGGTGGAATCGCCGGGTGCGGCTGTCGCGGTCCGGGGGCGGGTCCGGGCTAGAACGAGAGATAGGTGTATTCCTTGAGGCCGCGTTCGTAATCATCGAGGAGGCGCATGGCCTCGGAGGGTTTCATCCGGTCGGACTTGATGGCGGCGTCGACCTGGGCCTTCATGCGGCGTTTCAATTCGTTTTCGTCGTATTGGACGGAGGCGAGGGCCTGGACGATGGTGGTGCCTTCGATGATTTCCTCGATGTAGTAGCCGGCGGGCTCATCGGGGTCGAGGAAGACGTGGACCTCGTTGACGCGTCCGAAGAGGTTATGGAGGTCGCCCATGATATCCTGGTAGGCGCCCATGAGGAAGAAGCCGAGGTAGTAGGGTTCGTTTTGTCCGTTGCCGTTGGGGCGGAGGCCGTGGAGGGGGAGGGTATCCTTGACGTCGCGGAGGTCGATGAACTGATTGATCTGGCCATCGGAATCGCAGGTGATATCGACGAGGGTGGTTTCGCGGGCGGGCGCCTCGTGCAGGCGGCTGATGGGCATGATGGGGAAGAGTTGGCCGAGGGCCCAGTGATCGAGCAGCGACTGGAACACGGAGAAGTTGCAGAGGTACTGGTCGCCGAGGCTGTCCTCGAGTTTGCGGATTTCCTCCGGCACGTAAGCCTGCCCGCAGTAACTGCGGACAACATCGCGGCTGATTTCCCAATAGAGCTGCTCGATCTTGGCCTTGTCCACCAAGCCCAGCAACCCGAGGGTGAACATGTTGTGCGCGTCGTCCTTTCGCTCCAGGGCGTCGTGGTAGGCCTCGAGTTTGTTGAGCCGGCCGAGGTTCCTGCGGATGTCGAGCAGTTCCCGAACGAGCGCGTGTTCGTTGTCCCCGTAGGTGAGCGGCATGTCTGGACGGATTTTGGCGATGGCGCCGAAGACCTCGACGATGAGGACGCTGTGGTGAGCGACGACGGCGCGGCCGCTTTCGCTGACGATGACGGGATGGGGCACGCGCTCGGCGTTGCAGACGTCCGCGACGTAGTAGACGACGTCGTTGGCGTATTCCTGGAGGCTGTAGTTGGTCGAGCTGTCGAAGGCCGACCGGCTGCCGTCGTAGTCGACTCCGAGTCCGCCGCCGACGTCGAGGTAGGTGATGGGGAACCCGATCTGGTGGAGTTTGGCGTAGAAACGGGCGGCTTCCTGGACGGCTTTCTTGACGGTGAGGATATCGGGCACCTGGGATCCGATGTGGAAGTGGAGCAACTGGAAGCAGTGGGCGAGGCCTTCGTCCTGCAGGAGCCGGGTGGCGGCGACGAGTTCGACGGTGCTGAGGCCGAACTTGGCGTTTTCCCCGGCGCTCTCGGCCCATTTGCCCGCGCCTTTGCAGAGCAACCGGCAGCGGATGCCCAGATGGGGTTCGACCCCGACCTGCCGGGAGACGGCGATGATCTGCTTCAGTTCCTCGAGTTTCTCGACCACCATGATGACGTTGCGCCCCAGTTTTCGCCCCATGAGGGCCATGCGGATGAAGGTGGGGTCTTTGTAGCCGTTGCAGATGATGAGGTCGCCTTCGTCGGCCTGGAGGGCGAGGCCGGCCAGCAGTTCGGGTTTGCTCCCCACTTCGAGTCCAAAGCGGTAGGGTTTGCCGGCGTCGAGGATTTCCTCGACCACCTCGCGCAGTTGGTTGACCTTGATGGGAAACACCCCCTGGTAGGTTCCCTGGTAGTCGAACTCGGCGATGGCGCTGCGAAACGCCTCGTTGACCGACTCCACCCGGTGCCGAAGGATATCCTGGAAGCGAATCAGCAAGGGAAAGCGCAGGCCCCGAGCCCGCGCTTCCTCGACGACGTCGGTGAGGTCGACCCGCGCGCCGGTTTCCTGCAGCGGCATGGCCACGACATGCCCCTCGTCGTTGATGTCGAAGTAACTCGCGCCCCAGCGGTCGATGTGGTAGAGGTGGCGCGCCGCGGGAACGTCCCACGGTTTGGAATCGGCAGACCCGTCGTTCATCTTACGTGTTCAAACGGGCGCACTATAGGAAGGCGCCCGCAGATTTCAATCGTCGCGTAGAAGAAAACCGAACTGCAAGGCAACCTCTCCCTGAGACTCTCCATGGATCTCGCCCCCTCCCCATGAACCGGCGCGTCGGAGGTCGGCAAGCCGGCGAGTCGGCGTCGCTCCTCTTCTTCTCGTCGCGATGGCCTGGACGCGCGGGGCCGCGCGTCCCTACCTGCCTGTTCAGGGGCGTACTGTGCGAATGCCGACGCGGTTTTCTGGGGCAGTGCCAAGATCCGCCCGCTCCGTGGATCCGTGGGGGACCGCGTGTTGCGGCGACGCCCGCGATCTGATTTCATCGGAGCCATGCATGCGACTCCGCTGCAATCTCTGGTCGAGTACTGCAACCGTGTTCTGCGGGTTGAATCCTTCGGGGACTGGGACGGGGCGCAAAACGGTCTGCAGGTGGCGAACCGCGGGCGCGTGCGCCGCCTGGCCGCGGCGGTCGACGCTCGTCTGGCCACCATCCGGCAGGCCGCCGCCGCCGGTGCCGATCTGCTCCTCGTGCACCACGGGCTTTTCTGGGGGCCGACGACGCCCTGGACCGGGTCACGGCTCGAGCTGATGCGTCTCCTGCTCGAGAACGATCTGGCGGTGTACAGCGCGCACCTGCCGCTGGACGCGCATCCGCGCTGGGGCAACAATGCCCGGCTCTGTGCGGCGCTGGGGTTGGGGCGCACCCGACCGTTCTTCCCGACGAAGGGGCAGCCGATTGGCCGCCTGGCATCGGGGCGGTGGTCCCGGGAGGAACTGCGGAGCCGCCTGGCCCGGGCGGTGGGGCGGGCACCGTTGGAGATTCCGTTCGGCCCGGCCGTTTGCCGGCGTGTCGGCGTGGTCTCCGGCGGCGCCGGAGCCGAGTTGCGCCAGGCCGCCGCCGAAGGCGTCGACACGTTCATCACCGGCGAGGGGCCGCACTGGACGCACGCGCTGGCGGAGGAACTGGGGCTGAACGTCTACTACGCCGGGCATTACGCCACGGAGACATTCGGCGTGCGGGCGCTCGCGGCTCAGGTCGCGGCCCGGTTCCGGATCCCCTGGGAATTCATCGACCACCCGACGGGTCTGTAGGTCAGGCGCCGGTGATGGCGTCGAACTCCTCGTCGCTGAAAGCGCGGAGGCTTTCGGTGCGGACGAATCCGGCGGCGGAGAGGAGGGCGAGGCAGTGGATGACCTGTTCCTCCTTTTGGCCGCTGAGGATCAGCACGCCGTCGTAGCGGCCGAGCGTCCAGAAGTGGTTTTCGATGGTCACCCCGGACTTGGCGGCGGCGCGGGCGAAGGCGTGGGCCCGACTGGTGGACTGCTTGATGCTCTGCGCGCCTTTTTCCGTGAACTCGGTCAGAACGACATAGCGGACCATAATTTCTCCTGCGTTGGTGGCGGACGCTGGAACCGGCCGGGAATCCGGTCAACGTTCCGCGGGTGGAATTCCCGGACTAGTTCTTCTTGCGCACGAACGTGTGCGTCGCGTGCCCGTAGAAGACCTCCGCGCACTCCTGGATGGTCTCGGACAACGTCGGGTGCGGGTGTACGGACAGCGCCAGGTCCTTCGCGGTGGCTCCCATTTCGACGGCGAGGACGCCTTCGCTGATCAATTCGCCGGCGCCCTGGCCGACGATGCCGATGCCGAGCACCCGTTCGGTCTCGGGATCGATGATCAGTTTGGTCAAACCTTCCGGACGGTC
>CAYSPU010000261.1:0-8041 GCA_964432995.1 uncultured Verrucomicrobiota bacterium
GCGACTTGCGGTAGGCGAAGGCGGCGATGGTGCGCACCTGGGAGACGAGCCGGCTCGCCTCGAGGTCGAAGGTGTCCGGGTCGTAGGAGGACATGCACTCGGGGTAAAAGCAGGAGGTGGCGTTGATCATCGACGAGAGGATCGCCATGGGATGCGCGTTGGCGGGGAATCCCTCGAAGTGATACTTCATGTCCTCATGGATCAGCTCGTGCTGGGTGAGGAGGTCGGAGAACCGCTTCATCTCCCGGCTGCTGGGGAGGTGCCCGTAGATCAGCAGAAAGGCGCTCTCGACGAAGGAGGACTTCTCGGCGAGTTCCTCGATGGGAATGCCGCGGTAGCGGAGGATGCCTTTCTCGCCGTCGATGAACGTGATGGCGCTGCGGCAGGACCCGGTGTTCGAGTAACCGTCATCGAGGGTGATGTGCCCCGTCTGCTGCCGAAGCGCGGCGATGTCGATCGCCTTTTCGCCTTCGGTGCCTTCAACGACGGGGAGTTCGTACGTCTTGCCGTTCAGTTCCAATCTGGCAGTGGTGCTCATCGGGTGCATCGTGGTCGTGAGTGCCGGGCCAACTCAATTGTGCCTCCGGCGCTCCGCGCGCGCCGAGGCGGCTGCTATGTAGCATGGCGGACGCTTCCCGCAAAGCGGTTTCCCCGGGGGCCGCGTCTTTCCGTGCGCCCCATTCCCTCATGTGGCCGCGCCGCACCGTTGCCCACGAGCTTCGGTCGCGGCACACCCTGCGGTTCGCACCCTGCTGGTCCGGTGGGGCGATCCCGCGACCGTCGGAGTGCAGCAACGGACTGCTGCGCGCTCGCGGCGATCGAGCGGCGCCCCGCGGCTTGGAAGACCCTGTTTGCATCCGGGTGCGGTTGGGCGAGCGAATGCCCGCCAGCGGTTCCGGACCGCGGCTCGTCTGGAGCCGCAGCCATGGGTGTGTGCGTTCGGCTGCGGGTCGAGAAGACCCGCGGTCCGCAAGAGCCGGTTCGGTTGTTCCGAGGTCCGGCGTTCCGGGGCCAGGTCTCCGTGCCCGGCGCGTATTTCACGCGCTGGCAGCGGGTGCAAGATGCGGCTCACCGCGAATTGGCGCCGGCCAGTTCCTCGCCGGTGGTGGCGTTGACAATCTTGAATTGCTCGGCGTGGAACGCGGGCTCGGCGCGGAAGGAGAGCTTGCCGAAGTAGCGTTTCTCCATCTCGATGAGGATCTTCTCGTCCTCGTTGCGGAGGCGGTCGAGCACCGTGGGGTGGACGACGATGCGAAGCTGGAAGTCGGATTCGTCGCGTTGCCGTTTCTTGAGGATTTCGCCGAGTTTGCGCTGGATTTCGACGCTCATGGTGAGGGAGCTCTTGACCTTGCCGCGGCCCCGGCAATACGGGCAGTCGTCGTAGACGGACTCGCGCACGCTTTCGGTGTGACGCTGGCGGGTCATCTCCATGAGGCCGAGCTGCGAGATGGGCAGGAGATGGGTTTTGGCGCGATCGCGTTTGAAGCCGTCCTTCATCCGCTGATAGACCTGCTGCTGATCGCGGCGGGATTTCATGTCGATGAAGTCCAGCACGATCAAGCCGCCCATGTTGCGGAGGCGGAGTTGGCGGCAGATCTCGTCGGCGGCTTCGAGGTTGACCTTGAGGATGGTGGATTCCTGGTCCTTGCCGCTGCTCTTGTGGCGGCCGGTGTTGACGTCGATGGCCACGAGGGCCTCGGTCTGGTTGATGACGATGTAGCCGCCGCCCTTGAGGTGGACCTGGCGGGAGAAGGCGCTCTCGAGCTGCCGCGTGATGCCGAAGCGGTCGAAGATGGGCTGGGAATCGGCGTAGAGTTTGACCTTGTCCATCGAGCGTCGGGAGATGCGCCCGATCATCTGGCGAATCCGTTCGAACTGTTGATGGCTGTCGATGACGATGCGCTCGACATCCTCGGTGAGGAAGTCGCGCACCGTGCGTTCGACGAGGTCGGGTTCGCGGAAGACGCAGGTGGCCAGGGGCTGCGTATTGATGCGCTCCTGGATCTGCTTCCACTCGTCGAGCAGGAGGGCGAGGTCGCGGATGAAATAGCGCTTCTGCTGTCCCTCGCCGACGGTGCGGATGATGACGCCCATGCCCTCGGGCAGGAGGTTGAGTTCGCGGAGGATTTTCTTGAGGCGTTGGCGTTCCTCGTGGTTCTCGATCTTGCGGGAGATGCCGCACTGGTCGGAATTGGGGAGAAGGACGAGGTAGCGGCCGGGGAGGGCGAGGTTGGTGGTGACGCGGGGGCCCTTGGTGCCGATGGGGCCCTTGGTCACCTGGATGATGATTTCGGATCCGGGCGGGTAGAGCCGCGGGATGTCCTTGTGGGTGATCCGGGGTTTCTCCCGTTTCCGGGGGCCGCGTTCGACGATTTCCACGCTGCTGTCGAAGCTGCTGGGAACGATGTCCCAGTAGTGGAGGAAGGCGTTCTTCTCGAAGCCGATGTCGACGAAGGCGGCTTTGAGGCCATCTTCGAGGTTGCGGACCTTGTACTTGAAGATGCTGCCGACCAGGCGCTCGTCGCCGGTGCGTTCGATGGTGAACTCCTCGAGCTTGCCTTCTTCGAGGACGGCGACGCGGGTTTCGAGGGACTCGGCGTTGATGACGACTTCCTTGTGGATCCGCGTTTCGGGTTTGATGAGGTGTTGGACTCGCCGGATGACCTTGTCGGCCACCTTGCGGATGGTATCGACGAACCCGTGCGCCGGGGGCTCGGGGACCGGGACCGGTTTGAAGCGGCCGCCTTCGGGGACGGGGGCGGGGGGCGGCTTGGCGGCCTCCCGGCGCTCGCCGGTTTCCGGTTGGGCCGGAGTCGGAATCTCCGGAACCTCCGGAGGCGCGTTCTCGGGAAGGCCGGCCGCGCGATTCTCGGCGCGCTGAATTTCCCGTTCGTGTCGGCCGTGCTCGAAGATGACGTCCTGGACCGGGGCGTCCTGGACGATTTCCTCGCGCGCCGGAAGGCTGCGGTTGGGACGGGGTGGTGGGTTGCCGAGGCCGCCGCTGGGGCGGAACCGGTGGCCGCCGCGACGGCGGCGGGAGAAACTTCGTTCACTCATAGGTCAGCTTCGATGGTACAGGTGCACGTTTTGCAGGATGCCGGCCGCGAGGAGGGATCCCAGCACGGAGGAGCCGCCATAGCTCAGGAGCGGCAGGGGGATTCCGGTCACGGGCATCATGCGGATGTTCATGCCGATGTTGACGAACACGTGGGTGAAGAGCAGGGCGACCACGCCCACGGCCAGCAGCTTGCCCAGCCGATCGCGGGCCTCGCCGGCGATGCGGATGCCACAGAAGAGCACGACCGCATAGAGGGAGATGACCACCAGACTGCCCAGAAACCCTTTCTCCTCGGCAATCACGGAGAAAATGAAATCGTTGTGCGAGACGGCGCGCGGCAGGTAGCCCAGAGCGATCTGATCGCCCTGGCGCCACCCTTTGCCCCACAGCCGGCCCGAGCCCACGGAGATGAGCGCTTGTTGGACATTGTAGGAATGGTTGCGTTGTTCGATCCGGGCCTTCCGCCGTTCCGCCTCGGTCTTGGCGTCCGCGGCGAAATCCCGTCCGAAATACACCAGCAGGCGCCGGCGCTGGTAGTCTTCGAGCCGGATCTGCCACGAGGGCGGGGCGAACAGAATGTCCACGAGGAGCAGGGTGACGACGGCGCCGAGCCCCAGGAGGAGGCGGACGAGGTAGCGGGAGGGGACACCAGCCACGAACATCATGATCAGCGCGACAGGCAGGAAAACGAGCGCCGAGCCCAGGTCGGGCTCCTTCAGGATCAGAACGGACGGAAGGAGCGTGAGTCCGATCGACTTCAGGAAGAGCAACGGCGACCGCAGTTCGTCGGCCGGCCGGCTGAGGAGATGGGCCTGGAGACAGAGGAAGGCGAGTTTGGCGAACTCGGAGGGCTGGAGCTGGAAGATCCCGAGGTCGATCCAGCGGGTGGCGCCCATGCGCCGAGCCCCGATGCCCGGAATCAACACCGCCACCAGGAGGATCATCATGATCCAGTAGCCGATGACGGCCCAGCGTGCCAGGATCCGGTAGTCGACCAGGCAGATGGCCGCGGCGGCGGCCGTGCCGACGAGGTACCAGAGGATCTGGCGCACGAAGAAATGCTGGTGCCAATGGACGGGATCGAGGCCTGACTTGGCGCTGCAAATGAACGCTCCGCCCACCAACATCAGCCCCAACAGGGCCAGCAGCAGTTGCCAGTCCAGGCGCGTCTTCGGGGGATTGAGGGTGGACTCGAACATCTCAGGGTTCGTTTCGTGCCAGCGGGCGTCCCGGGGGGTCAGGACGCGCCTGCAGTTCTTGGATCGCGAGGTAGACTTCGCGGGCAATTGGGGCGCAGGTGGTGCCGCCCGAGACGCCGCTTTCCACGACGACGACGACGGCGTACCTGGGCGCATCGTACGGGGCAAACGAAGCGAACCAGGTGATATAGTCCATGTACCCGCGTTTGGGCATCTGGGCGGTGCCGGTCTTGGCGCAGATGGGCAGGCCCTCGATGTGCGCCTTGCGGCCAGTGCCGTCCGCGTCTTCCACGTCGGCCAGCATGGCATCCCGGACCAGCTTGAGGTTCCGCCGGGATACCTTCAGCGTGTCGCGCACGCGGCTGGCGGGCCAGTCGATCGCCTCGTGCGCTCGGGTGGGATCGGCGGGCTCAACCCGGGCGACGAGACGCGGCCAGAAGACGGTCCCGCCGTTGGCCACGGCCGAGACCAGGACCGCCATCTGAATCGGAGTGATCGTAACGTAACCCTGCCCCATGGAGATATTGGCCGTGTCCCCGTCGTGCCAGGTGCCTCCCAGCCGGTGCTCCCGCCAGTCGGGGGTCGGGAAGATCCCGGTGCTCTCCTGTCCCCTGGGAAGGGGAAGCGCGGTCTTCTCCCCGAGGTGAAATCGCTGTCCCATGGCGACGAGGTCGTCGATCCCGGTGAGGAGGCCATAGTGCACGAAGTAGGCGTTGCTGGACTGTTTCAGGGCGCGTTTGAAATCGAAGCTCGCCGGTTGACCGCCTTGGGCCTCGTCCTTGATCCGCCGTTTGCCGAGTTGGTAGTAGCCGGGGCTGTGGTAGAGCTTGTCCGGATCCAGAATCCCCGCTTCGAGGGCGGCCAAGCCGACGAGGATCTTGACGGTCGATCCCGGGAGGTATGAGCCGGCGGTGGCGCGATTGAACAGGGGTGCCTGCCGGGGTTCCAGGTAGGCCTGCCAGTCGGCCTCGAGCAACCGCGGCAGGAACAGATTCGGGTCGTAGGCCGGGAGCGAGACCAGGGCGAGCACGTCGCCGTTCTGCACATCCATGACCACGATCGCTCCGCGGGGTTTGGCCTCGGATGCCGCGAGCGCCCGCTCCGCCGCCTTCTGCAGCTCCAGGTCGAGAGTCAGAACGAGGTTGTCTCCCGGCTGGGCTTCGTTCCAGGTGCTTTCGGACTCCCGGTAGCCGAGGTTGTTGACCAGGACCGACTTGACACCGGGAGTGCCGCGCAGGGAGCGGTCGTAGGAGAGTTCGAGGCCGGCGGCGCCGGTGTAGGCTGGCATGCTGTAGCGCGTGTACAAATCCTCATCTTCCGGACGGTCGTTCCGCTTGAGATAGCCGAGGACGTGGGCGGCCACGGCGCGCTGGGGGTAGGTGCGCAGCGGCTGGATTTCGAGGACGAATCCGGGGAGGGCTGAGGCCTGTTCCTCGAAGCGGGCCACCCCGGCCAGCGGCAGGTCGGGAAAGACCGGCATCGGCAGCGCCAGCCGTTGTTCGTAGTGCTCGTGGAACTGCTTGGGGTCGAGCGCCACGGATTGGCGCAGCGCCGCGCTGGCCTGCGCAACCAGGTTGCTGACCACTTGGTAGCGAATCTCCCGCCCCAACTCGACGCGTTCCTGGCGTGACAGGCGTCGCCCTTTGGTCCGCTCCGCGTAGGCCGCCTGGAATTGCGGCCGGAGTTCCTCCAGGTAGAGGTTCACGTTGTAGCTCGAACGATTGTCGGCCAGCGGCACTCCCCGGCGGTCGAAAATGCGGCCGCGCACGGCCGGAATGCGGACGGTGCGGAACGACTGGCTGACCTGGCTGGCCTTGTAGCGTTTGCCGGAAACCACCTGCACGAAGAACAGGCCGACGAGCAGGAGCCCCAGCCCCACCAACACCCCCAGTGCCACCAGACGCAGCGGCTGATCGCCCTTCTTCAGTTGGTCAATGATCAGCATGGGGATCGCGTCCTCTCTCGATCTCCCGGTCCGGCCGGAACGGGACGCCGGCTTCGGGCGGGTAACTCAGGGCTCGGTCGATACGGGCGAACAGGCGGAACCACAACGGGGTGCAGAGCCCTCCCACGAGGGCGACAACGGCCCAGCGCCAGGGGAACCACAGACCGCACAGGGGTTCGCGGCCCGTGGCCAGAATGAGGAGCAGTTGAACCAGCGGAACTCCGGCGCTGGCCGCCAATCCCAGCAGGAACTGGATGTAGCGGTCCTCGACCAGGAGCGTGCCGCGCACCGCGTGAAGGGTCAGACCGGCCAGGGCCAAGGGGAGCACACTGACCCCAAAAGGGCTCGCGGAAAGCGAGTCGACGCAGAAACCGGCCAACACCGCCGTGAGCGCCACCGTGGGGACATTCGAACGCAAGGCGGCGTAGACCATCAAGGACGGCAGCAAGTCGGGCTGCGCGCCCAGCAGCAGGCGCGGCAGCACGAACCACGACTGGAGGTAGACCAGCCCGTAGGCGGCCATCAGAATGGCAATGGTGCTCGGCCAACTCATGGAAACAGCACCCAGACCTCCTGCAGGCGGTTGAGATTCTCGCACAGCCGCAGCCGAGCCTCGAGGTACAGCCCGAACTGGTTGGTCCGCACATCCACAATCTGTCCCACCGGGATCCCCCGGGGGAAGATCCCCCCCTCCCCGCTGGTGATCACCAGCAAGCCGGGCTTCAGCGTCACCGAGGGCGGCACGTAAATGAAATCCACCAACTGCCGGTCGAAACTCGAATCGTTCGGGGCCACGATGCCTTTGTCCGCCGTGCCGTTGACCTGGCCCGAGAAGCGGCAGTTCGGATCGCCCACGAGGATCACCTGCGAGCGGGTGTAAGCGACCTCGCTGATCCGGCCGACCAGACCGGTGGCGGTCAGCACGGGCTGGTTGGTGCGGATGCCGTGCCGGCTGCCCAGGTCGATCTGCAGCGACCGCCACCATTGGGCCGGATCATGGGCGATGACGCGGGCGAGCCGGAGCTGCCAGGGGGCACGCGGTTGCCACGCCACAGCCTGCCGCAGGCGCTGGTTCTCCTCACGCGTCACGGTCAACTCCTGCAGTTCGCAGCGCAGGGCCTCGTTCGTCTGGCGCAGCGACTCGATCTCCCGGAGGAGGGTGCGGCGCGGGATGGCCGCCTGCGCGCTGCGGTGGAGAAGACCCTGGGCGGAGCCGGCCAGACCGAACACCGGCACGAACGCGCTGCCCCAGGCGCGCCGCAAGCGGGAGGCCTGGCGGTCCGGGAGGTTCAACACCACCACAACCACCAGCAACAGCAGGCCGAGGGCGATCACATGCGGCCGTTTGGACATCGACTTGCTCGCGATCCAATACGGCGAACGCTGTCCGGCGAAGACCGACTACACCCGACTGGAAGAGGCGACGCGCTTGAGGAACTGCAATTCTTGCAGGACGCGGCCCGTCCCCTCCGCCACCGCCGTCAGAGGATCGTCCGCAATGTGCACCGGCAGGCCCGTTTCGTCGGCCACCAGCCGGTCAATCCCGCGCAAAAGTGCGCCGCCCCCGGCCATCACGATTCCACGGTCCACGAGGTCGGCCGCCAATTCCGGCGGGCATCGTTCCAGCGTGATCCGGATCGACTCCAAAATGCTGGCCAAGGGTTCCTTGAGAGCTTCGCGTATCTCTTCCGATCGTACCGTCAGGGTCTTCGGCAAACCTGTGCTCAGGTCCCGGCCCTTCACCTCCATCGTCAATTCCTGCTCGAGAGGGTAGGCCGAGCCAATGCGGATCTTGATTTCCTCCGCGTCCTGCGTCGAAGTGCGCAGCGCGATGGCGAT
>CAYSPU010000262.1:0-6559 GCA_964432995.1 uncultured Verrucomicrobiota bacterium
AAAGCCTGGGGCCGACCAGTAAACGCTGTCATACGTCAGCAGCGCGTCGGTGGGTGGACTGGGGACCGGCGATAGCTTCGAGACAACCAACTGCCCGCCGTTCACCTCCCACGTGAAGTAGTCCATGTCTCCGCCCCCTGCATAGAACTTGACGCCATCCTCGAAGTCATCGATGACGGCGGCGTTTGACACGAACGCCGACCATGCGCCGAGCGCCACCGTGGCAATCCACGCCACGGTTCGGTTGCCCCCCAACGCCCTGAATGGGGTGCGCGCGAATATGATGAGTTCTGTCTTCATACGATTCTCTCTGATTTGGTTTCTGGCCGGCATCGTCTCGGGTTCTCTCAGTTTCCTGCACCGACCATTCCGATGGGCATGAGCCCCCTCATCAACGCGCGCAGCCACCCTCTCCTCCCGCCTTTCCGCCCGCCGGCAGGTTGACTGGCTTGACGTCCCGCACCAACACCGCCAGCAGGCTCTTCGCGGGGGACCTTCCCCCGACGCCAACGAGCGAACGGCCGGATGAATCGAGCGGTCCTGAGGCATGGACTGGGCCAACTCGGAGTCTGCGTTGAAGGTTCAGACGCCGGTTGGCTTCGGCTCGTGGAGTTCCGGGCCTGCAAGGCGGCCACGGCGGGCACGTACCGTGAACCTCCCGCCGCCGTGTCGTCGGGGGCTAAGTCTTCATGCGCAAGAGAATAGCCAACGGGCGCCCTGGCGAGGCTTCCGGACACACCTCGAGAGTCGGCTCAGGACCAGTCTGCTCGCGAGCTGCGGGTCTGAGTGGAACAAGACCGCTCTCCTACTCGGTCCAACAGCGCTATTCAAGACTGCTTTTCCACCCAATTCCCACGTTCTTGAATAGGCTTTGAATGGTCTGAATAGGGACAACAGAAGCGCGCAAAGAACCGCAAAGGCACGTCTCTCCCTGAGTCCCTTTTGTGCCTTCTGCGCCTTTTCGCGGCTGACAGGGGTCTCCCGGATCTCTTCGCGTCGGATGTCGGGTCTTTGCGTTCTTTGCGGGCTTCTGTGAAGATCCGAGGTCCCAGTCTTCATCCGTGGGGGACCTGTAGCGCTCTCGGACGATCGGTGCCCTCCCACACGGCTTGCCAGATGAGACCCGGACGGGTCGCACCCCGGTTCGCGACTCGCCGGTGGGTCCGCCGCCCTATGTCGCGCGCACCGCGGTCACGTCACCGGTGCGGCTCCGGTGCGGTGACCCGGCTTACGGCGCGGCGGCACCGACGATCACGACGTCGTTCTCCTTTTTGACCTGGTCGAGCCAGTCGGGCAAACGCATCTCGACGGCCTGGCGGAGGAGGTACTCGCGGATGTCCTTCTCGGCTTGCTCGAAGGTCGGCCGTCCGCCCGGAGTCCGTTCGAGGACCTGGACGATGTAGTATCCGATGGAGGTGGTGAGGACGTCGCTGATGGTGCCGAGCGAACTGGAGAAGAGGGCTTCCTTGAGCTCCGGCAGGACGACGCGGTTCGCGCGGGCGACGTATTCGCCCTTGTTGCGGTCGGCTTCCGGTTCCTCTGAATACTCGGCGGCCAGTTGGGCGAGGTCCTCACCGGTCTTGATGCGCTGGCGGAGCTGGGTGATGCGCTCGCGCTTGGAGCGTCGGGCGTCCTCGGAGAGCGGGCGTTGGGTCGTCGGGTCGATGGTGAACAGAACCAGGATCCGGGCGCGCGCCTGTTCCGGGCGGTCCAACCGTGCCCGGTTGGACGTCAGGAGCTGTCCGAGTCGGTTGGTGGCGTCGCGGTAGAACACGCTGTCCTTGTTGGTGACGGCCAGACGCTCGGCCAGGGCCTGGACCTCGCGGCTGAGCAGATCCGTCCCGTGGTCATAGAAGGCGCGCACTTGCTCGTCGGTGACGGTGACCTTGGATTTGACTTCGTTTTCGATGACCCGGTCGACGAGGGCCAACTCGAGGGCGCGCTTCTCGAAGATCTCGGGCCGGCTGCCGGAGGCGAGCAGTTGTCGGCGGTAGGCGTCCTCCGATCCGGCCTGGCGCTTTCGTTCGGCGACGATTTCGTTGGCCCGTTCCTGGGCTTTGGCCTGGTCTTCCGCGGAGGCCCTCCGTGGCAGGACGTTCGCCAGGATCAACTGATCCAGGGCCTGCGTTTCCAGGCGGCGCTGTTGTGCGGCGGTGGGCGTCTCGCCGCGCGTGCCTGCGGAAACCCGCAGTTCGATGGCGCGTTCGTCCAGTTGGCTCTGCCGGATTTCGAAGGCTTTGCCGCGCACGACGACCGGGTCGGTTTCCCGTCGCGGCGCGGCGTGCTCTTCGGCCGCGTGCAACGTGGCCAGGCCTGCCCCGGCGATGGTCAGCCAACAGGAGATCATCAGGTGCGCATTCATAGTCACCGCTTGCCACCGGGCGCCCCGACTCGGGCGGGGCCCCGAAGCGCCGAGTTAATTCACCGCGTCGGGTGCGGTCAAGGTCCATTCGCGGTTCAGAACATCCGGAGCGCGACCGGCCTGGCGCGCCGAAGCTTCAGCGAAGGCGGATCCCCGGTCGCAGCAGCCACGCGGGGCCGCCGTGCGCCGGTGGTTAGGAATCGCGTCCGGCAGGTGAAGCTGCTGCCCGCCGGGACGGCGGGCGGTCCGGCGCGGCCAGACGGTGCTGGCCGCACACCGACAACCCGGGGATGCACCATTCGCGGCTCCGCGCGCGAGGTTGTCATCGAATCCGGCACCGCATATAGTGGTTGCCATGTCCTGGCTCCGCCGGCTGGCCTGCCTGAGCATCGGGGGATTCCTCCTGGGAGTGCCAGCGGCTCCGACGCCGGCGCGGCCGCTCCCCTCTCCGCCGGACATTGGATTTCGCATTGACTGCTGGGAGGCGGAGGACGGGCTTCCGGAGAGTTCGGCGACGGCGATGGTCCAAACGCCGGACGGCTATCTCTGGTTTGGGACCTTCAACGGCCTGGTGCGGTTTGACGGATTCCGATTCACCGTTTTCGATCACACCAACACGCCCGAGTTCCGGTCGGCTTTTGTGATCAACCTCCATCTCGACCGGCGGGAACGGCTCTGGGTGAGCCTGCCGGATCACATGCTGTGTCGGGAGAACTCAACCTGGCGCCGATACGGGGCGGATCACGGCTGGCCGGGCAACTACGTCCGTTCGTTTGCCGAAGACCGCGCGGGCCGCCTGTTCTGCAGCACGTTCGACGGCAAGTTGCTCCACTTTGACAACGGGCACTTCGTGGAGATCGACCTTCCTCCCGGAGCGTCACCCGATGAGGGTTTGTTGCTGGCGGTCGACGACGAAGACGCGCTTTGGGCGCTCGAAGTCGAAGCCCCGGTTCTGGCGCGCCGGGTTGGCCAGGAGTGGGAACCGCAGCTTGCGGAAGGGGCGCCGGCGGAGAAGTGGGAGGCCATGGCCCCGGCGCGTGACGGCGCCATCTGGCTTCTGGGTTCCGGGAAGCTCTGCAAGGTGCGCCGCGGGACGGTCGTCCACGAGGTTGCCTGCCCCGGGACCGAAAACGTGTGGAGCCTGTACGAGGACTCGGCCGGCCGGGTTTGGATCGCCCAGACACGAGACGGGCTGCGCCTGGTGCAACCCGACGGAGGCATCCGGTCCTTCCACAAGGGGTATGGGTTGACCTACGATGCGGTGCGCTTCGCGTTCGAGGACCGCGAAGGGTCCATCTGGATCGGGACCAGCGGCGGGGGGCTGCTCCGGTATCGGGAACCACGGTTTGTCAGTTACGGGGAGGCGGACGGACTGCCGGACCGCGTGGTGCGTTCGGTGAGTGTGGCGGGACCGGACCGATTGCTCGTGGCCACCTACGGCGGCGGGCCGGTGCAGCTCCTTCAGGAACGTGTGACCTCGCTGCCTGGGATTCCCCCTCCCCCTTTGCCGCAAGCCTTGCGCTTCGCCCAGGCGATTCTCGAAGACCGCGCGGGCCAGGTCTGGATCGGCACTGCCGACGGTCTCTGGCGAATACCTCCGGGTGGCGTCGCGGAAGCCGTTCCCCCAACCCTCTGGGGCGGCAGCTCCGCCTACGCGCTGTTCGAGGACCGCGCCGGCACGGTGTGGATCGGGACTGACCGGGGCCTCGCGCGGTATGCGGACGGCGCGTTTGGCGTCCTGTCGGCCGCCGACGGGCTGCCTGCGGGATCGGTGCACGGCCTGGCCGAGGACCCGAAGCGGCCGCTGCTGTGGATCGCCGTCCGGGGCGCCGGCTTGGCCTGCTGGGAAGACGGCCGGGCGCGGCTCGTCGCCGGGAGCAGCAGCCCGCCCATCGACCGGATTGCCTCGGTCTACGTCGATGCCGCGGGAACGGTCTGGGCGGGAACGCTGGACAGCGGCTTGGTCGGGTACCGCGACGGGCGGGTCTCCAGTATCGGTCCGTCGACGGGATCCCTGCCCCGCAGCATCAACGGCATCGCCGAAGACGGCGCCGGATTCCTGTGGTTGGCCTCGAATCGCGGCGTGGTGCGCGTGGCCCTCGCGGAGTTGTACGACATCCTCGAAGGAAGACGGATTCTGGCGACGTTCGCCAGGTTCGACACCACGGATGGTTTGGCGAGCATGGAATGCGCTGGCAGCGTGACGCCCGCGGTAGCCCGCGACCTCCAGGGGAACCTCTGGTTTGCCACACTCAAGGGGCTCTCGCGGATACGGCCGGCCGACCTCCGTTTGCGGACGAACCCGCCTCCGGTACGGATCGAGTCGGTGACGCTGGATGGCCAGCCAATTCCCGAGGCCCAGTGGCGGGGAGGGGACGGCGGTCCGCTGCAGATCGCCCCCCACAACAGACGCCTCGAGGTCCGCTACACGGCCCTGGAACTGTCGGCCGCGGAGGACACCCGTTTCTCCTACTCCGTCAACGGCGACGACGATGCCTGGGTGGATGCCGGGACGCGTCGCGTCGCCTATCTGGATCACTTGACGCCGGGGACCTATCGGTTTCGCGTTCGGGCGCAGAACCACGACGGGGCCTGGAATCTGGAGGGGGCTGAGCTTGCCTTCCGCGTCGTGCCACCCTTCTGGCAGCGGCTCTGGTTTCGTCTCCTGTGTCTGTTCCTTGTGGTTGCTCTCACCGGAGCGGCGGTTTGGCTCTGGACCTGGGGCCGAATGCGGCAGCAGCGGGCGTGGCTGGAACGAGAGCGCAGTCTGTTGTCCCAGCAAGCGCGGATGGCGTCGGTCATCGAGAACACCACCGATTTTGTGGGGTTTGCGGACGCACAGCGTCGGCCGCTTTTCATCAACCGCGCCGGCTTGACCATGCTGGGGCTGCCGCCCGAGGCCGACATCTCCCGGATGGACATTCTCAGCGCGTACCCGAAGTGGATTGTCGACCGACTGCTAAACGAGGCGGTGCCGGCGGCAATGCGCCACGGCGTGTGGAGGGGGGAAACCGCCATCCGGCGCGCGGACGGCACGGAGATCCCCACCTCCCAGGTGATCCTGGCGCATCGGGATGAGAACGGTCAACTCGAGTTCACCTCCACCATCATCCGGGACATCAGCACCCTCAAGGCCGCCGAGCGCGCCCTGCAGCAGTCCGAGCAACGCTTCCGTTCCGTCGTTGAATCCTGTCCCATGGGGATTCACCGGTATCGTCTCGAAGACGACGGCCGGCTGATCTTCGAAGGGGCCAATCCCGCCGCCGATCGCATCCTGGGCGTGGACCATCTGCGGTTGCTCGGCTCCACGATTGAGCATGCTTTCCCGGCCCTCGTTTCCACGGAGGTCCCCGATCGCTACCGGGACGTCGCGGCCGGCGGCCAGCCCTGGAATTGCGAGCAAATCGTCTACCAGCACGGCCAGATCCACGGAGTCTTCGAGCTCTATGCGTTCCAGACCCTTCCGGGCCGATTGACCGTGATGTTCCGCGAGATCAGCGAACGCAAACGCGCCGAAGCCACCGAACTGAGCCTGCGCCGCATCGCCGAGTCCCTGAGCGCCGGCAGCAGCCTCCGGAATTTCGCCTCCGTGGTCGCCCGCGAGTGCCGCCTCCTCTTCCATTACGACGCCTTCCTGTTCCAGCACCTCGACCCGGCTACGGGCAGCCAGGTCACCTTGTATGCCGAAGACACGGCCCCGGGTGATTTGGCGCCGCAGGAAGTCACCGCTGAACCCCCGCGGCTCAGCGAAGGTCTCCTGACCGCCCTCCTGCGCGGCGAGAGCCGCCTGGTCGATCCATCCGTTGACCCCCCGCCGTCCGCCGGCGGCCCGTGGGGGTTCACCAGCCGACGCAGCCAGTGCCTCGCCTTCGCCCCGCTCCTTTGGGAGGGCAAATGCCTGGGCGTCCTCTCCATCCAAAGCTACACGCACCAGCGCTACGGACCGCGCGACCTCGAATTGCTCGAGACGGTCGCCCGCCAGTGCGCCCCGGCCATGATGCGGCTCCAGACCGAGCTCAACCTCCGTCTCCTGAACCAGGAACTGGAGAGCAAGGTGCGCGAACGCACGGACGAACTCCAACGCATGGTGAATCTCATGGCAGGGCGGGAGATTCGCATGTCGGAACTGAAAGAGCGCCTGACCCTTCTCGAGCAGCAACTCCGGAAGGCGGGAATCCCGCCCTGGCAACCGCCCGA
>CAYSPU010000262.1:6589-8036 GCA_964432995.1 uncultured Verrucomicrobiota bacterium
CCACACCCGCCGCCAGCGTCCCGCCCGCCGCGTTCGCCTCCCTGACCGGCAGCGTGCCCGCACTGCTGGCCGTCAGCATCGCCCTCCTGGCGATCACGCTCTTCCTCCTGGTTCGGCTCATCCGTGCTCGCCGGGCCGAAGCCCGGCTCGCCCAACAGTGCGAGCAAAGCCAGGCCCAGATCCGAACCCTGGAGGCAGGCGCGCGGGAGCGTTCCGAGCGCCGCGCCCCGGCTGCGGCCCCGTCCGGTGGCCCCCCCCGTGGTTCAGCTCCGGCGCCCGAACCCGCGCCGACCGAGGACGCCGAATCCCGGTCCCGGGCCGACTGGGCGGTTATCGATCGTCTCGCCGTTCACGAGTCGGTCGGCGAGGGCGACGTGGCCGAGGTGGCCCGACTGGTTACCGAAGCCGGCGCCCGCCTTCTGCAGGTCGATCGGGTCACCCTTTGGCTGGCCATGCCGGACGGCACATCGCTGGTTTGCCAGGATGCCTTCCACGCCCCAGCCAACGAGCACCGCCGGGGAGCGCGGCTCGACCTTCGCGAGGTGTCCGCCTACACCGCCGCCCTCGAGCAGCAGGTCACCCTTGCTGTCCGTCAGACCCGGGACGATCCCCGAGTGCGGGGACTGCCCGATCGGCTCGCTTCGACGGACGGTTCCTGCGCCCGCCTGGATGCGGTCATCCGCCTCGGAAAGGGGTGGGCCGGCGTCCTCAGCCATGAGCACACCGGTGGCCCGCGCACTTGGCTCGCCCGCGAAACCGCCCTGGCGACCAGCCTGGCCGCCCTCCTCACCCGCACCCTCCTGAACGCCCGCCTCCGCCAAAACGAACAGGACATCCGCACCGTCCAAGCCCAACTCGAATCCCGCGTCGGCGAGCGCACCGACGAACTCCGACGCCGCGTTGGAGAAGTCGAACAGCTCAATCGCGGCATGATCAATCTCCTCGAGGACCTGCAGGAAGCCCGCGCTCAAGCCGAGCGCGACGCCCGCCGTCTCGCCCAGGCAAACGCCCAATTGGACGCGGCCAACCGCGAACTCGAGTCCTTCAGTTACTCCGTTTCCCACGACCTCCGCGCTCCCCTCCGCAACATCGCCGGCTTCGCGGAAATCCTCTCCCGCACTCTCATGCCCACCCAGGATCAGGCCCGCCGCCACCTCTCGATCATCGCCACCGAAGCCGCCCGCATGGGAGCGCTCATCGACGACCTGCTCGACTTCTCCCGCATCGGCCGCGCCCAGATCCGCCGCGAATGGGTGGACAACGACGTGCTGGTCGCCGAAGTCCGCGACTCGCTCGCCCCCGATTTCAAGGACCGGCACGTGGTCTGGGACCTCCAACCCCTCCCCCGCGCCTTTGCCGATCGCACCCTGCTCCGACAAGTCTGGTTCAACTTGATCTCCAACGCCGTCAAGTACACCCGCCCCCGTGCGACGGCCCACATCACGAT
>CAYSPU010000263.1:0-7999 GCA_964432995.1 uncultured Verrucomicrobiota bacterium
GCCGGAACCGGGGAGCATCAGTCTCTGCCTGTTGGGCGCCGGTGCCGTCGGCTTGCTCCGGCGGCGGTGGCGGAGGGGACCGCAACCAACCGCGGTGCAACCCGTAGCTCGAAGCTGAGTCGGAAATGACGTCCACCATCCGGGGACCTCGCCCCGCGCAACTCGGGTGCGGGGTCCCCGGGCACCCGCGTGCCGCGACGAGGCAGGCATCCGTCCCTGGGTCCCTGCCCCTCACTCCGATCTTCGCTCGTCGGACGACAGAGGGTTGGGATGAGGGACAGGAGGTTTATGGAGTGGGCCCTCACGCAAGGGCTAATCCGTGTTCGGGTAGGAGCCGAGGACCTTGACGAAGTTGCAGTGTTCGCCGAGTTGGGCGATGGCCCTGGCGACGCGGGGTTCGCTGACGTGGCCGTCGCAGTCGATGAAGAAGTAGTATTCCCACGCGCGGCGCTTGCTGGGGCGGGACTCGATCTTGGTCATGTTGACCCGGTAGCGGCGGAAGGGGGCGATGGCCTGGTGGAGGGCGCCGACCTTGTCGGCGACGCTGATCATGAGGCTGGTCCGATCGTGGCCGGTGGCGGGCGGGCTCTGGCGTCCCAGGACGAGAAACCGGGTGGCGTTGTGCGGGTTATCCTGAATGTTGTAGGCAATAACACTGAGGTTGTAGCGTTCCGCGGCCAGGGAGCTGGCAATGGCGGCGGTGGTGCGGTCGCGGGCGGCGGCGAGCTGCGCGGCGCGGGTGGTGGAAGAACTCTCGATGATCTCCGCGCGGGGGAGGTGGTTCTGGACCCAGGACCGGCACTGGGCGAGAGCCTGCGGGTGAGAGTAGATCCGGCGGATCTGCGCGAGTCGTCCGCGGCCGATGAGGCACTGCTGGATCGGCAGCACGATCTGCGAGACCACCTTGAGTTCGCTGTCCACAAACACATCCAAGGTGTGCGTCACCACGCCCTCGGTGGAGTTCTCAATCGGGACCACCCCGTAGTCGGCGCTGCCTTTGCTCACCTCGCTGAACACGTCGGCGATGGTCTTCTGCGGGGTGTAGTTGAGGCTGGAGCCGAAGCGGCGAATGGCGGCGAGGTGGGTGAAGGTTGCCGGCGGGCCGAAGTAGGCGATGGTCAGTGTCTTCTGCAGGGACAGGGCGCACGACATGATCTCCCGGTAAATGGTGCGGAGGGAGACGTCCGTCAGGGGGCCGTGGTTCAGGCGGACGACGCGGTTCAACACGGCGAGTTCGCGCTGCGGGGCGTAGGCCTCCTGCCCGGCGCGCATCTTGATGTTGCCGATCTCGAGAATGTGCCGGGTGCGCTGGTTGAGCAGCTCAACGATGTGGGCGTCAACGCGGTCAATGGCCTGGCGGTGCTCGGAGATGTTCATGGCTGGTGGGGGGGATCCGGAGCAGCGGGGGCCGGCTCGGCGGGCGCAGCCGGCGCTGGCGTCGGGGTGGCCGCGTCCAACGACAGCGTCCCCTGCGTTGCCGTTGACGCCGCGAGGTCGCCAGGGGGAGCGGTGGCCAACCCGGGTTCGGCGGTGAGCAGACCCGGGGGCTTCTGCAGCGGCAACCGGCGCAACTCGTCGGCTGCGGGCAGGTCGTCGAGGCTGCGGAGGCCGAAGTAATCGAGGAACAGCGCCGTCGTTCCGTAGGTCTGAGGGCGCCCGATGACTTCGGCGCGGCCGGTGACTTCGACCAGCCCTCGTTCCACCAGCGTCTGCATCACGCCATCGACGGAGACCCCGCGGATCTGCTCCATTTCGGCGCGGGTCAGGGGCTGCCGGTAAGCGATGATGGCCAGCGTTTCGAGGGCCGGCTGGGAGAGGCGCGGCGGGCGGGCCTTGAGGCCCAGAAGCGTCCGCAGCCAAGGGGCATACTCGGGGCGCGTCACGTATTGCCAGGCGCCGGCCACGCAGACGAGCCGGTAGCTCCGCGCCGCCGCTTCCGCTTCCGCGGCCAACTGCTCGAGCGCGGCCTGGATCTGGTCCACGGGAGTCTTCTTGAACGCCCGGGCTGCGGGGTCCTCCGCCTCCTCGGCGGCGGCGGCGAGCAGGGAGCGCAACTCCACGGTGCTGAGCGGCTTTTGCGACGAGAACAACAGGGCTTCCAGGACGAGCTTCAGTTCCATACTTCAGCAGGGGATCGGCTTGGGTGGGGGCGTCATGCCTGTCACCCGCTTTCGGGCGCATCCGCGGAGGGGACGGGTGCCGGGCCCGCGGCTGCGGCCGGCGACGCGGCCGGTGCCTCGGTCGCCGGGAGCGGCAAGGCGGGGGTGTCTCCCCCTTCCCGGCGCTGGATTTCGATCTCGCCGAATTCCTTCTCCTGCACGGCCTCCAGGCGGCGAAGACGAATGAGTTCGAGAAGGGCCAGGAACGTGGCGACAACCTCCGAGCGGCTCGTGGTATGGGCGAACAGCTCGGTGAATCTCAGGCGCGGTCGCTCCGTGAGCAACTTCTGCAAGTGCTCGATCTTCTGGCTGACACTCCACTGGTCCTCGAAAATATCTCGGGGGCCTTCCCGCTCCTGCACCCGGCGCAGAATCTCACTGACGGCGTGGATCAGGTCAAAGACGGAGACCTCAGAGCGGGGCGGGGGCGGGGCGGCCACGTCCGGAGGCGCGGGAAGCCGGGGGTAGGTGCGCTCGCGTTCGCCCTCGAGCGTCTGGAGGCGGGCGGCGGCATCCTTGAACTTCTTGTACTCCACCAACTGGCGGATCAGTTCCCAGCGGGGGTCTTCTTCCTCCTCTTCCTCGGCGGCCACCTGTTGGTCGACGGGGAGCAACTCGCGGCTCTTGATGTACATCAACGTCGAGGCCATGACGAGGAACTCGCCCGCCACCTCAAGGTCAAGCTGGCGCATGACCTCGATGTACTCGATGAACTGGGTGGCGATCCGCGTCAGGTTGACCTCGTAGATGTCCACTTCCTCCTTCTTCACCAGGTAAAGAAGGAGGTCGAGCGGGCCCTCGAAGACCTCGAACTGGACCTTGTACTCCGGCATGCCCAAACCCTGGCCCGCCCGGTCCCCAACAACCGGCGGGTCCAGGGGCGACGCATCCTATCAGGGGGCCGCCCGTTGGCAATGGTTTAGACCGCACGGCAGCCTTGCCTCCCGCCAGTTCGGGCGGTAGAAGTGCGGGCGTCGTCAACAGCAATGAAGATCATCACCCACGAACGGTGTGTGGACTATGAGTATGCGGGGCACCCGGAGCGCCCGGCCCGCATCCGCCGCACCTGGGAACGGCTGCGGGCGCAGCAGGCGCTGCCCCTCGAGTGGGTGGATCCCCTGCCGGTCGACGAAGCCCTGCTTGCCAAGGCCCATTCTTCCGCCCATCTCAAGCGCCTCGAAGCCCATGTCGATTTCGATATGGACACCCCCGCGTATGCGGACATCGCGCAACACGCGCGGCGGAGTGTGGGGGCCGGTCTCCACGCCATGCGTTCCGCCCTCAAAAAGGAAAAGGCGTTCTCCCTCATCCGCCCCCCGGGCCATCACGCCACCCGCGAAAAGGCCATGGGTTTCTGCTACCTCAACAACATCGCCCTCGCCGCCCTCGCCGCGCGCGCCGAAGGCGTCGGCAAGATCGCCATCTTCGACTTCGATGTCCACCACGGGAACGGCACGGAGGACATCCTGGTTGATCAGGACGGTTTCCTGTTCATCTCGATCCACCAATACCCGGCCTACCCCGGCACCGGGCGGCATCCGCGCGGCAAGAACTGCCTCAACTACGTCGTCCCCCCCGGCTATGCCCGGCTCGACTATCGCGATGTCGCCTCACGGGCCCTGGAGAAGCTGCAGGCCTACCAACCGGAACTGGTGGCCGTCTCGGCGGGATTCGACGCCTACGCCCGGGACCCCCTCTGCCAGCAACAGCTCGAGCCCGAGGATTTCTGCTGGTACGGCGCCACCCTGCGGCAGTTGGGATTTCCCACCTTCAGCCTGCTGGAGGGAGGATACAGCGACGATCTCCCCGAGCTGATCCTGGCCTATCTCCGGGGTTTGCAGGGGATGCCCCTGCAGGAGGACTGGCAGGAGGCATCGGCCAAACCCCCGGAGCCGCCCAAGCCCGAGCCGGACCTGGAACCCTTCTGGGGACCCTCCTTCTGAGCGGAGAACCGGCCGCCCCGGCCGAAGCCGCCCTACAGAGTCCTTGAATCCTGAAACACCGAATTCAGAACTTGATCTGTCAACAACGTGTTTTGAACTTCAAGGACTCTAGTGCTTGGGTCGAAGCAGGACCGCCTTCTTCTTGGTCCCTTCCACCTCGACGCTGTGGGTCTCCACCGCCGGATCATCCTTGAGCGCGTTGTGCACCACGCGCCGGTCAAAGGCGTTCATCGGCTCAAGCTCCACGATGTCGCCCCAGCGCCGGACTTTCTCGGCCGCTTCCTGGGCCTTCTGGACGAGCGCCTCGCGGGCTTGCGCGCGGTAGCCGCCGACGTCCACGGTCACTTTGGGAACGTTGCGGTCCTGGTGGTAGAGGAGGCGATTGAGAATGTACTGAAGTTGACTCAACGTCTGACCCTGGCGCCCGATCAGGCGGCCGGGATCATCCGTCTTCACGTCCAGCAACAGGCCTTCGTCCATCTCGTGGACGTCGATTGTGACGTCGAAGCCCATTTGTTTGAGGAGTTCCTCGAGCGTGGTTTTGGGTTCCGCAGGCATAGTCAGAGCGGGCGTTAAGGGATTGGGCGTGAGCAAGCGCGCAGAGAGCGGCGGCGGGCTAGTTCTTCTTCTTCTTTGCCGGGCGTGGCGGCGTTATGGCTACTTTCGCCGCGCCAACCTTGGGGGCCGCCGCGGCTTTGGCGTCCGTGGTCTTCGTCAGTTTCGTCTGGGCAATCGTTAGCAGGTTCTGAACGGTCCAGTAAAGCGTCAAACCGGAGGAGAAGTTGTAGAGGATGAACAGGAAGATCAACGGCATGTACTGGAAGATCTTCTGTTGCACCGGGTCCGCGGTCGGCGAAGTCGGCGTCAGTTTCATCTGCCAGAACTGTGTTGCCCCCATGATCAAGGGGAGGGGATTGACCGGCCACCCCAGCCCGGGAAGGAACCACACCGTGTCCGGCTGCGAAAGGTCCGCCGCCCATAGGAAGCTGGCCCCGCGCAGTTCGATGGCGCTCTGCAGCATCTGGTAGAAACCGATGAACACCGGGAGCTGAATGAGAATCGGCAGGCAGCCCGCCGCCGGGTTCACCTTGTTCTCCTTCATGAACTCCATCACCTTCCGGTTCATCTTGTCCGGGGTGTCCTTGTATTTGGCCTGGATCTCCTTGATCTGCGGCTGCAGCGCCTGCATCCGCTTCATCGACCGCGTGCTCGCCTGCGTCGGCCACCAGAACACCAGCTTGATGAGAATCGTGATCACGATGATCGTCAGCCCATAGGAAATGCCCACGGAATGTATGGCGTTCATCGAGAGCAGCAGCCCCTTGGCAAAGAAACCTCCGAAGCCAAACCGCATCACCAGGTCCAACTGATTCCCCAGCCGCTGGCTCAGGCGGTCCAGCGTCCGATACTCCTTCGGCCCGGCAAACACATCGAACGAGAGCTCGAGGGCCTGCCCCGGCGCCAAGGTCTGCTCCGGATAGAGCAAGCCCGTCTGGATGCCAAACGGCTTGGCCACCGCCCGGCGGTCCTGCTGCAGCTCCGCCGGCGTGGGCGCCGGCAAATCGATGTGGCGCGCGATCAACTGCGGCGCCGGGGCGTTCGTGGGCGGGATCGCCACCAGCGCGAAGAACCGGTTGTGCGCCGCCGCCCACACCACGTTGCTCTGCCCCGCCACGTGCACCGAACGCGGCGTCCCCGGCAAACACCCCAGGGTGCGGTTCGCAAACCAGTTGTTGTCCACCCACTGGGCCCGCCGCCCGTCATACCACTGGACCCCCTGCAGCGTGCCCACGTCATGCGCGTCCATCGGCGTGGCCGTCCCGATGACCCACTCCTGCAGCGGCACCCGCCGCGGCTCCGCACCGCGGTTCTCAATCCGCAGCCGGGTGTGCAACAGGTAGTTCGTCGCCGGCACGAACTCCTTGACCACCCACAGACCGTTGGTCAGCTCCTTCTCCGCACGCACGCCGTTCGTCGTCCGCGCCAGGACGAAAGCCCCGTCCCCCTGCAGCTCGGCGGAACCCAACAAGGCGAACGCCGGCACCGGGGCCGAGTCGTTCAGCGTCGCCACGTTGTTCGTCAGCGCCCGCGCCCGGGACCGCCGTTCCACCGACTGCCGATAACCGGTAAGCTCCACCTGCTTCAGCCCGCCACCATGCGACGTGAACACATACCGCACGTCCTCTGCCTCCAAGGCCAGCGTCTCCTCGGGTTCCTCCGGAAGGACGAGAGAGGCCGCCGGCGCAGCCGGCACGGCAGCGGTCGCCGCTGTGGACGTGACCGGCGCGGCGGGACGTGTCACCCCCCCGGTGCTCGTCGCTGAAACCGCGGGGCCGTTCGTCTGGTCCTCCAGCGCCGAAGGTGGCAGAGGCGTCGGCGGAAACAGCCGGTTCACCACCGGATACCAGAGCATCAACAGCCCAAACGACAGCGCAAGAATGAGAATCGATTTGCGGTCCATGCGGAGAAATCAATGGGAATGCACCCGGCAACCCAGGCCGTGATCGGGGCGCGCGTCCGGCACCGGATCGTACCCGGACCCGCCCCAGGGGTGGCACCGGCCAACGCGGCGCGCCGCCAGCCACAACCCGCGCAACACACCGTGCCGCTTCAGGGCTCCGATCGCATACGCCGAACAACTCGGCGTGAACCGGCAGGCCGCGTGCGGCCCCAGCACCGCCATCTTCACGGGCGACAAAAATCGCCGATAGCCGCGCAGGACCAGCAGGATGACATCGCGAGCCGGATTCATGAGACGCGCCGCGACGACGCCCGCTTCAACGCCGACAGAAAATCACGTTCCACCTGGGGAAAGGACCGCGCGGCAATGGACGGACGGGCTACCAGCACCACGTCGATCGGTTCCGCCCAGTCGCCTTGGTGGCGCCGAAACGCTTCCCGCAGCAGCCGCCGGGCACGATTGCGCACCACGGCCGAACCCACCCCGCGTCCGGTCACCACCCCCACCCGCGACCGACCGCCCGCCAACGCCCGACGCACGTTCACAATCACACACCCGCTCACCACCCGCTCCCCCTCCGCCCGCAACGCCAGAAAGTCCCGACGATGGCGCAGCCGCGCCGAGCGCGGCAGCCGCAGCCTGGGGGAAGGCGAAGGCATGAGAATGGGGACGGGCTCGGTCATCGGCGGGGCCACCAGCCCGGTAGGGAACAGACGCCGGTCACACCTGCGTCAGGCGCTTCCGACCCACCCGACGGCGGTTGCTCAACACCTTGCGCCCGCCTTTCGTGGACTTGCGTTTCATGTAGCCAGACTGCCGCTTGCGGCGGATCTTCGACGGTTGATAGGTCCGTTTCATGCCAGGTTCGTTCCTGCCGCTACGAACGCCACCGCAAGGCCAACACCTGACCATCAGGAGCTTCCTCCGCCGCGTCCGGCAACAGAGTGGGGCAGCTTATCAATGAACCCAGGGGTGTCAAGGTGCACGCAACAGCACGCGCCCGCCCCGGATCCTCGCGTAAGTGGCGCTGAGGCCTCGTCCGTCCCCGGTCAACGCACCGTCCACGCAGAACACCGCGGACGCATGATCCCACATTCCTCAGCTCCTCGCGGAGTCAGGGACGGCAAACCACGGATGAACACCGATGAACACGGATCCGGACCGGCCTTTCCGCTTCGCCCATGGGATGAACACCGGGCGCCCCAACCCCTTGGCATCCTTCTCCATCCGTGGCTGCACTGCGGATCCTGGGACAATGGCGCCGACCGCGCGACTGCCCGCGGGGGAATCCAAACTTGGTTCTCAATTCCTGACCCCGCAGCGCCCCCAGTGGCGCCGGGGTTTGGGTCGTCTCCGGCCAAATCCGTGCCGGCACCCTGTGGCCTTGCCGCGAGCGGACTTCGAGAACGCGTGCTGGAGCCACAATGCTATGTTCA
>CAYSPU010000264.1:0-7975 GCA_964432995.1 uncultured Verrucomicrobiota bacterium
CCTGTCGCCCCCGGCTCACGCCCGGGGCGCGGATTGAAACCGCAGCGCTTCCGCCGCAAACCGTTGCGTCTCACGGGTCGCCCCGGGCTCACGCCCGGGGCGCGGATTGAAACACGGTGCAGGCGTGTGTTTCGTTTTCATAGTCTCGTGTCGCCCCGGGCTCACGCCCGGGGCGCGGATTGAAACACTCCGACAACGGAACGGTTTACACGTTCCGCATGTCGCCCCGGGCTCACGCCCGGGGCGCGGATTGAAACCTCGCGCGTGGCGGTCAGTCCTCGCCGCCAGGCTGTCGCCCCGGGCTCACGCCCGGGGCGCGGATTGAAACACCAGCGGGCGCAGTCGCGGGCGGATAAGCCCGGGGTCGCCCCGGGCTCACGCCCGGGGCGCGGATTGAAACCAAGCGAACCCAGCAGCTTTGACCCGCTGATATTCGGTCGCCCCGGGCTCACGCCCGGGGCGCGGATTGAAACGTGTCGGCGGAGTCGTCGCGGCTGCTGGTCTTCAAGGTCGCCCCGGGCTCACGCCCGGGGCGCGGATTGAAACCGACGTGCGGGCGGCCGTGGCACTGAGGAAAAAACCAGTCGCCCCGGGCTCACGCCCGGGGCGCGGATTGAAACAGCCGAGGAGTCAGAATTCGCTGCCATGCGCGAAGTCGCCCCGGGCTCACGCCCGGGGCGCGGATTGAAACAGTCGCTGGGGGCGACACCGGACCAGATCTGGGAGTCGCCCCGGGCTCACGCCCGGGGCGCGGATTGAAACCGACCAAGGCCCTGATGGACAAGTGCGATCTCGTGGTCGCCCCGGGCTCACGCCCGGGGCGCGGATTGAAACTGCCCATCGGCGATGGCGTAGAGTGGGAGCTGGTGTCGCCCCGGGCTCACGCCCGGGGCGCGGATTGAAACGCCGGGCTCTATCGCTTCAAGCGTGGGCGTGGGCGTCGCCCCGGGCTCACGCCCGGGGCGCGGATTGAAACACCAGGCTCTATTGCTTCGAGCGTGGGCGTGGGCGTCGCCCCGGGCTCACGCCCGGGGCGCGGATTGAAACTCGCACAGCGTGCCAATGTCCATGAGGTTGCCGGAGTCGCCCCGGGCTCACGCCCGGGGCGCGGATTGAAACTAGTCGTCCTGGTAGTCGATCTGGTTGGTGGACTCGTCGCCCCGGGCTCACGCCCGGGGCGCGGATTGAAACCGGGAGTGGATGAAAACGGGCAAGGGGGTGCTGTTGTCGCCCCGGGCTCGCGCCCGGGGCGCGGATTCTACCTGTGTTCGGCAGTTCCGTGCGGAGCCAAGGACGGAAGACCACGGATGAACACCGATGAGCACGGATCCAGACCGGGCTTCTCGCTTCACCCGCGGGATGAACACAGGGCGCACCGCAACCCCTTCCTATCCGTGCTTATCCGCGTCCATCCGTGGTTGAACTGCAGGTTTTGGTTTGAAACGAGTTGGCCTGCACCCAACAGGTTCTCTCTCGTCTTCGGCTCGTCCTGTTCCTTTGTTGTTCTCCCCCCGGCGTCGGTCACCGGGACATTTCAGAGGGATTCCATCTGTCGGACCAGGTTGAGGCGGATGTCTTCGCGGTTGGCGGCGTCGTGGAACTCGGCCGGGTTGAAGTCGTCGGTGAGGACGATGCCGTGGCGGAGGTCGAAGTGTTGTTGACGGGAGAAGGAGGCCTCGACGATCCACCGCACCTCGGGGTGAATCCGGTTGAAGTTCGGGGTGCGGAGCGGCACGAGGGGCTCGGTGTCCGAGGCGAGGAAGTAGACATTGCCGGTGCCGGCGGTGTGGACCTGGACGGAGCGGAAGACGCTGGCCAGGGTTTTCTGGATCGAAGCGCCATAGAAATCGCGGCGGGGTCGGAAATCGGCAAAGCAATTCATGGCCAGAACGCCGCCCGGGTTCAGCACCTGGCGCATGGCCTGGAAGGCCTCGCGGCTGAACAAATGGACCGGGGAGGAATCGCCGACAAACGCGTCCAGCACCAGGGCATCGTAGCGGTTGGTCGTGACATTGAGAAACTGGCGGCCGTCGCCGATGACCACCCGCATCTTGTCGGTCGGGCAGTCGAAGTAATCGCGGGCGATCTCGACGACTTCAGGGTTGATCTCGACGACGTCGACGCGGGTGCCGGCGCCGACGAACTCGCGGGGGACGAGCCCGATACCGAGGCCGATGCAGAGGACGGAATCGACGCGTGGGGGGTGGGCCGCCGCGAGGTCGTGGAGGACGTAACTGAAAGCGGAGGCCCCGCGTTGTTCTTTGGGCACGTAGGTGTTTTGGACGAGGTAGTCGTTGAGCAGGTAGCGGCGGTCGTCATCGGGCCGGGCGGCGACCTGGAGGAGGCCGAAGTTCGAGTTGCGGCGGTGGAGTTCGACGGAGTGTCCGAGGTCGCTGCGGCGGTGCACGTGGAGGGCGGCGGCGGCGAGGGCGAGGCCGAGGAGGGTGAGCAATCCGAGCTGGGTGGCGGTGCGAGCGGAGCGGTTCCAGCCGAGGAAGTAGACGGCGGCGAGGGCGGCGAGGACGCCGGCGGTGATCAACATGGTCACCGAGTTGGGGAGCAGGGGCAGCAACACATAGCCGATCAGCAGCGTGCCCGCGACGCTCCCCAAGGTGCTGATGGCCGTCAGGCGCCCCACGTTGCCGCCGACATGGGCCAGGGATTGGGTCAGGGCCCGGACCAGAAAAGGGGCGGTCATGGCCAGCAGCGCCAGCGGGGGAAAGAACAGAAGCGCCGAGGCGAGCAGCGAGCCGATGGCGAGGCGGAAGTCGAGGCAGGCCTGCGCGGCGGGGCGGACGAAGAAGACGCTGCCGCAGAGATAGACGGCGGCGATCAGGATGGAAACGTAGAGCGGAGTGGGGTTGGGAGAACGATCGGCGAGCCAGCCCCCCGCGTAGTAACCGGCTGCCAGAGCGATGAGGGTGACCGTGATCTGGGCGGTCCAGACGAAATGGGAAGTGCCGACGTACGGGGCCAGCATCTTCGCGCCCAGGATCTCAATGATCATGATGGCGCCGCCACACAGGGCCGCGGTCGCATAGAAGAAGGGTTGGAGTCCGCGGGCGCCCGTGGGACGGGCCTCGGCGATTGGCTTTTTCACGCGCGCTTTGTAGCGACCCGCGACGAGATTTCAAATGGCAAAGTGCGCCTTTCCGTCATTGCGGCGCGGGAGGGTCAAGGTAGTGTGGCGGCGAAGCAAGGTGAACGTCTATCGTCAGGTGCTGATCGTGGGGATGCAGAACACCCTGGCTTACCGGGTGAATTTCCTGTTTCGCTCGGTGTTTGGCCTGGTACCGCTGGCGGCGACGCTGTATCTGTGGCGGGCGGTGTATGCGGGGCAGTCAGGGGCGGAGGTTGCCGGTTACACGCTGGCGCAGATGATCTCCTACTACCTGGTGGTGACGGTGGTGGACATGCTGACGGCGGTGACCGACGACGATTGGCAGATCGCGGCCGACATCCGCGAGGGGGCGATCAACCATTTCCTGCTCAAGCCGATCGATTACCTGTGGTTTCGGCTGACGCTGTTTGTTTCGGGGCGGGTGATGTATACGGCGGTGGCGCTGGTGCCGGTGGGGCTGTTTGTTGTGCTCCACCACGGCTACGTGGTGGGGCCGGCGGAAGTGTCCGCCCTGGGTTGGTTCCTGCTGGCGCTGGTGCTGACGGGGTTCCTGCAGTTCCTGATCTCGTTCACCATGGCGCTGCTGTCGTTCTGGGTGCTCGAGGTGTCGACCTTCATCTTCATTCTCTACTCGCTGGAGTACGTGGCGGGCGGCCACCTGTTTCCCTTGGACCTCCTCCCGGCCACCGTGGCGCAGGTTCTCTGGTACACACCGTTTCCCTATCAACTGTACTTCCCGGTGGGGATCTACCTGGGACGGATTCAAGGGGCGGCCATGTGGCAGGGGTTCGCCCTGCAGTTGGCCTGGATCGGGGCGATCTACGCGCTGGCGCGCTGGATGTGGAGCCGCGGGATCCGGCGGTATGCGGCCTACGGAGGATGATGGCATGGACCAGGATTCCCTCCACGCGGCGGCTGACATGAAGGGCCGGAACGGCGGCGCGCCGGAGGTCGGCACGTCGGCGGCGGGGTTGCGAAGGTACGGCGGGATCTACGCGATGCTCGCTCGGAATTCGCTGGTGCGGGAGATGACGTTCAAGGCGAATTTCCTGCTGTGGATTGTGGTGGAGATCTGCTGGTTTGCGCTGCAGCTCTGCTTTGTGGGGGTGCTGTATTCGCACACGGAGAGCGTGGCGGGGTGGTCCCGGTGGGAGGTGGTGCTGCTGGTGGGGGCGAGCCATTTCATCCAGCAGCTCTTCCAGGCGTTCTTCCTGATCAACTGCACGCATCTCTCGGAGTTGGTGCGCACGGGGAAACTGGACTTCCTGCTGCTGTTGCCGGTCAACACGCGGTTTGTGGTGTCGACGCGCCAGTTGGATTTGGGGGCGCTGGTGAATGCGGCGATTGGGGTGGCCGTGATGGGATACGCGGCGACGCGACTTGGGCTGCGGCCCGAGTGGCCGCAGATCGCGGCGTTCGCGCTGCTGTGCGGCGCGGGGGTGCTGATTCACTACTCGCTGATGTTTCTGCTGGCCACGATCAGCTTCTGGACGGTGCAGGCGCAGGGGATCGTGTGGGTGTACTACAATCTGTTCAACGTGGCGCGGCTGCCGGACAGCGCGTTCCGCGGGTGGTTCAGGGTGCTGTTCACGTTCGCGGTGCCGATGCTGCTGGTGTCGAACGTTCCGACGCGGCTGCTGGCGGAGACCCTGCATTCGCCGGTGCAGGTTCTGTGGCTGTTGGGGATGGCGGCGGTGTGCTTTCTGGTTTCGGAGTTGGGCTGGCGCGTCTCGGTTCGCCGGTACACCAGCGCCAGCTCCTAGCCCGGACTGCGCCCGTCTCGGGCGCAGGGAGGTTTCGGACCGCGGCTCGTCTTGAGCCGCAGCAAAGAGTGTGTGCGTTCTGCTGTGGGGCGAGAAGGCCAGCGCGTTCCGCCGTCGGCTTTTTTCGTTGAATCCAGCACGGCATTCCCTAGGGTCGATCAAGACCGACCCAAGTTTATGAGTGCTGCAGGTGATGTCTATGCCGTGGCCCGGCGGGGGTGTACTGCTCGGCTCTCCGCCCTGGGACTGGCTCTGGTGTTGTCGGTGTCCTGGGCGGCGCGAGCCGACGAGGGTGAGGCGCCAACGAACGGACCGGCACTGACGTCGGCGGCGGCCCCACCGGTGGTGGAATCGGAGAAGACCGCGGTCCATGAACCTGCGTTCGAGGAGGCGACGCCGGTGGATGAGGCGCTGATGTTGTCGAATGCTCCCGCCGTGGCGGCGCCGCCCCTCGTGCCGCCGGAGCTGCTGCCGGCAGTGGAAGCGCTGTCGCACCGGATGGCCGCGCTCGAACGGACGTTGACGTGGCAGGAGCAGTCGGCCCAGGCCGAGCGGCGGGAGAGGCAGCAAATGCTGTATTTCGTGGCCGGCGGTGTCGGGGGGGCGCTGCTGCTGGGGATTCTGTTGGCGGCGCTGATCCTGGCGCGGGCGTTGCGCCAGGTTTCCGGGGTGGTCGCGACGCAGTTGGCGCTGGCGCCTCGGGCCCTGCCGGCGCCGCCGGAGGTGCCGGCCTTGGGGGCGGGCGAGTTGGCGATGGAACCGGCGCGGGGGGCGGTTGAACAGGTGAACGACCGCTTCGTGCGGGCCATCGAGAGACTCGAAAAACGAATTGTCGAGCTCGAGCACTCGGCGCGGCAGCCTGGGGAGGAGGCAGCGAAGGAGTCGGGAGGCAACGGCGCGGCGGAGTCGGGGCGGGCAGAGGAGGGCAAGGCCGCGACGGCGTTGGGCGCGTCGGAGCTGCGGTTCAGCGTGCTGCAGCAGAAGCAGTATCCCGAGGGTCAGCCGTGGGCGGGGACTGGGCCGCGACCGGGTGAGGAGACGAGTCTGTGGTTGAATAAGGGGCAGGAGTATCTGGACCTTGGCCAGGCGGAGCAGGCGTTGGCGTGTTTCGAGAAGGCAGCGGAACGCAACCCCCGGGTGGCCGACGTCCACGTCAAACGCGGTCTGGCGCTGGAGAAGCTGCAGAAACTCGAGGCGGCGCTCGAGAGTTACGACCGGGCGATTGCCGCCAGTCCTGGTTTGACCCTGGCCTACCTGCACAAGGGTGCGGTGTTCAACCGGCTCCAGCGGCATCAGGAGGCGCTGGAGTGCTACGAGATGGCCCTGCGCACGGAGCAAGCCCAGGCGGTGCAGGCGAGTGCGGGGCCGTAGTCGAGAGTCGGGAGCCCGGAGTCCGTAGTCCGTAGTCGGGAGTCCGGGTAGAGTGGGGCTGGGCTTGGTTCGACGTCGAGGTTTCCCGTCAGCGAAGACTGTGGAGGTGATGCAGGCACATGCAGCCATCTGAGGGAGGCAGCGGGGCCGCGGCGCCTGAGGCGCGGCGGCTGTCGGATCTGACCGCCGGTCAATGGAAGTCGGGCATTGCGGCGTGGCTCGGCTGGCTGTTTGACGGGCTGGACATGCATTTGTACACGCTGGTGGCGGCGCCGTTCGTGGCGCAGTTGCTGATCGTGGCGAACGTTGCCGATCCTCTGGTCAAGGAGAAGAGTTCCTGGATTCAGGCGGCCTTTCTGGTCGGGTGGGCTCTGGGGGGAGGGTTCTTCGGAAGGCTCGGAGACCGCTTGGGGCGGAGGCGGGCGCTGTGCCTGACGATCCTGACGTATGCCGTGTTCACCGGGCTGTCGTCGGTGGCCCAGACGTGGTGGCAGTTGATGATCTTCCGGTTTGTGGCGGCGCTGGGGATTGGGGGGGAATGGGCGGTGGGTTCGTCGTTGTTGTCGGAGACGTGGCCGGTGCGATGGCGTCCGTGGATTGCGGCGGTGCTGCAGACGGGGGTGAACATTGGGGTGCTGCTGGCGTGTCTGACGAACTACGTCATGGCGGGTCTGAATCCGCGGTATGTGTTTCTGGTGGGCGTGTTGCCGGCGTTGTTGGTCTTCTGGATTCGGCGGCAGGTCCCGGAGCCTGAGGAATGGGTGCAGGCGAGCCGACGGGCGGGGGTGGTGAGGCCGCGGATCCTGGACTTGTTCCGCGGGCCGGTGCGGGCGACCACATGGAAGACGATGGTGGTCTGCGCGTGTTCGCTGACGGCGTGGTGGGCATTCATGTTCTGGAACGCCCAGCATGTGCGGAACCTCCCGGACCTCGCTGATTGGCCGAGGGTGCAGCGAGAGGGGTTGGTCAGCATGGCGTTCTTCCTGGTGATTGCGGCGTCGATGGCGGGCAACTTCTTTGGAGGGCTGTTGGCACGGTGGCTGGGATATCGGCGGGCCATCGCGTTGATGTTCCTGGGTTTCTTCGTCTCGATGCTCGTCAGCTACGCGGTGCCGCGGGACTCGGCGTCGCTGATCCGCACCATCCCGTGGGTGGGTTTCTTCTCGGGGGTGTTCGGGCTGTTCACCATGTATTTGCCGCCGTTGTTTCCGACGTTGTTGAGGACGACGGGGGCGGGCTTTTGCTATAACATTGGCCGGGTTGCCGCCGCGGTGGGAACGATTTCCTCCGGGGCGCTGACGCCCGGCGGGGATTTCCGGACCACGCTGTTCTACACCGGGTTTCTCTTTCTGATCGCGATGGTGGCGGCGCTCTGGATGCCGGAGGGGGCGGAGCCAGCGTCGTAGTCCGGGTATTTCGTGTTCCCTGCGTGGAAGATGGGTGGGCCAGTGCCCGTGCAACTTTTTGTCGTAGATACGACAAGAAGTTGCACGGCTGGTTCGCGGGGCTGGGTGGATCTGGTGTTCGCGGCCGTGCTCAGGGAACCATCGGCTGCGAGAAACCGACTGAGTGACAGGTTCACAGTCGCGCTCGCAGTCTGGTTCCCAGTCTAAGCCGACTGAGTGACAGTAAGCCGACTGAGTGACAGGTTCACAGTCGCGCTCGCAGTCTGGTTCGCAGTTGACGCGGGCGGCTTGGGCGGGTTGAACTAGGTCTCTCA
>CAYSPU010000265.1:0-7958 GCA_964432995.1 uncultured Verrucomicrobiota bacterium
GATGACGGCGGTGAGGCGCATGTCTGCCGAGATTCGGGAGAACTCGATCGGGAGGCTCGGGCCGCCCGGGTGCCAACCGCCCTCGGTTCTCAGGTCCCGCGGGTCCCAGATCAGCGAACCCCAACCAAGAATGGCGATGCGCACGGGCCAGCCCTTTCTCACGTTCTCTGCGACCGGGTTGTCTTCGTCTCTCGCCTTCTCGTAGAGCGGTCGAACGAAAGCATCAAGCTCCACTGGAGGGAGGGGCGGCGCCGCTGATCTTGAACTGCTCCAGAGGTAGGTGGCGGGATATCGCCGTACTGGTGACCGACGGGGGCTCAGACCGTCGTTTGGCGGAAGGGGTGGGATTCGAACCCACGGACCAGTTGCCCGGTCTCCTGATTTCGAGTCAGGTGCCTTAAACCACTCGACCACCCTTCCACTTGCTGTCCAACAGTTTGGGCGCGGAACGGAGGCGGACCTCGACGTCCAATACTGCCCCCCGATGCTGCCCCGATTCCAGGAGTGCGCACATCGGCACCATCGGACGGCAATACCAAGACCGCCCAACGTCCGTCGGACAGAATGGAGACTATCAAAGCACGCCGGAGCAACGCAAGCGACGCCTGCGCTCCCGGATCCTCGCAGCGGATCTCGAGGCTGACGGCGAGTCTCCACCTGGAGGGCGGGCAACACCGTTGCCCGCGAACTCGGGCAGCGAGTTCCAGCGACTGCGGCCAGACGGTGCTGGCCGCCCACCACCGGCAATTTTCGGATGCACCGGATAAGTGGCCCCGGGGTTCGGCTGTCCCCGATCAACGCGCGGGCAAGCCTCGAGGGCACGCGCTGAAGCCGCACTGCCGGGCTCAGGCGCGGGTTCGGGATCGGGACTTCCTGTTGACCTCGCGCAGGGCCCGGTCGATATCCGTCAGCAACTCGGCCGCGGGCTCGATGCCGATGGAGAGGCGTACGGTGTTGGGTTTCACTCCGAAGATCGCGCGCCGCTCGGGCGGCATATAGAGCATCGTGGTCAGGAACGGGATGCAGATGAGCGATTCCGTTGCGCCCAGGCTGACTGCGTGGCGGATGACCCGGAGGGCGGAGATGAAGCGTTTGGCGTCCTCCTGGTCCTTGCCCACCTCGAAGGCCATCATGCCCCCGAAACCACGTTCCATCTGGCTGGCAGCCGTCCGGTGGCCGTCCGATCCCTTGAGGCCCGGATAACAGACGTTCGAGATGCCGCGGCATCGAACCAGGTGCCGCGCCACAGTCATCGCACTGGCGGCCATGCGTTCAGCCCGCAAGGGGAAGGTCTTGAGCCCGCGCTCGAGCAGCGAAGCCGAGTTAGCATCCAGCGTGGTGCCGATGGCTTGTCGGGTGAACCAAAGCTTGTCGTAGTCCTCCTTCGACCCGGCGATGGCGCCCGCCATGAGATCGTTGTGGCCACCCAAAGCCTTGGTGGCGCTGTGGACGACCAGGTCGGCACCCAACTCCAGCGGCTTTTGGTGATACGGCGTGGCGAAGGTGTTGTCCACCACCACCATGGCGCCCTCCGGCCGGGCCATGGCCTTGATGGCGGCGACATTGATGACCTTGCAGAGCGGGTTGCTCGGGGTTTCGAGGAAAATCATCTGCGTGTTCGGCTTGAGGTAGCGCTCCAGGCGTTTCCAATCTGCGGCATCCACCCAGGTGACCTCCACGCCCAGGCGCTCGAGGATGAGCGAGACCTTGTAGTGCGCCCCGTAGATGTCGTGGAAGAGAATCAGGTGCCCGCCCGCGCGCAGATAGGTGAGGTAGACCATGGTGCAGGCCGCCATGCCGGTGGTGCACACAACGCAGTCCTCCGCCTCCTCGAGGGCGGCGATCTCCTTCTCGACCGCCCGCACGGTGGGGTTGTCGTCACGATGATACGTGTAGCCGTCGATCTCGCCGTCGGTGATTTGCCGCAGCACGTCGAAGTCGAGGTACTCGTAGTTCACCGCATTCACGATGGGGGTGACCATCGGACGGTTGCCATAGGGGGTGAGCGGGTCGGCAGGGTGCTGCCGGGCATAGTGGTGGCGCGCGGGTCTTTTCGTGGCCGTCATGTCAATTCCTGGTTTCGTCACCGCAGGGTTGTCGCTTTCGTGCCGAATGCACCCTCTGATTGAGCCACAGCCCGCCGCAAAGGCGCGAACCTTTTTTCTGTTGCGCGATCCCTTTTTCCTGCCTTCGTCGGAGATGAAAGCGGCGCGGCGGCGCACGCACTCCACGACGCTGGCGCGACGGCGATCGGAGTCTGACATCTTGACCCGCGCCACCTTTGGTCCGCCCACTGCCTCGACCGCCGTCTCGACATCGGGCGGATCCGGTGATATGAGTGCGGATGTTTCGGGGCGGCGCGAGTAGGCGCAACGGGGCGTACGTGCGGGCGCGTCCTGAGAGCACGCGCCTTCCTGGTCGAGGCACGTGGGTCACTACTGGCAACAACTATGGAACAGGAAATCCTCCAGCTTCTCCAACAGTGTCCGGGCCAGTTGTTCTCGACCAAGGAGGTCGGCAAGAAGATCGATCGGAATCAGTTCCGGGAGAACGCGACTTGGGCCCGACCGCACCTGGAGAACCTGCGCCTGCAGGGTCTCATTGAGTTCGACGACAGCGGTTACTACCTATTCCCCAAGCCGCGCCAGGAGTTCTGACGGGGGTCAGGGGGAGCTACTCAGTCCACGTAGGGGGGGCGCATCGCGCGCGCGCGCAGGCGGTTGGCTTCGGGGTCGCCCGGAAACTCAGCCGTGAGCAGATCGAACTTCAAGTTCCGCTTCAGTTGCTCGCAGATGTCCGCTGCCAGGCAGATGCACATGGACCGATACATCACCGCGGGATTCGCCACGGTGAGACGGCGCGACCGGACGCAGTCGAAGAAATCCCGTGCGTGGTTCAGCGGCCGTTGGGTCCTGGCCGTGTAGTCGTCCAGCACCTTTCGGTAGTCCCGCAACAGGGACGGTGAGGAGACCTCGGTTCGGGAATAGCCGTCGGCGGTGGCGGCCCATCCCTCGGGGCCGTCGAAGCGTTCGCCACAGGCGCCATGCCAATACTGGCACGGATCCCACACGGAGCCGGCCACGCGGAACAGGACCAGTTTCACGCCGTTGGACAAACGCGTCACCATCGTCGCATCCGGCCCCGCATACTCGAACTCGATGGTGGAGACCTGCGTCATGTCGAGTCCGGCGAGGGCCTGAGCCACCGTATGGGCGCCCCACATGGCGACGTCGGTGGCGAAATCGTGGAAGTGATACCACCCTCCCCCATTCACATAGCCGCTGTTGTAGGGCCGCCAGGGACAGGGGCCGAGCCAGAGATCCCAGTCCAGTTGGTCCTTGGACGGCTCCGGTTCGGCCGGCAGCCAGTCGTGGCGCAATCCGTCCCGCCACCGGCAATCGGCGTAGACGGTGTGAATCGGGCCCAGCCGGCCGGCGCGGGCCATTTCGATGGCGAAGACGTGCGGCGGTTCGCTGAGCCGCTGGGCGCCGGTTTGATAGACCCGGGCGTAGCGTCGGGCGGTTTGCACGACCATGCGGCCCTGCGCCATCGTAAGGCAGGCGGGTTTCTCGCAGTACACATCCTTGCCGGCCCGCATCGCCAGGACCGACGCCAGCGCGTGCCAGCGGTCCCCGGTCGCAATCAATACGGCATCCACATCCGTCCGCTCCGCCAGGAACTGGCGCAGATCGCCGTAGACGGCGCAGTCCTTGTTGCCTTGTTTGCCGTCCACCACGTTCTTGGCGGCATCGCGCCGGCTCTTCAGGGCATCGCAGACCGCGACCCACTGCACCTGCCGTTCGGTCATCATCCAGGTCAGATCATAGGAGCCACGGCCGCCGAGTCCGATGCCGCCCATCACAATGCGTTCGCTGGGGGCCACGGCGCCGTCGCGCCCCAGCGCGGCCGCCGGGACGACATCCGGCAGCGCCACCACACCGGTCGCCATCGCCCCTCGTGCCAGGAACTGCCGCCGCGTGCACTTCAGACCATGCTCCATGCTCATAGGCTTGTTCCCTTCCCATTCATGCTTGTGGCGCCCATGATGGGCTCGTTGGGCAGAAACGGACAGAGAAAACGGCGGGCCGGGGAATGTCGCAGTGCATCCGGAGGTTGTCGGGCACCAGTCCCCGTCGGTGGGGTAGACTGCGCCGCCGCAATGGGGGCAACATCAAGATGCGCCCGGAATATCGGTGGCCCTCTGGACGAGGAAAAGGCCCTCTTCCGCGCAGGGTGAAATCCAGCGGGCGGCCGCGCCCAGGCCGTGGGGCGCGAGCATGTCCTCCACCAATGCCGGAGTGTGCCGGTACGAGAAGAAGAGACGCAGGACATCGGCCGGTCGAAACCCAAACGCATCTCCGTCAACGCGCACCTCTCGCTCCTGCGCGAACCGGAAGTAGACCGCGATGCGCAGAAGCCCCAGAGGGCCGGGATGCTCTTCGATGCGGAACGTCATCGCTCCGTCCTCTTTCGCGACGCCCAACTCGGTCAGAAACGTCATCAACCAGTCTCGAGTCAGCTCGTTGTCATAGAGCGGGAGCACGTGTTCCACCCCTTTTCGGTAGTCGCTTCCCGGCGCCAGGTTGGCGCTGCACAGGAGGTAATCCCCGGGCTGAACCAACGCCGCCAGTCTCGGGAGGATCGTTTCGGGCTCGAAATTGGGCAGCATGCCCAGGAACGTGAGGAGACGGGTTTCCCCCGGCACCGCCCCCTCCCGGATGACCGCTGGCAGATCTTCAGCGTTCGCCAGGTCGCACACGAGGGGAGAGCAGTGTTCCGGCGGGATCATTCTGCCGGCGGTTTGCCATGCCTTGACCACCAGCGCGGCGCTCACGTCCACGGGCGTGTAGCGCCGGGTTCGTCCCTCGAGCTGTTCCATGAGGGCACAGTCCTTGGCCCCGCCGCCGCACCCGAGGCCAATCACGTGCAGTGGTCCCGGGCCCACCCATTCCGCCGTCTGCTCGAAAGCCCGCTGGTACGTGGCCGCGACATCCGGGCGCGTTCGCGCGGGAGAGCAGGCCTCGTGCACGGCGAGCCATTTCCGGGCTTGCCGGTCGCCTTCGTAATGGAACTTGTGCTGGACCGCGCACCGGCGCAGCGAGTCCAACAGGTCGCGGCGCACCGCGTCCGGGAATTGGCTGGGATGGATGGCAACGCGGACGACGGCGGACATGGAGTTCCTGCTGGTTACGCCTCGTTGACCAACCGCGTGTCGGTGAAGCGCGCGAAGCGCTGGAGGTCCGGGACGAGGTCGCCGTAGCAGGTCACACGATGCAGCCCTTGGGACCAGTTCTGCCAGAGCTTCCGGGGGTCTCCATCCACCCGCACGGTGATCTTCGTGCGGCAACCTCGATCGGTCATTGGCGTGTCGATGATCTCTCCGCCAAAGAACAACAACTGATCGGCGTCGGCAAAGATGGCCTGCGTCACCTTCTGGCCGACGCGCATGCGGACCTGGGGGACGCAGCCTTCCTGTCGCTCCATGATGGTGCGGAGCCAGTAGGGCGCCGGCTTGCCCTCCGGCCCATCCATCTTCCGCGTTCCCAGGCAATGGGCCAGAATGATGCCATGCACGGACTCGTCCATGGTCGGATCGCTGATGAAGCCGGGGCGTCCGGAGAGTCCCTGGAGCAGGATGAAGGTCAGGGCACTCCGGAGATCGGACTCGCAGATGCCGCCCCAGCCGAGGTCGTTGAGCCGAACGAAGCCGACACACGGGAACGCCGGCAGTTGTCGGTACATCGTGCCGTAGCAGTCCGCCGTCACCACGGTCGCCCGTTCTTCGTCCAGCAACCGCTGGAAGGCCAACGCCAGGCGGCAGGACTTGAAGATTTCCTCCCGCGAGGGCTCGATGACCTTCACCGCCTGGCGAATCCAGCGTCGGGTCTCTTGCTCCGCCGCCGCCACGTCGATCGCCTCGTAGGCGGCGAGCACCCGCTCGCGATCGACCGGCTGCACGGTCGTTCCGAACTTCCTGATGACGGCCTGCACTGGTTCCGCGATCCCGGATCGACTGGTGATGTTCAGGATCTTCGCCTCCCGCAGATGATGCATCGCGCGGAAGGGCCGGACGGCCACGCCCAGTTGGCTCAGGTCGCTCGTCAGCATGCACTCCAACCATTTCCCGTTGGTCCCCTGACGCAGCGCGCCGAACGCGGTCCACTCGTGCCCCGAATACGGCGCGGCAAACAGGACCGTCGGTTTCTGACTCGCAAGGAGCCCTTCCAGGATCTCCCGCACGCCCATCGACAAGTGGATCGCCAGGATCCCGTCCACGTCGCGCAGCCGTTCTCGCAGCGGTTCGACCTGAGCCTTTTCCGACAGAAGCTCGCTGAGGACGAAGTCGATGTCGGCGAACTCGCCTGGCCGGCGGTTGAACTCGGTTTCATACCGGCGTCGTTCGGTTTGCAGATCGAGCGCGGGCGTCGGCCAATGTGCCCCCGGCTTCCCCAAGTACAGTCTGGCGACGCGGACCTTGGATCCGCGGCAACCCGGGCTGACCAGGGCGGGGCCAGGCGTCTCGGCGGCACCGCCAAAGAGGGCCTGGCTGTGGGCACACAGCGCGCAACCTCCGGTCAGGAAGGCTGCTCGCTGGAAGAAGTCCCGGCGGTTGAAAGGCGTCCCACAAGGAGTGGGGCTGGGCTCATCCAACGGGAGAACGGCTGGGCAAGGAGTGGTGGGCTGCATGGACGCACTTTGGCCATCTCGCCCTTGGACAGACAAGCTTGAATCTTCCCTGCAGTGCGGACGGCAGCGAGGGAGGCCCGCCCCCGGGCATCCGCAAGGAGTTGGCGACGGTGCAAGCCTATGGCGGCGCCCTCGGAGAGGTCGCCGCACCGCATGCACCCGGGTCAAGTGGTAGGGCGGCCTCTCCGAGGGCGCCGCAAGGGTGGTTCACTTCTGGCCGGGAACCGTCCGGGAACGGGCGCCCCGCACCGCGAGGGCGGAGGAGCCCCCGGACAGTCCCGCCACACGCGACGCAGGGGAGATGTGCCGGAGGCGGTGCTGGGGATTTCATGCGAACACCCTCAGCCAGTCCGAGGCTATGGTCTGCGCAAGGCGCCCGGCGTTGCCCTGATCCTCGCGCAAGTGGCGCTGCCGGTTTGGTCGTCCCCGATGATACCCGGTTCTACCGCGTCCGCATCGAATAGGGAACAAAGCCTTGGGGCACAGTCTGTCGGTCTGACGCCCGGAAGTGCGGCAGCACCTTGTGACAAAACCGGCGTTCCTCAGGCCGGTTACGCGGCAACCTCCGGTCATGAACCTGCCACATGATCGTCGCACGTTCCTGAAATCCGCAGCCGCGCTGGCCGCCTTGTCCGCCTGGCCGCTGGGGTGCGCCACCGCCCCGCCCGACACGCCAAAGCGTTGGCCCAGCTCTACGGACTGGAGATTCGAACGAACGCGTGAGCGCCAAACCCGCGGCCCGACCGGGGGACCGTTCCTTGGAGGCAGTGCCCGGCAGTGTAGCCGCGTCCGGCGCGTGCTCGCACATCCAAGGTTCAACCTCGAACTCCGAACGCCGAACCACTGTCTCCGTCCAATGTTCGACGTTCGATGTTCGATGTTCGATGTTCAGTGTCCGACGTTCCTGCCACTTGGGAGCAGCGCCCATTTCGTCCTTGAGCCTGTGCCGGTGATGCGCTTGCATCAGCCATCGACCGAAATGGGCCTGAGCCCCACCACAGCAGGTCTCTGTTCTGGCAGGCTGCTGGGCGCAGCCGAGTGACCTCCGCGGTGGGCGGCCTTCGTCGAAGGAGAAGTTATGAGAAGTCTCGTTCATCCGATCCTCGCCCTTATGGCTGTGGGTCTCGCGGCTGCCACAATCCCCGGGCTCAACGCGGCACCTCCCGCCCGCGCAAGGGCAGTCGGGATCAACGTCGTGCTGAACACCGGCACGGGTCCGACGCCCGAAGCCCCGTTCGCCATGAGGAACGCACCGTCGTTCGTCGACGAGT
>CAYSPU010000266.1:0-7922 GCA_964432995.1 uncultured Verrucomicrobiota bacterium
CTACCCGTTTCTCGACGACCCCGACGTGGCGATGGTCGGCGTCGAGGCGGGCGGCGAGGGAATCGTGCCCCACCGCCACGCCGCGCGTTTCCAGGGCGGATCGCTCGGCGTCCTCCAGGGCACGCGCTCCTATCTGCTGCAGGACGACCAGGGCCAGATCCAGTCCACCCACAGCGTCTCGGCCGGTCTGGACTACGCCGCCGTGGGCCCCGAGCACGCCTGGCTGCGCGACCAGGGTCGCGTCGATTACACCTACGCCACCGACCCCCAGGCGCTCGAAGCCTTCCAGCACCTGGCCCGCACGGAAGGAATCCTGCCCGCCCTGGAATCGGCCCACGCCATCGCCGAAGTCATCCGGCGCGCCCCGGGAATGCCGCGGGACCGGCTGGTCGTCGTGAACCTCTCCGGCCGCGGCGACAAGGACGTCAGCCAGGTGGTGGCGAAGTTGGACCTCCAGATGCCCCGCCCGGACAAGTGACGGCCCGGAGATTTGGTTCGCGCAACGACCCGATTTTCCTCAGAATCCGTTCTCCGATGAAATCGATGACGGGATACGGGCGCGGCGAATGCGCCCAACACGGCCACAAGGTGACGGTCGAACTCACTTCGGTCAACCGCCGCCAGGGAGAGATCGCGCTCAGTCTGCCGCGCGAACTCGAAGGCCTCGAAAGCCGGATTCGCGACCGGATCAACCGGAGCATTTCGCGCGGCCGGCTGGTGGCCCGGATTGGGTTGCACCTCGGCGAGGCCGACTGGAAAGGGCGGGTCCGGCTGAATGCGCCGCTGGCGCGGACCTACGTGAGGGAGTTCCGCCGGCTGTCGCGCGACCTCAAGCTGGCGGGGGAAATCACGCTGGAGGCGGTCTTGCGCGCCCCCGGGGTGCTGCAGACCGAGGAAGACGCCGACGCCGGGGAGCGTTTCTGGCCGGAGGTCGAGAAGGCGCTGGACAAGGCCTTGGCGGCCCTGGTGCGGATGCGGGAGAGCGAAGGGGGCCACTTGGCGAAGGACCTCCAGCGGCGGATGGCGGGAATCCGAAAGACGGCGGGCCGCGTGGCGGCGATTGCGCCGGAGGTGCCGCGTCGCTACCAGGAGCAGTTGCGGGAGCGGATCCGGCAGGCCGGCCTGCCGCTGCCGGCGGCCGAGGACGAACGCCTCCTCCGCGAGGTGGTCTATTTCACCGATCGTTCCGATATCTCCGAGGAACTGACCCGCCTGCAGAGTCACTTCGCCCAATTCGACGAGTGCCTCCACTCCAAGGAACCCGTCGGACGCACCCTGGATTTCCTGGTGCAAGAGCTGAACCGCGAAGTCAACACCATCGGCTCCAAGGCCAATGACGGCCGCATCTCGCGCGAGGTCGTGCTGCTCAAGGCCGAACTCGAGAAACTGCGCGAGCAAGTGCAGAACATCGAGTGAACGCCCCCAGCCACGCGCCCCTGTTGGTGGTCCTCTCCGCCCCCTCCGGAGCCGGCAAGACGACGCTCTGCTACAACCTGCTCGACGCCGAGCCCCAGGTCCGGCGCGCCGTCACCTGCACCACCCGCCCCCCGCGCACCGGGGAGCGCCCGGGCGTGGATTACCATTTCCTGGCGCCTGACGATTTCGCCCGCCGCCGCGCCGCGGGGGAGTTTCTCGAGTCCGCCCGCGTCCACGGGCAGTGGTACGGAACCTTGCGGGGGGAGGTCGTCACCAAGCTGGACCAGGGGACCGATGTCCTGCTGAACATCGATGTCCAGGGAGCCGCCGCCGTGCGCGCCGCCGCCGAAACGGACCCGCGTCTGCGACAAGCCCTCGTCAGCGTCTTCCTGGCCCCGCCGTCGCTCGCGGAACTCGAACAACGCTTGCGCGGCCGGGGCACCGACCGCGAAGAGGCAATCCGCCGACGGCTCGAAGCGGCGCACGGGGAGATCGACCACTGGCGCCACTTCGATTACCTTCTGGTGAGCGCGACCATTCCGGAAGACCTGCGGCGGATGCGCGCCGTTCTGGAGGTCGAACGAATGCGGACACGGCGGCAGGCGGCGTGGGATGTGGTATAGCCCGGTTGGTGCGGCCCGGGCGCCGGACCGCACCGACCGGAGGAAGGATCGACCATGAGTGACGGACCGATGGTAGTCGTGGGCGTAACCGGCTCGATTGCCGCCCACAAGGCGGTCGACCTGGTTAGCCAGTTGACCAAGGAGGGCTGCCGGGTGCACGTGGTGCTGACCGCCAGCGCCCAGCGATTCGTGACCCCCCTCCCCTTCCGGACGCTCTCCCGAAACCCGGTGATCACTGATCTCTTCGAAGACCCCGCCGAGTGGAAGCCGGCCCACATCCGGCTCGCCGATGAGACACGCCTCCTCCTCATCGCGCCGGCAACCGCCCGCAAGATCGCCCAACTGGCCCTCGGATTGGCCGACGATGCCCTGAGCTGCCTGGCGCTGGCGCTCAACCCGAAGGCGAGACTGCTGATCGCCCCGGCCATGAACGGCAAGATGTGGCAACATCCCGCCACCCAACAGAATGTCGCCCTGCTGCGCTCCCGCGGGGCCGAGTTCATCGGACCTGAGGAGGGCCTCCTCTCCTGCGGCTACGAAGGCGTCGGACGCATGTGGAAGGTCGAGGAGATCGTCGCCCGGGCGTTGGCGCTTGTGCGCACATCATAACGGAAGGTCGCTCCCGCCCTCTTGATCCCTTTCCCCATGGCCCAGGAAGCCCGATCCACCCGACGCCCCCCTCCGCGGGCGAGCCGGTGGACCACCCTCAGGCTCCCCGGCTGGCTCGCCAAACTGCCGGCCGACCGTGGCGAGGAGGTGGCTCGCATTCAGTCGATCGAACGCGATCTGGGGCTTCCGCTGCGGGTGGCCATGCTCCTGGCACTCTACTACTACCTCTTCTACTCGAATTGGTTCCAGGAGGCGGAGTTGCTGCAGCAGGGATTGGTGGAGGTCGTCCGCTGGTTCTTCGTAGCCTACGCGGTGGCCAATGTGATTGGCGGAATGCTGCTGGCGGGGATGCGGGACCTGCCGTTTCCGCTGGTGCGCGAGGTGGTGCTGGTCTTGAGCCTCTTCGACGCGGCGTTCTTCGGGGCGTTGACAACGGTCACCGGCGGATTCGACTCGGCCCTCTATTGGGTGTTCATCGTCTTGACCATCCGCAACGCGCTCAACATGCCCGAGGCCGGGCGGCAGATCCTCGTCAACCTGCTGACCACCGCTTCGTTCGTCACCGCCGGCGCTGCGCAGATCCTCACGACCGCCATGGAGATCGACATGCTGTCCCCGGACATGCAGCAGGCAATCTACCCGTCCGGCCAGGAACCCCTGGCCGAGCCGGTCATTCTCCGCGTGGCCTTGCTGCTGCTCATGACCGCCTGCTGCTATGGAGTGGAAGTCCTGATCAATCGTCAGCGGCGGACCGACGAGGAGGCGCTCGAGTTCGCCCAGCGGCAACAGCAGCTCGAGTCCGCCGGCCGCCTCGCCGCCGAGATCGCCCATCAGCTCAAGAATCCCCTCGGCATCATCAACAACGCCGCCTTCACCCTCCAACGAACCTTGAAAGAGGGAAAAACCATCACCCAGCAAATCCAGATCATCCGCGAGGAAGTCGAGCGCTCGGACCGCATCATCACCGAGCTGATGGGCTACGCCCGCCTGGTGGACGGCAAGGTCGAACGGCTGGACGCGGAGGCGGAATTGGAGTCGGCCGTCCACCAGGTGTTCCCGCCGGCGGCGCGCTTCGAGGTCGAGATTCACCGTCAGTACGCGTCGAGCCTGCCGCCGCTCCTGGCGCAGCGCGGCCATATCGCGCAGATCTTCGTCAACCTCCTCCAGAACGCCCGCGAGGCCATGAACGGGAAGGGCCACCTGCATTTGCGGACCAGCCTCGGCGACGACCAGTCGCTGCGCATCCACATCGAGGACACCGGCCCGGGAATCGCCCCCCAACACCTCGAACGCGTCTTCGAGGCCTACTACACCACCAAACAAAAGGGAACCGGCCTCGGCCTCGCCATCGCCAAGCACAACGCCGAACTCTACGGCGGCACCATCCGCGCTGAGTCCGAGCTTGGAAAAGGAAGCCGGTTCCTTCTACAGTTCCCCGCCCGAACGGTCTCGCGCCTGCAAAAATGACGCCGCCACTGCCGCCATTGTTGGTTGTCGACGACGAGCGCAACATGCGCCTCTCCCTCGAGACGCTGCTCGGCGACGAAGGTTACGCCGTCCACTCCGTCGAATCGGCCGAGGAAGGCCTGCAGCGCCTGGAGCAGCAGGACTACTTCATGGTCATCACCGACGCCCGCCTGGGCGGCATGAGCGGTTACGAGCTGCTCTCGCGCCTCAAGGCCCGCTGGCCCGAACTCCCGGTGCTGATGATCACCGCCTTCGCCACACCCCGCCTCGCCGTCGAGGCCATCCAGGCCGGCGCCATCGATTACCTGGCCAAACCCTTCGCTCCCGAGGAGCTCATCCACGCCATCAACCGCTGCGCCGAGCGCTACCGCCTCCTGGCCGAAAATGCCTCCCTGCGCGCCCGCGCCGAACAGCCCAGCCGTCTCGACGAGATCATCGGCGAAGCGCCCGCCATCCGCGAACTGCGGCAGCTCATCCAAACGGTCGCCCCCACCAACGCCACGGTGCTGATTCTCGGGGAAAGCGGCACCGGCAAGGAACTCGTCGCCGGCGCCCTCCACAACCTCAGCCTGCGACGCGATCGCAGCTACGTGCGCATCAACTGCGCCGCCATTCCCGAAACCCTCCTCGAAAGCGAACTCTTCGGCCATGAACGCGGGGCCTTCACCGGCGCCGTCCGCCAGAAACTCGGCCGGGTCGAGGAAGCCCACGAAGGCACGATCTTCCTCGACGAGATCGGCGACATGAGCCGGCCCCTGCAGGCGAAGCTCCTGCGGTTCCTCGAGGACGGAAGCTTCACGCGGGTGGGCGGCACCCAGGAACTGCGGGTGGACGTCCGGCTGGTGGCCGCCACGAACCGCGATATCATCGAGGCCATTCGCAAAGGACATTTCCGCGAGGACCTCTATCACCGCCTGAATGTCGTGCAGTTCCGCCCCCCGCCCCTCCGCGAGCGCGGGCAGGATATCCTGGTGCTGGCCGACCATTTCCTGCAGCAGTTCAGTGTCACCCTGAACAAGAACCTGCGCGGCTTCCGCCACACCGCCCGGCGGCTGCTGCTCGACCACCACTGGCCGGGCAACGTGCGGGAACTGCGCAACGTGATCGAACGGGCGGTCATCCTCGAGACCGCCAACGAGGTCCAACCGTCGAGCCTGCCGGACTTCGAGCTCGAACGGCGCCTCCGCAAGGACGCCGAGACCCCGGCCGCAGGCCCGTCGCCCTCCCCCGAAGCCTCCCTCGAAGATGCCCTGATGCAATACGAACGCTCCGTCATCCTCCGCACCCTCGACCATAACCACTACAACCTTGTCAAAACCGCCGACCAACTGAAAATCACCCGCCATGCGCTGCGGTATCGTATCAACCGGCTGAACATCCGCCTGGATGCGGAGGCCGACGAACCCGCCGCCGCCCCGGATCAGCCCGACTCTCCCGCATGACTCCCTCCATCCTCTTCCTCGCCCAGTCCGCCAACCCCGTGCCCACCGCTCTGCCGATCGGCCGAACCGGCGGCATGCTCCTGACCGACGTGCTCCTCATCGTCGCCGTCGTGCTCGTCATCACCCTCGTCCTCGTCGTCTGGGCGCGCTACTACGTCCGCGGCGGCCGGCATCGCCACAGCCACTCCCACCGCAGTTCCTCCAGCTCTTCCACCTCGTCGGATTCCGCCTCCCCTTCCGGTGGCGCCAGCAGGTCCGACGAAGGCGAACGCGGGCACCACCGTTCCCATCGACACCACCACCATCGCCGGCGCCGACGTCACGAGGAGTTCCGCGGCCGGAACCCGACGCTCGCCGAAACCGGCGGGCTCCCCCCCTTGCGGGATCCCAACCCGCCGCGCCCCCCCGCGTGAGCCACCCGGTCTCCCAGTCCATCACCCGCCGGAGCGCCTCCAACCTCGCCCTGGCCTTCGTCCTCCTGCCGCGCCCCCAACGCGAGGCCATGTCGGCCCTCTACGCCTTCTGTCGGCAGGTGGATGACGTCGCCGATGATGACCGGCGGCCCGAAGCCGAGCGCCGCGCCGACCTGGCCCGCTGGCGGGCCGACATCCGGTCCGCCTGCACCGAAGGCCGCGCCCAATTCGCCGTCAACCGCGAGTTGATCCCGGTGCTACGTCGCTACCGGCTCCCCTTCGAGCTCTTCAACGAAATCCTCTGCGGCGTTGAAATGGACCTCGACATCAAACGCTATCCCACCTACTCCGACCTGGAACACTACTGCTACCGCGTCGCCTCCGCCGTCGGCCTCCTGAGCATCGAGATCTTCGGCTACCGCGATCCCGCCTGCCGCGAATACGCCGTCTTCCTCGGCAAAGCCCTTCAATTCACCAACATCCTCCGCGACGTCCGCAACGACGCGGAACGCGGCCGCATCTACCTCCCCCAGGAAGACCTGGAACGCGCCGGCGTCCGCCCCGAGGAAATCCTGACGTTCCAGGATTCGGATCGCTTCCGCGCGCTGGCCTCCGGCTTCGCCCGGCGCGCCCGGGCCTTCTACGATCGGGCGCGCGCCGTCCTCCCGGCCGTCGACCGCCGCTCCATGATCGCGGCGGAGTTGATGGGCTCACTCTACTGGCAGCTCCTCCGCCGCATCGAAACCCGCCAGTACGCGGTTCTCGGTCCCGACCCGATTCGCCTGGGCAAACCGGCCAAGCTTTTCCTCATCGTGCGGACTTGGTGGCGCCTTTCGGTCCGGCGCGGCGCGCCCAACTACGGAACCGCCTGATCCGGTTTCCACCCCATGGGAATCTCGCCCCAGCCGGCCGGCCTCCGACGCTTGATCGTCAATGCCGACGACTTCGGCCGATCGCCTTCCATCAACGAGGCCGTGGTGCAGGCGCACCAGAACGGGATCCTCACGACCGCCAGCCTGATGGTCAACGGCGAGGCCGCCCAGGCCGCCGCCGAGGCCGCCCGCGAAAACCCGCGCCTCGGGGTCGGCCTCCATTTGACGCTGATCTGCGGCACCTCCACCCTGTCGCCGGATCAGATCCCGGGTTTGGTGGACGCCGCCGGCCGGTTCGGGGACGACCCCGTCACCGCCGGCATGGCCTATGCCTTCCGGCGCCGACTCCGGACGCAGTTGCGCCAGGAAGTCCGGGCACAACTGGAGAAGTTCCGTGCCACCGGCCTGCCGCTGGATCACGTCAACGGCCATCTCCATCTCCACCTCCACCCCACCGTGCTCCCCATCCTCGGCGAACTCGCCAACGAGTTCGACATCCGGCACGTGCGCCTCACCCGGGACCCGCTGCGCCTGAACCTGCAGATCGCCCGCGGCCGCTACCCCTATCGTCTCCTGCACTCCGCCGTATTCGGCCTCCTTTCCCGCCACGCCCGCCCCGCCTTCGCCCGCCACCGCTGGCGACACACCGACCGCGTGTTCGGCCTGCTGCAAAACGCGCGCGTCGACACCGCCTATGTCCGGCGCCTGCTCCCCCGCTTGCCGCCCGGGGATTCCGAGCTTTACTCACACCCCTCCCTGGACCAGTTTCCCCACGAACTCGAGGCCCTCGTCGACCCGCACGTGCGGGACATGGTGCGCCACCAGGGTCTCCGCTTGATTCGTTATCAGGATCTCTAGCATGACCAAGATTCTCACCGTGCTCCTTGTCGCCCTCGTCGTCGAATCCGTCGGCGTCGTCTACCTCGGCAAAGGCCTCCAGCAGATCGGGCAGGTCCAGCAGATCAGCGCCCCCGAGATCCTCCGCATCGTCCGCCGGGGCGCCACCAACCCCAACCTCCTGCTCGGCGTCGCGCTCGAGGCCGCGTTCTTCGGCGCGTTGCTCTATCTCCTTTCCCAGAG
>CAYSPU010000267.1:0-1926 GCA_964432995.1 uncultured Verrucomicrobiota bacterium
GCCATGCCGGACTCGGGCATGGGGATGCCCATTCGCTCCATCATCTGGCGGAAGCGATCGCGGTCCTCGGCCAGATCGATGACGTCGGGCGCGGTGCCGAGGATGCGCACTCCGGCCGCGGCGAGCTCGGCGGCGATGTTCAGCGGCGTCTGGCCGCCAAACTGGACCACGGCGCCCAGCGGTTTCTCCTTCTCCCAAATGCTCAGCACATCCTCGACGGTGAGCGGCTCGAAGTAGAGCTTGTCCGAGGTGTCGTAGTCGGTGGAGACCGTCTCCGGATTGCAGTTGACCATGAGGGTCTCGTAACCGGCGTCGCGCAGGGCAAGGGCGGCGTGAACACAACAGTAATCAAACTCAATCCCCTGGCCGATGCGGTTCGGACCGCCGCCGAGGACCATGACCTTCTTCCGCGTGCTGGTGGGGACACGGTCGGGCCCGTTGTAGGTCGAATAGTAATAGGCCGCGTTGGTGACGCCGCTGACGGGGACGGCGTCCCAGCATTCGACGACGCCGAGGGCGATACGCCGGGCGCGCAACTCGGCCTCGGGCACACGCAGGAGTTGGGCAAGGTACTTGTCGGCGAACCCATCCCGTTTGGCCTGGATCAGGAGGGCGTCGGGGAGTTCCGCGCCTTTGCAGGCCAGGATCTTCTCTTCGAGTTCGACGAGTTCCTTCATCTGCTGGATGAACCAGGGTTTGATGAAGGTCTTGCGGTGGAGGTCCTCGACGGTGGCGCCTTTGCGGAGCGCTTCGTACATCACGTATTGGCGCTCGCTGCTGGGCTCATGAAGCAACTGCATGAGCTCCGGCAGGCTGCGTTGGGCAAAATCCTTGGCAAACCCCAATCCGTAGCGGCCGTTTTCCAGCGACCGAATCGCCTTCTGAAACGCCTCCTTGTAGTTCTTGCCGATGCTCATGACCTCGCCGACCGCGCGCATCTGCGTGCCGAGCTTGTCTTCGGCCCCCCGGAACTTCTCGAATGCCCAGCGGGCGAACTTGACGACCACGTAATCACCGGAGGGGGTGTAGCGGTCGAGCGTGCCCTCGCGCCAATAGGGTATCTCGTCCAGGGTGAGGCCGCCGGCGAGCTTGGCCGAGACGAGGGCGATGGGGAAGCCGGTCGCCTTCGACGCCAGGGCGGAGGAACGGGAGGTGCGGGGATTGATCTCGATGACGACGACGCGCCCGGTCCGCGGGTCGTGGGCGAACTGGATGTTGGTGCCGCCGATGACCTCGATGGCCTCGACGATCCGGTACGAATACTCCTGAAGCCTCGCCTGGAGCTTGGGATCGATCGTCAGCATGGGCGCCACGCAATACGAATCGCCCGTGTGCACCCCCATGGCGTCGACATTCTCGATGAAACAGACGGTGATCATCCGGTTCTTGGCGTCGCGCACGACCTCGAGTTCGAGTTCCTCCCAGCCCAGGACGGATTCTTCGACGAGGATCTGGCCGACCATGCTGGCCGCCAGGCCGCGGCTGGCGACGAGGCGTAGTTCCTCAACATTGTAAACATGGCCGCCGCCGGTGCCCCCCAGGGTGTACGCCGGACGGATGACCACCGGGTAACCCAGCTCCGCCGCCACCTTCTCGGCTTCCTCAATGCTGAACGCCGGCGCGCTCCGCGGCATGTCGATCCCCAGCCGCTTCATCGTCTCCTTGAAGATGATCCGGTCCTCCCCCTTCTCGATGGCGTCGGCCTCAACCCCGATGATGCGCACGCCGTATTTCGCGAGAACGCCGCTCTTGGCAAGCTGCGAAGAGAGGTTCAGCCCGGTCTGCCCGCCCAGGTTGGGCAGCAAGGCGTCCGGACGTTCCTTCTCGATGATCTCCGTGAGCGCCGGCACCGTCAGCGGCTCAATGTAAGTGACATCGGCCATGCCCGGGTCGGTCATGATGGTGGCCGGGTTCGAGTTCACCAGG
>CAYSPU010000267.1:1936-7914 GCA_964432995.1 uncultured Verrucomicrobiota bacterium
GGTAGCCAAGGCCGCGGAGGGCCTTGCAGGCCTGGGTTCCGGAATAGTCAAACTCGCACGCCTGACCAATGATGATGGGGCCCGAACCGATGATCAGAACCTTATGAATGTCGTCGCGTCTAGGCATAGTCGAGAAGGGAATGGAAGCTCGCGAAGTGGATTGGAAGTCGGTCGCTCGTCACAAAGTGGCGGGACTCTAGGGGGCGTCCCGCGGCTTGTCGAGCCCAAGCCAACCTCACCCGCGCACGACCCAGCGCAGCAGCTCGCCGAACCGCGGCAGTTTGCCTTGCAGAAGTATCCCCACCCGGAAGATGCGGCCGCCCGCCCAGACGGAAAGCACGGCGCAGAGCAGGACGCCCACCAGGGCCACGACCGGTTGCCACAGTGGAACCCCGCCGGGCAGCGCCTGGCGCAGCAGCATCAACGTGGGCGCAAACGGGGGCATCAACGACATCCAGGTGGCCACCAGACTGTTCGGTTCCTTGAGCACCGGCCCCAATACGAACATGGGGATCAACACCGGCAACATGGCCGGCAACTGGAGTGTCTGGGCGTCCTTGGCGTCGCTGCACGCCGCGCCTAAACCGGCGAACAAACCGCCGAACATCACCGCCGCCCCCAGAAGATAGGCGAAGAACCACGGCAGCAGGCCCCACGGCACCAACTGCGTCTGCGCCATGCCTATCAGAGCAGCCGAACCGCCACCCACGTAGAAAACCGATCCCGTCAGCGAAACCGCCACCCCTCCGATCACCTTGCCCAGCATCAGCTCGAAGGGCTTGGCCGCGCCCAGCATCACTTCGGCGATGCGCTGGGATTTCTCCTCCATCGCCAGGTGCAGTAATGGCGACGTACCCACCATCAGCAGCAGGAACATCAAACCCGTCAGCGCCGCCGGTATCCCGATGGCCGCCGCCTCGTTGCTCCGCTGCGCCTCCCGAACCGCCCCGGTCTCCTTCTCCCGCGTGACCAGGTCCATCCCCTCCACCGATGCCCAGGTGAAGAGGTCGGGAACTTGCCGAACATCGATGCCCGCCTCAGCCATCCGGCACTTGCGAAGCTGGTCGTTCAACGGCGAGCCCAGCCAACGGCGCAGGTCGTCCAGCGGCGAACTCCTCGAGTAATACAGCACGCGGGTCGCATCCGTGTTCGTCCCCGGATGCAGAATCTCCGGGCCGATCTCGAGGAAGCCGTGCAGCTCGCCGCGGCGCACCCGATCCGACAGCTCGAGGCGTTGCTGGTCCGCGTCGGCTTTCGATCCCGGGACCACCTCGAGGACGTAGGCCGGCTTGAGCTTCTTACCCGTCTTGGGGTCCGCCACTTCCCTGGCATTGCGCGCGTTGGCGGCCTCCACCAGAGCCGCACCGACCTGCCCCGAACGGTCGACGATGGCGACCCGCTGGTCCCGGGTATCGACCTGGCCCCGCATCAGCAGCATGGCAATCAGGCCGCCCCCCATCAGCAGGGGCGCCACCACCAGCCCAATGATGAAACCCTTGGTCCGCACCGTGGACAGATACTCGCGCCGGGCAATCCACAATACCTTACGCATGGGGAACCTCCGTTTCTTTCGGCGCCGCGATGCGGACGAAAATGTCGTGCAGGGAAGGCTTGGTAACCTCGAAGCTGTCGATCCGTGTCCGGCGGAGCAGGGTGCCCAGGATTTCCTGGGGATCGTGGTCCCGCCGCAGCCGCAGCTCCTGCACCTGGCCGTAGTCGGTCACCGCCTCGACGCCTGCGATCCCGCGCGCGGCCTCGGCGCCGCCATCGGCCCGCAGCCGGATGGTGTCCGTGCCATACGCCTCCTGGATCGAGGTGAGGGTGCCGTCCAGCACCTTGCGTCCGCGGAAAATCATGCAGATGAAGTCGCACATCTTCTCGGCCACGCTCATGTCATGCGTGCTCAGCAGAATCGTCGTCCCCCGCGCCCGCAACTCGAGCACCGCCTGCCGGACCGAATCGACGTTGACGGGGTCGAGCCCGCTGAACGGTTCGTCGAGAATGACCAACTCCGGCTGGGCGACCACCGCGGCGATGAACTGCACGCGATGGCTCATGCCCTTGCTCAGGGTCTCGACCTTCTGCTGCGCGCTGTCCGCAAGGCCCAACTTCTCGAGCCAGCGATCCACCTCGGCGCTCACATCCCTCCCGCTCTTCAATCCGCCGTAGAAGCGGAGGATCTCCCGCACCCGCATCCGCTTGTACAATCCGCGTTCCTCGGGCAGGTACCCGATTCGATCGCAGGCGGCGCCGTGGAGCTTCTCGCCGAAGACGCGGATCTCGCCACGGTCCGGGTAGAAGATGTTCATGATCAGTCGGAGGGTGGTGGTTTTGCCCGAGCCGTTGGGGCCAATAAACCCGTAAATGCTTCCTTGGGGCACCTGAAGGCTCAGGTCGGCCACGGCCTTCTTCTCGCCGAAGCTCTTCGTGATCTGGTCGATTTCGACAATGTTCATGGCTGCGGTGGTCGGCACCGTGCGCACCTGCTGCTCGAACCGGCAAGGCGTCGCGGCGCGGCAGGCACCGGATCGCCGTCAGGATAACGTGCCGAAAGAGAGTTTGCACGAACCGCGACCGCCGACGACTACAGGCCTCAAGGACCTTTGTAGGTCCGGGCGCTCGCAATAGGGCGGTCAGGGTCAGGCGTTAAGCATTAAGTCGTCGCCGCGAAGGACCCGAGAATTGCTGCCCCGCCGGCCCTCTCCCCAGGTTCAAGCTGGGCTTCGCACAACATCGCTCCCCGCGCAGATGGTGACCGCGCAGATGGTGATTGATGCGGAGGCGAGCTTAATCCTTAATGCCTGACCCTGAGAAGACGCCGCATCGGGCTTGTCGGAAATCGGCCGTTCGTGTCTCCTTGGCCCGCATGACCGGCGGGCCAACCCCAGCGTTTGACACGGCGTCCTCCGCCCCCAACCGCGAGCCGCCGCTGACGCGGTACGCCTGGCTCAGCATCGCCGCCGCGCTGCTCACCATCGGTCTCAAGGCCACCGCCTACTGGATCACCGGCTCGGTCGGGTTGCTCTCCGACGCCGTCGAGTCCCTCGTCAACCTGGTGGGGGGAGTCCTGGCGCTGGCCATGCTCACCATCGCCTCGCGTCCGGCCGACGAAGACCACACCTACGGCCATAGCAAAGCGGAGTACTTCTCCAGCGGCGTCGAGGGCACGCTGATCCTGGCAGCGGCTCTGAGCATCGGTGTGGCGGCAATGGGAAGGCTGCTGCGCCCCGCGCCCTTGGACGACGTGGGTCTGGGCCTGGCGATCTCGGCGGCGGCAGCAGGTGTCAACCTGGCGGTGGCGCTGGTCCTCCTCCGGACCGGACGCCGCCATCAATCCATCACCCTCGAAGCCAACGCCCATCATCTGCTAACCGATGTCTGGACTTCGGTCGGCGTGATCCTCGGGGTGGCGGCCGTGGGCTGGACCGGGTGGCTCCGGCTCGACCCCATCCTCGCTCTTCTGGTCGCGGCCAACATTATCCGGACGGGGCTGGGGATCGTGCGGCGTTCCGTGGCCGGGCTGATGGACACCGCGCTGCCACCGGAGGTGTTGAACCAGGTCGAATCGGTTCTGCACAACTACCGAAGTCAGGGCGTGCAATTCCACGCGCTCCGCTCGCGCCAGTCCGGCGCGTGGCGATTCGTCTCCTTTCACGTCCTGGTTCCCGGCAACTGGACGGTCCAGCGCGGGCACGACCTGCTCGAGGAGATCGAAGCCGACGTCCGCCGCCACCTGCCGCGCTGCACCGTCGACACTCACCTCGAGTCGCTCGACGACCCGGCCTCCTGGGAGGATCAAACCCTCGAACGAAAGGGGAAGTCGACCAGACCTGCCGAGGACCCGCCTGCGGCTGGCGAACTTCATGGCTGACTGCGGATCGTGACATGAGAGGCGTGACTGGTGCCTCGGGACCTTCCGGACCGCGGGTCTTCTCGACCCGCAGCAGAAACACAGTCCTTTCGGAGCGCGACCGGCCTGCCGTGCCGGAGCCTTGGCGTAGGCAGGCTTGCCGTGCCGAAGCCTTGGCGTAGGCAGGCCTGCCGTGCCGGAGCCTTGGCGTAGGCAGGTCCCTCGGTCGTAGCAGCGGCGAGGGGGCGGGAGCCAATCGGAGGTTCGGAGGCGCGTCCGATCGCCGGAGCGCCGGCATGATGCCGGCCAGAGGTGCATGCATCTGGGCCCCGCGCCGAGCGGGGCGCTCCGACTGGTGTTCGGCTCCGGAAGGTTCGACGACGCGTTCGGCCGGTGTGGCCGCTGCCCGCCGGGACGGCGGGCGGTCCGGGGGCGGGCAAAGTGGCATTTCGGAGTGGCAGGGCCTTGGTGGGCCGGGCTTGCGGTCCGTGGACGGGGGTGCGAAAAGGGGAGCCATGAGCACAACGAAACCGCGCAGAGCATCGTGGGCGTCCATTGTCCTGGCCGGGTTCCTCACCCTGGGCGCCTGGCCGGACGTGGGGACCTGTGCCACGGCCCCAGAACCGCTGAAGCCACTGGGCGAAGGCAAAGGCATCCATCCGGGCCGAGTGGTGTGGGTGCACGATGCGGATGCCACGGACTGGAAAGGCCCGGGCGACGGCCACTGGTGGGAAGGCGATCACACGCGGCAGGACCGGGTCGATGCCATGGTGTCGCAAGCGCTCCAGCAGTTGACCGGCCAGCCCACCGACGCCAAGGCGTGGGACCGGTTGTTCCGGCATTTCAACCAGGCGCGTGGCAAGGGCGACGTCGGTTACCGTCCCGGCGAGAAGATCCTCATCAAGCCGAACTTCGTGGGGATGATCTGGCACGAAGGCGCGGTGAACCCGGAGACCTACACGCTGGTCAAGCGCCAGGACTACATGAACACCTCGCCCCAGGTGTTGCTCGCCTTGTTCCGGCAACTCACGAGCGTGGCCGGCGTCCGCCAGTCGGACATCGCGCTTTGCGACACGCTCTCCTACCTGGTGAACGAATACTACGACCTCTTGCACGCGCAGTTCCCGGACGTGCAGTACATCGATTACGCGGGGAAGTTCGGCCGCATCAAAGTGCAGGCCTCGACCGTCCCGTTCTACTGGAGCAGCCGGCCGGACGGGAAGACGCCCGACTTTGTCCCCACCTGCTTTGCCGAAGCGGCCTACGTGATCAACGTGGCCAACCTCAAAGCCCACACCGGCGGCGGCGTCACGCTCTGCGCCAAGAACCACTACGGTTCCCTCATCCGTTGGCCCGTCCAGAAGGGATACTACGACATCCACCCCGGCTGCTTCTCCCAGGAAACCGGGGTCTACCGCCCGCTCGTCGACCTCACCGGACACGAACACCTCGGCGGCAAGACCGTCCTCTACCTCATCGACGGCCTCTACCCCGGCAAACACCCGATCGATTCCGCCCCGCGACGGTGGAGCACTCCTCCCTTCAACGACGATTGGGCATCAAGCCTCCTCGCCTCCCAAGACCCGGTGGCCATCGATTCCGTCGGCTTCGACTTCCTCTGGACGGAGTGGTCCGATTTCCCCCGCAGACCCGGTGCGGATGATTACCTCCGCGAAGCCGCCCTGGCCCACAACCCGCCGTCGGGGACGTTCTACGATCCGAACCACCCGACCCCCACCCAGCGACTGCCGAGCCTCGGCACCCACGAGCACTGGAACAACCCCCAGGAACGCAAATACTCCCGCAACCTCGGTCGGAACGAAGGGATCGAGCTGGTGACCGTTGAGCGAAGTGGCCAGCCGTGATGGCTTGTCGGAGGTAGCCGCCGACGTCAGTCGGCGCTGACAGATAGGGACGCCCGGCCTCGGGCGTCCGCAAGAGCACGCACCCGTCAGAATAACTCGGCGCGCTCGGAGAGCACGCCCTACCTTGCATGGTGGCTGCCGACGTCAGTCGGCGCTGATATTCCGTGTGCGCGCCCGGTGCGGGAGAAGAGCGCGCGGACTCACGTCCGCGGTCCGACGGAGCGCGACCGGCCTGCCGTGCCGGAGCCTTGGCGTAGGCGGGT
>CAYSPU010000268.1:0-7904 GCA_964432995.1 uncultured Verrucomicrobiota bacterium
CCCAGAATGGGCAGGGGGATTCATGGTCCGAATGCGCATGAACCCGTCGGATGTGCATGCTCTCCATACAACACGCCGGGCAGGGAGGGACGCCCGGCCTTGGGCTACGCCGCCTCGCTGGGTGCATCAGGGAGAATGCGCAGACTGACTCTCAAATCGCGGCTGGACGCAAGGACACTACCTATCATTCGGACTCAACTCGACAAGGCACCCGCGGCGGCGGCCGGCTGATTGAAGGTCAGCTTGTCGCCTTCCACCGACACCCGGACCGGGTCGTTCCCGTGCAGGTGCCCGCGGAGGATCTCCTCCGCCAGCGGATCCTCCAGGTACCGCTCCACCGCGCGTCGCATCGGCCGGGCGCCGTACAGCGGATCATACCCCTTCTCCACCAGGAAGTTCTTGGCCGCCTCGTCCAGTTCGATCCGAATGTTCTTGGCCTTGAGCCGATCCATCACCTTCTGCACCTCGAGACCGAGGATCTGGATCAAGTCATCCTTCGACAACGCCCGGAAGACAATCGTGCCGTCCAACCGGTTGAGGAACTCGGGACGAAACACCTTCTTCGCCTCCTCGAGGATCTTGTCCCGCATCTTCTCGTAGTTGGTTTCCTCGCTCGCCGGCCCGAAACCGATCGTGGTCTGCCGCCGCACGGTTTCCGCCCCGACGTTCGAGGTCAGGAGAATCACCGTGTTCCGGAAGTCCACCGTCCGCCCCACGCTATCCGTCAGCTTCCCTTCCTCGAGGATCTGCAGGAGCATGTTCATCACGTCCGGGTGGGCTTTCTCCACTTCGTCGAACAAGACCACCGAATACGGCTTGCGCCGCACCTGTTCGCTCAACTGCCCGCCTTCCTCGTAGCCGACGTATCCGGGAGGCGATCCCACCAGCCGCGAGACGGTGAACTTCTCCATGTACTCGCTCATGTCGAGCTGGATCAACGACCGGGCGTCCCCGAACATCAGTTCCGCCAGCGACTTTGCCAACAGCGTCTTGCCCACGCCCGTCGGCCCCAGCAACGCGAACGTTCCGATCGGGCGTTTCGGGTCCTTCAGGTCCGCCCGCGAGCGCCGCAGCGCCTTGCACAGGGCGGAAACCGGTTCACTCTGCCCCACGACCACCCGGGACAGTTGCTCCTCCATCTGGAGCAGGCGCTGCACCTCACCCTGCTCCATGCGATGCAGCGGAATGCCCGTCCACTTGGACACCACCTGCATGATGTCCTCTTCGTCCACCTTCACCCGCTTCTCTTCCCGGGTCGTGCGCCATTTGGCCAGGATCTCGTCCAGTTTCTCCTTGGCCTGCTTCTCCTTGTCGCGCATCGAGGCGGCGCCCTCGAAGTCCTGCTCCTTGATCGCCCGCTCTTTGCGCGCCTTGATGTCCTCGATTTCCGCCTCGAGACTCTTCACGTCCGGCGGTCGCGTCATCGCGCCGATGCGCGCCCGGGCGCCGGCCTCGTCGACGACATCGATCGCCTTGTCCGGCAGGTAACGTCCGGTGATGTAGCGGTCGGACAGTTGCACCGCGGCGGCCACCGCGGCATCGGTCAACTCGATCTTGTGGTGATCCTCGTACTTGGAGCGGAGACCGTGCAGAATCTGCACTGCCTCCTCGACGGACGGCGCTTCGACCTTCACCGACTGGAAGCGGCGTTCGAGGGCGGCGTCCTTCTCGATGTACTTCCGGTACTCGTTCAACGTCGTCGCTCCGATACACTGCATCTCGCCGCGGCTCAGGGCCGGCTTGATGATGTTCGAGGCGTCCATCGTCCCTTCCGCCGAACCCGCCCCCACAATCGTGTGCAGCTCGTCGATGAACAGGATGACGTTCTTCGCCCTGCGGATTTCGTCCATCACCGCCTTGATGCGTTCCTCGAACTGCCCGCGGTATTTGGTGCCTGCCACCATCAAGGCCAAGTCCAGCGTCACCAGGCGCTTCTCGCGCAGCAGGTCCGGCACGTTGCCCTTGGCGATCTCCTGGGCCAGACCTTCCACAATCGCCGTCTTGCCCACGCCCGCTTCCCCCAGCAACACCGGGTTGTTCTTCGTCCGGCGGCACAGAATCTGGGTCACCCGCTCAATCTCGTTGCGACGCCCGATCACGGGGTCCATCTCCCCTTTGCGCGCAATCTCCGTGAGATCCCGGCCGAAGGCCTTCAGGGCCGGCGTCTTGACTTCGCCCTTCTTCTCCGCCGGCTTCTCGGGGGCCGTTTCCCCAGCTTGCGGCGCTTCCTCGCCCCCCTGGAAATTGGGATCCAGCTCCTTGAGGATCTCGAGACGCGTTTGCTCGATGTCAACGTCCAGATTCTTCAACACCCGGGCCGCCACGCCATCGCCTTCCCGAAGCAAGCCCAGGAGGATGTGCTCGGTACCCACGTAGGTATGGTTCAGGGCCTTGGCCTCCTTCGAGGCGAGGGCCAGCACCTTCTTCACGCGCGGCGTGTAGGGGATATTGCCCACCATCTTCTGGTCCGGGCCGGTCCCCACCTGTTTCTCCACCTCCATGCGGACCGTCTCCAGGTCCAACCCCATCTTCTGCAACACGTTAACCGCCACGCCCTGCCCCAGCTTGATCAAACCCAACAGGAGATGCTCGGTCCCCACAAAGTTGTGGTTGAACCGATCCGCTTCCTTCCGCGCCAACGCCAGGACCTGCTGGGCCCGCGGCGTGAAGTTCTGCATGATTTCGTCGCTCATACGCGTCGGCCCTAACATGCGGCGACCGTGCCACTTTGTAAAGACCTCCGGCGCGACCGAGAAGAAGGAGCCCGTCTTCCAAGCAACACGGCGGTGTCAAGTTCGACGCCGGCAGCCTCGGAGACGGCGATCCAGTGCACCGAGGGCGTATGGCTGCAACAATGGATGTCCAGCCCGCTCCCTCCCCATGAATCCCCCTACCCATTCTGGGATTCCACTTCGCATGAACGGTAGGGCGACCTCTCCGAGGGCGCCGCGCGATGCTGTCGCCGAACCAGTCACGAGCCGGAGAGCGGCCAATCGGTATTGGCCCCCCACCATTCTGCCTGGATGCCGGCAACCGCGGGGGCAGTGTCCAGACGCGCCCGAGAGGAAGTAACCCTGCAGCGGGCTCCAAACAAAGGTATCGACCAAGGTGGCGACAAGACCCCAACCGACACAGAGTCCGTCTGCCTCCGCATCCTTTGTTCCTTCGCGTTTTTGTTGTTCACGCCCCTTTCACCAAACACGTCCACGCCGGCAATTCTGTTGTCCGTTTTGGCCCGCAGCGGGTAATCCTCTGTAGCCGTGAAGAGCAGGACTGACCAGGAATTGCTGCTTGAATATGCCGCGCACGCCTCCGAGCCGGCGTTTGCCGAATTGGTGCGGCGCCACATCGATTTCGTCCATTCGGCAGCCTTCCGCATGGTTCGGAATCCGGCGATGGCCGAGGAGGTCACCCAGTCGGTGTTCATCGCCTTGAGCCAGAACGCCCATCCACTCGCGCACCGTGCCGTTCTGTCCGGCTGGCTGCATCGCACGGCGCAGAACCTCGCCATCAAGGTGGTCCGTTCGGAAGAACGCCGCCGCGCCCGCGAACAGGAGGCCGCAGTCATGCACGAGCTTACCTCCGGCGAAGCCGAGTCGATCTGGGAAACCATGGCGCCGCATCTGGACGCCGCGCTGAGCACCTTGAGAAAAGCCGACCGCACCGCGCTCTTCTTGCGCTTCTTCCAACAGCGCACAACCCGCCAGATCGCCCAGACCCTCGGGTTGAGCGAGGAAGCCGCCCAGAAGCGCGTGACACGGGCGCTGGAGCGATTGCGTAACGTGTTCGCCCAGCGTGGTGTGATCGTCTCTGCGTCCGGCGTAGCCACGGCGCTGACGGCGCACTCGGTCCAGGCCGCGCCGCCCGGCTTGACAGCGACCGTCATGGCCAAAGCCGCCGCCGCCGGCTGCAACACCGTCGGGGTCGTTGGCTCGGTGCTCAACCTGCTGGCCATCGCCAAGCTCAATGTGACGACCCTGAGCTTGGTCTTTACCGCCGGGATCGCCACGCCGGTCCTGCTGAACTCGAACCCGGACTCCGCAACCGCGAACGCGTCGTCGCCGAAGGTCAGCCTTGCCCGACAGGGGACATTGGCCGTGCTGCGCCCGCGCGCCGCCGCGTCGCGAGAAGGGAGCGCCGCGCTGGCACGACTCGAGGCCTGGCTGCTCGAGGCAGACCAAACCCGGTCAACAGCCATACTCAACGACGAACTCCGAATGCTGATCCTGCCACTGCCGGCCCGCGATCTGCCGACCGCATGGCGAATGGGCCAACGCCTCCGCTGGCGTTCGCTCCGGGAGCAATTCCAGAAAGAGCTGCTCGCACTGTGGGCGGAAGTCGACCCGCACGCAGCGCTCGCGGCGGCCCGCACGCCTGGTGAGGACTGGCGTTCCGACTCCCCGTGCCAGGAAGTCCTGAAAGCCTGGACGGCAAAGGAACCCACTCTGGCGCTAGCGTGGATTCGCGAAAACGTGCCCGAGGAACACCGCACCTCCGTTCTGGCAAGGACCCTGCCCTTCGCCGTCAGGACCGATCCCCAGGCTGCGCTGGCGGCACTGTCGGAGATACCACCCGGCTACCTCTATGAGAAGACGCTGACCGCCGTGCTGGACGGATGGGCAGAACACGATCCACCCGCCGCCGCACGCCACGCGATCCAAATGCCCGCGTCCAGACTTCGGACGCACCTGTTGACCTACGCCGCGACGGCGTGGGCCTCGGTGCATCCAGACGCCGTCCTGGAATGGTCAACGAACCTGACGGACAAAACCCAGCGCGAGAACGTCCTTGGATGCGCCATCCGGCACTTGGCCATGACTCGGCCCGATCAAGCCGCCGGTCTGCTAACCCAGTTGTGCGTCAGCAACGCCCAGTGGGGCGTCGGGCCCGCCTCGGCCATCATCGAACACTGGCCCCACTCCGACCTGGCCGCCGCGGCGGAATGGGCAAGGCAACTCCCCGAAGGAAAGGTCCGCGACTGGGCGACTCAAGCGCTGCTCCGTCGGTTGGGCGCGACAGAACCACAGCAGGCGGCCGAGTTCGCTGCCGCCCTGCCGGCAAACGGCGGGGAACTGAAATCAGTCCGGGGCGCGCTCAGCAGTTGGAGCCTGCAAGATCCGAAGACTGCCCTCGACTGGGCGAGTGCGCTGCCTGCCGGATCGCTGCACGATGCCGCCGTCGTCGGTGCCTGCTCCGGATGGGCGGCCTCCAATCCGCAGCAAGCGGCCACCTACGTCGCCAACCTCCCGCCTGGTGCCGCCCAATCCGGAGCCACGCTGGCCGTGGTCTTTCAGTGGGCCTTGAACAACCCCCGGGCCGCCGCCGACTGGGTGGTGACCTTTCCCGAAGGCCCGCTGCGGGAACAAGCTGCCGCCAGACTCATCAGCCAATGGGGAAGCTGGCACGGTGATACCTCGGAGGCAGCACGCTGGCTCGAGAGCCTGCCCCCCAGTCCTTCACGCGATGCCGCCGCATGCGCCTTCGTTTCGGAGGTCGCTGGACGAGTGCCCCGCCTGGCCGCGCCCTGGATTGGGGCGATTGCCGACGAGGCAAAGCGCAACGAGGCCGTCGAGCAAATCACGCGCAAATGGTTGACCACGGATCCCGACGCGTGCCGGACGTGGCTCCAGCAAACGACGCTTCCCGAGGAGCGCAAGCGACAATTGCTCGGCCAATGAATACCCGAACCGCCCAGCTCACCACTCTGCTGGTTCTGTGGATTGCGGCCTACGGCTTGGGGGTGCTGCTCGGACATCCCGTGAACCGGGCGGTGCGCCCGCGGCTTGCCGCACCGGCATCGATCAGAACGGGAGCCGGCTCCAACCCGGAGACCGAGTTGCCGCAGCTTTTGCCTGCTGGTGAGGCTGAAGGATCCAACGAGGTCTCCGCCTTCTTCCCGCCGCCGGGGACTGAACTGGAGGCGTTTCGGGCCGCGCTCCCGGAGATGCGGAATTCCGCCACATGGAATCCGCGATGGTTTGCGCTGCTGTGCGCACTCTCAACGAACGACTACCCCGCAGCCTGGAGCCTGGTCACTAACTTGCCCCCGTACCCCGGGGCCAAAGACCTGCAGGAGTCCCTCGTCTTCTTCTGGTCCCGCAAGGACCCGCGGGCGGCGCTGACCGCCGTATTGCATATGCCGAACTCGGACCACCGGAATGAACTGCTGCTCCGTGTCTTGCCGTCATGGAGCGCGCTAGAACCGGAAGCAGCCCTCGCTTGGGCTCGCCAACTTCCCGAGGGCCACCCGCGCGAGATCGCCCTGGCCGAAGTCATCAGCATCATGACCAAGCAGGATCCAGTCGCGGCCGTGCGGTTGCTGGATGACCTGCCCGCGGGATGGCGTCGCCAACTGACAGCCCACGCGGTCATCGGGAGTCTCGCCAGCGCCGATCCTCAGGCCGCGGTGAGGCTGCTCGATGAAGTCGATCCCGTTCTCCGACAACAGAGCGTATCCACCATCGCTGCGGCCATGGCGATGCGCAGTGTTCAGGACGGTGTGGCTTGGGCGCAGTCTCTGCCGGGCCGCAAGGATCAGCAGGCCGCCCTGAACGCTGTGATCTCCTGCCTCACCGAGACACACCCGGAGCAGGCGCTCAACCTCGTGCTCCAGCAACCGGACGAGAACCTGCGCACGAGCCTGGCACAGTCCTTTGCCGCCCAGTGGGCGCCGGACGACGCAGAAGCCGCATCCAACTGGGTTCGCCAATTGCCGGACGGACCGCTGCGCCGCCAAGCGCTCGACGGACTCGAATCCTCGTACCGGGCCGCCGATCCCGATGCCGCCGCCAACCTGGTGCTCACCCTCTACCCCGCGGACGCAAGCCGCACGGCCGCGCTCCAGAACATGGCGAGGACCTGGCTGCTGACGGAGGGGGATGACGCCGCTATTCGTTGGGCGGAACAACTGCCTGCCGGCCCGGATCGCGACGCTTTCCTGTCGGGCTTGTGCGGCGAACTGGCCAGCCATTGCCCGGACGACGCCGCGCGCTTGGTGGCTTCGATGCCTCCCGGCAAGAACCAAGTCGCTGCCTGCCGAGACGTGGCAGGCGCGTGGGCGGCGTTCGGGGACCCTGCCGAAGCCGCAGCGTGGGGGACCACTCTGCCGCAGGGCCCGGCGCGCACGGAAGCGTTGTCGCAGATTGCCGCGACCTGGATTGGCATAGACCCCGAGGCTGGCGGCGCGTGGCTCCGGTCCTTGCCTGCGGACGACGAGCGCGCCTGCGTCACGGAGGCTCTCGTGAACGAGTTGGCTTCCCGCCAACCCGAGTTGGCCGCGCGGTGGGTGACCTCCGTGGCCGACGAGGCCAGGCGGAGCCAACTGGTCGAGAAGATCACCCGTCGCTGGCTCAGGGATGACCCCGCCGCTGCCGAGGCGTGGATCCAGGAGACCATCCGCAATCCTGCGCCCGAGGAGTCGCCCGCGAACGCCGAACAAAGAACACCGAACAAGGAACCGTGAACTCTCCGCTCACGTTCAGTGATCCAGACCGGGCTTCTCGCTTCACCCGCGGGATGAACCCAGGGCGCTGCGCAACCCCTCAGTATCCGTGTTCATCCGTGTCCATCCGTGGTTGCACTGCGGATTTCAGGTTCATTCCTGTCCATCCGCAGTCAACGTCCTCCCCGCTTTCGCACACTTCGCGGCTCTTCCCCACATGTCCGAGCGATTCTTCCACAAACGACGGGGCGGTGTTGGCTCTTCGCCGACACCGCCCCTTTGTGAAACGATCGTCACCGTCGCCGCCGGATCACGGCGCCGGAGGAGCTGAGCCTCAGTTGAAGTCCATTTGGTAACTGTAGACCCCGCCGCTCAGCTTGCACTGGGTCTTGAGGTTGCTCTTGTTGAACACGCGCTGCATCGGTTTGTTCCCCTTGATGATCCTGGTCAGGTCGATAGGCGT
>CAYSPU010000269.1:0-724 GCA_964432995.1 uncultured Verrucomicrobiota bacterium
CCCCTCAGATCAGTTGGCAGGCGCTAGCCGTCACTTCGCCGCCCGCCACCAACTTTCCTGCCACGTCTCCGTCCGCACCTCCCACGCCCGCCACAAGCAGTTCGTGCAGGCGATGCTCTCCAAACTCCACGCCGCCGGCCACTTCTACCAGGCCGAATACCACGGCTTCTACTCCGCTCGCCAAGAGACCTTCCTGACGGACAAGGACCGTCTCCCCGACGGCACCTGGGACCCCTTCTGGGGCGAAGTCGTCGAGGTCCGCGAAGACAACTACTACTTCCGCATGGGCCAACACCAGCAGTGGCTCATCGAGCACATCGACGCCCACCCCGAGTTCGTCCAACCGGCCATCCGCCGCAACGAAGTCCTCGGGTTTCTCCGCAGCCAACCGCTGGAGGACCTCTGCATCTCCCGACCGGTGACCCGTCTGAGCTGGGGCATTCCCCTGCCCTTCGATCCCCAATTCGTGACGTACGTCTGGTTTGATGCGCTGTCGAACTACGCCAGCATCCCCGCGGCCCAGGGCGACCCCGGCGTCTGCCCCGCCGCCGGCCCCGCCTACGCCGGCACCCCGCCCGGCCTCGAACTCTGGCCCGCCGATATCCACGTGATCGGCAAAGACATCGTCAAGTTCCACGCTGTCTACTGGCCAATCATGCTCAAGGCCATGGACCTCGCCCTCCCCCGCCAAGTCCTCGTCCACGGCTGGTGGCAGAAGGACGGC
>CAYSPU010000269.1:734-7855 GCA_964432995.1 uncultured Verrucomicrobiota bacterium
ATGAGCAAAAGCACCGGGAACATTGTCGACCCCGTCGCCGTCATCAATGAATGGGGCGTCGACTCCTTCCGCTACTACGTCGTCCGCGAACTCGACCTCGGCGCCGACGGCAACTGGACCGACGCCGGCTTCCAGGCGCGCTACACCGCCGAGTTGGCCAACGGTCTGGGCAACCTCGTCAACCGTTCGCTCTCGATGCTTCGCCGCTACCGGAATGGCGTGGTGCCGCCGCGCTCCGATGAACTGGCGCCCGACGCCGCGGCGCGGGTCCGGGAAATGGCCGATCACCTCCGGGCCAGTCGACTCCAGGATGCCTTGATCACCACCTGGGAACTCGTCGCCCGCGCCAATCAATACGTCGATCACACGGCCCCGTTCAAGCTGGCCAAGGATCCCTCCCAGGCCGCGCGGCTCGACGCCATCCTCTACAACCTGGTCGAGACCTGCCGCATCCTGGCCGTCATGCTCTGGCCATTCATTCCGGAGACCGCGGAGAAGATCGCCGCGCAACTGGCGCTGCCGGAGAAACCCGACCGCTGGACCGCCGCGGCCTGGGGTGGTCTGCCCCCGGGGCACACCATCGGCACCCCGGCGCCGCTCTTTCCCCGCAAGGAACCCGCGGCGGCGGCCTGACCCTGCCGCAAACGGGAGGTTCATGGACATTCAATCCCGACCGCGTTCGGTGTTCCGTGTTCGGCGTTCGATGTTCGTTGTTCGACGTTGGACGTTCGATGTTCGGTCACTGGCTGCTGCTCCGTGAACCAACGGCTCCTCCAACTGCACCTGACCCTGGCCCGCCATCGTTGGCTCGCCGCTGGACTCACTCTCGCCTTGGCCGCCGCCAGCTTCTGGGCCGTCACCCGCCTCCGCCTCAGCGAAGACTTCACCGACATGCTCCCCTTGTCGGATCCGACGGTTGCGCGGCAAATCGAAGCCCTGCACTGGGTCCGCCAGGCGGACCGGCTCTATCTCGACGTCTCGGCACCCGCACCCGACGCCGAACTCCTGGCAACCGCCGCCGATCGTCTCTGCGACGCGCTCGCACAGATCCCGGACCTGGGCGACATCCGCTGCCGCATCGACGAAGCCGCTGCCGGGGACGTTCTCCTGCGGTTGCAGACGGAGACGCCCGAACTCCTCCGCGCCGGCGACGAGGCCGTCCTCGCCCAGCGGATCGACCCAGCCGCGATCCGACAGCGCCTGGAGTGGTTGAAGCGCTCGCTCTCACAACCTCAGGGCATGGCGCTCAAAGCAGTGCTCTCTTCCGACCCCATCGGAATCGGGGACTTGGTGAGCACCCGACTGCGTGATCTTCAGGTTAACACCGGGTCGGGACACGTTGCCGATGGACGCCTCACCAGCGCCGACGGACGCCACCTGCTGGTGAGTGTCGCCCCGGCGTTTCCTTCGTCGGACCATCGACGGAGTGCAGCACTAGTGGAGGCCGTGCTGCAGGCGGCCCGGGACGTCGAAGGGGAGTTTGCGGACCGGGACGTTTGCGTGGCGGTGACCGGCGCGCACCGCATTGCCCTGGACAACGCCATCCTCATCCGGGAAGACCTCGGACGCATCACCGGCATTGTAGCCCTCGGCGTGGCGATCGTGATGATGACCGCCTTCCGCCGCCGCTGGCTGGCCCTGTTGTGCCTGGCGCCCACCGCCCTGGGCGTGCTCGTCGCCGGCGCCGTGTTCACCCTCAGCGGCGACACCGTGTCCGCCATCGCCCTCGGCTGTGGAAGCTGTCTCGTCGGCGTGCTGGTCGACTGCGCCGTGCACGTGGTGTATCACATCGACGAGACCCGCCCCTCGAACCCACACCAGTTGGCCGCCGAGATGGCGCGGTTGACACCCGCGATCGCCTTGGCGGGGCTGACCACGGTGGCCGCCTTCACGATCATGTTGGGTTCGCCCACGGCCGGGCATCGGCAGTTGGGGCTGTTCGCCGCCGTGGGCGCCGCTGTCTCCGCCGCCGCCGCGCTGACCGTGTTGCCCTTGTGCATCCCGCTCCGCCAACCGAACGCCCCGGCCGGCACCGCCGACAACCGGCCCGCGCGCCTCCCCCTGACCCGTTTGCTCGAACCCGTCGTCCGCTGGCGTGCCGGGGCCAATCGCTCCGCCTGGATCCTCACCCTGGCGCTCTCCGCCCTCGCCCTCATCGGCCTCACCCGGTTTCACTTCGAAAACGATCTGAGCCGCCTCAACGGCGTCCGACCGGAAACCGCCGCCGACGACCGTCTCATCAATCTAACCTGGGGAGAATCGCTCGCCCTCACCACCATCGTCGTACCCGCTTCAACTTGGGATCAGGCCCTCGCCTTGAACGAGCGCGTGTTCGAAGCCCTCCAACCACTCCAAGCCTCCGGGGTGATCCACTCGCTCGCCTCCGTGGCGCGCTCCTCCCCGTCGTCCGCCACGCGAAATGAAGCCCGGGCCCGCTGGCGCGCCTTCTGGGATGACACCAGGCGCGCCCAGGTCCGGCGCACTCTCGAAACCTCCGCCGAGGAACTTGGATTTCGGCCGGGCGTGTTTGAGCCGTTTCTGGCCTCGCTCGAGGCCCCGTCTTCCTCGCGGCCAGCTTCGGGCGAAGCCCCCTGGCTCCTTCGCGAGAGCTGGCTGCAAGACTACTGGAACCAGGCTGGTGGCCGCGTGGCACTCCTCACCTTCGCCAAACTCGGCTCCCCGAGCGGATGCGGTCTCCTCGAGCAAGCGCTCGCGCGACAGGCGCCGGGCGCGTTGCTCCTCAACAAGCAGGCCCTGGGCGACCGCCTGACCCGCCTGACCCAGCGCAGCCTGATCACCTTTGCCGTTCTGGCGCTCGGCGTGAACGCCGCCCTGCTCTTCCTCCTTCTCCAGAGGGTCCGCCTGGTCCTCATCGCCTTGATCCCGATCCTGGCGGGCAACTTCTGGACCCTCGGCGCCCTCGGACTCGCCGGCCACTCGCTGAACTTCGCCAACCTCGTGTTCGTCGTCTTCGTCGCCGGCGTCAGCCTCGACTACTGCATGTTCCTCATGCTGGCCCGACTCGACCTCCTCCGCGGCGAACGCGACCGCGAAGCGTCCGCCGCCGCTTCCGTGGTGCTCTGCGCCTTGACCACCCTCGCCGGCGTCGGCGCCCTGGCCTTCGCCCGACACCCGGCCCTCTTCTCGGTCGGCGTCACCGCACTGGCCGGAATCAGCCTCTGCCTGGTCGCCACCCAACTCCTCGTACCAACGCTGATGGACCACTTCGCCCGCAACCATGAATCTTGAATCCGCCCCGCATCTCGAAAGCCCGGCGAGCCCCGACCCGGCCGGCTGGCGGAGAATCCCGCGCCAGGCGGAAGACCTGATCGTCGTCGTCGCCCTCGCCGTCATGACTCTCTTGCCGGTGACCGAGGTCTTCCTGCGCGCCGTCTTCAAGACCGGCATCATGGCCTCGACCCCCATCGTCCAACACCTCGTCCTCGCCGTCGGCATGCTCGGCGGCGCCATCGCCGCCCGCGACGACCGCTTGCTGGCCCTGGCAACCGCACGCCAGTGGTTCCATGGCGGCGTCCTGACCTTCGCCCGCGTGTTTGGCTACGGATTCGCCGCCGCCGTCAGCGCCGTTCTGTGCGCCGCAAGCTGGAAGTTCGTCGTCTCGCAGAAGTCTCTCGGCAAGATCCTCGCCTACGGCGTCCCGGTTTGGGTGGTGCAACTGCTGCTGGTGATCGGCTTCGCCCTCGTCGCCGTGCGCCTCGTGTGGCACGCGTCCAAACTCTGGCGCTGGCGCGCCGCCACCCTGGGCGTCACCCTGTTGTTCATCGGCATCACGGTCTGGTCCCCCGTCGCGCCCGAGCACCTGCGTTGGCCAGCCCTCGGCGTCTTGATCGTGGCCGTGGCGCTGGGCGCCCCGGTATTCACCGCGTTGGGCGGTGCCGCCCTCATTCTACTCTGGTCCGCGGGCGAACCGGTCTCGACGGTGGTGGTGAAGCACTATCATCTGACGGTGAACGCCACGTTGCCGAGCATCCCGCTGTTCACCCTGGCGGGCTACTTCCTCGCCGGGGGCGGCGCCGCCAAGCGGTTGGTTCGGCTGTTCCAAGCCTTGGTCGGCAACCTGCGCGGCGGCCCCGCCATCGTCACCGCCCTGGTCTGCGCCTTCTTCACCTCGTTCACCGGCGCTTCCGGCGCCACGATTCTGGCGCTGGGCGGCGTCCTGATGCCAGTCCTCCTCGCCGCCCGCTATTCCGAACGCAACGCGCTCGGCCTCCTCACCGGCGCCGGATCCCTCGGCATGCTCTTCCCGCCCTGCCTGCCGCCCATCCTCTACGCCGTGATCGCCAGCAGCGGCGGACAGGTCAGCGTGAGCATCGAGCAGATGTTCAAGGGCGGTCTGCTGCCCGGCATTCTGCTCGTGGCGATGACCGCATGGTGGGGCGTGCGCGGCGCCAAACCGCTGCCGAAATCGGAACGCCGGCCTTTTGATGCGCGCGAAGCCGTCGACGCCGCCTGGGCCGCCAAATGGGAACTCCTTGTCCCCGTGGTCGCCTTGACCGCGTTGTTCGGCGGGTTCGCCACGCCCGTGGAAGCCGCCGCCGTCACTGCCCTCTACACTTTCCTGGGCAGCGTGGTGATCCATCGCGAACTCCACCTCTGGCGCGACGTGCCGCGCGTGGTCACCGAGTGCGGCCTGTTGATCGGTGGCATCCTCCTCATCCTCGGCGTGGCCCTCGGTTTCACCCACACTCTGGTCGACGCCCAGGTGCCCGACGCCGCCGTCGCCTGGGCCACCGAGGCCGTTCCCTCGAAGTGGCTCTTCCTCCTCGGCCTGAACGTCGTTCTGCTGGTGATCGGCGGGTTCGTCGAGATCTACGCCGCCATCGTGGTCGTGGTGCCCTTATTGCTCCCCCTCGGGGAGGCTTTCGGGATAGACCCGATTCATCTGGGCATCATCTTCCTCGCGAACATGGAGCTCGGCTTCCTCGCACCGCCGGTGGGCCTGAACCTCCTTCTGTCCTCCTACCGCTTCAACAAGCCGATGTCCGAAGTCACCCGCGCCTCCCTTCCCATGCTGGGCGTCATGGTGATCGGCGTGCTCTTGATCACCTACGTCCCCTGGCTCACCACCTGGCTGCCCAGCGTCTGGAAATAGGAGGACGGCAGCCGCGGACGTCTGTCGCAGCAGCTCACCTTGACGCCTCACGGCTTGCTGCGAGTCGTCAGCAGGGACCACTTCGAGCAAGGCGAATCCCATACCGGTCTTCTACCCTCCTATCGGGGGTGTGACCGGCCCCGCTCCCATGCTCACTACACGGTTTATCCGATGTCCGGCGCCCGCTCTTGCTCTTGCTCTTGCTCTTACTCTTGCTCTTGCTCTTGCTCTTGCTCGGCGTCAGCGGTTTCCACGCGGAGAGGGAGCAAGAGCAGGAGCAAGAGCAAGACAGGGAGCGGCGGGAGCGGGTTGGGCTGCTACCGCGTGCGAGGTGCGTTCTGCACGTCACTTGGAAGATACGCCCCTCCAGCCGCCGACGTCAGTCGGCGCTGATCTCATTCCCCCGAGCTCAGCAACGCCATCACCCTCCCCACCGCCTCTTCCGCCTTCACCGTCCACATCGCGCCCGCGCGCGGCTTGATCTCCACTTCGCCGCGCGCCAGCGATTTCTCGCCAATCGCCACTCGCAGCGGGAAGCCGACCAACTCCGAGTCCTTGAACTTCACCCCGGGACGCTCTTCGCGGTCGTCCAGAAACACATCCACGCCCCGCTCCCGGAGTTCGGCATAGAGGCGCTCGGCCAGCGCCATGACGGGGCGATCGGGCGCCACCCCCAAAGGCGTGATGCACACCGTGTAGGGCGCCACCGCCACCGGCCAGATGATCCCTTGCTCGTCGTGCGACTGCTCGATCACCGCCTGCAGCGTCCGCGTCACCCCAATCCCGTAGCAGCCCATCACCATCGGATGCTGCTGGCCCGCCTCGTCCAGGTAGAACGCGTGCAGCGCTTCGCTGTATTTGGTCCCCAACTGGAACACATGGCCGACTTCAATCGCCCGCTGCGCCCGGAGGGCCTGCCCGCAGCGCGCGCAGCGCTCTCCCGCCGTCACCCGACGCAGATCGACCCAGCGCGTCACCTGGATGTCGCGTCCGATGTCGACGTGACGCAGGTGGTAACCGTCGCGGTTGGCGCCCGTGGTCATCCCGGTCGTCCCCTCCAAGCACAGATCGGCGAACACCGGAACGTCCCGAACCCCCACCGCCCCGAGACTCCCCGGATGCGCCCCCAGCACCGCCAGGATCTCCTCCGCCTCAGCCGGTCGAAACTGGGTTGTGCCCGCCACCCCGGCCAGCTTCGCCTCGTTCAACGTGTGGTCCCCCCGCAGCAAGAACACCATCGGCCGACTGCCCACCACATAGACCAGGGTCTTGATCTGGCGCTCGGCGGGAATCCCGTAAGGCGGCCGGCACAAGTCCTCGATGGTGTGAACCCCCGGCGTCGCCAGAAGCTCGACGGCGCCCGCCGCGTCGTCACTCCCCGGAGGATCCGGACGAGCGCTTTCGGCGCGGTCGGCGTTGGCGGCATACCCGCAGCCGTCGCAGCAGATCACCTCGTTTTCGCCCGATTCGGCCGGCACCATGAACTCGTGGGAGGCCTTGCCGCCCATGACGCCGGTGTCGGCCTCCACCGCCATCGCCTTCAGCCCGCACCGCGCGAAGACCCGCACATAGGCGTCATACATCCTCCGGTAACTCGCCCGCGCCGCCTCGTCCGTCGTGTCAAAGCTATACGCGTCCTTCATCACGAACTCCCGGGCGCGCATCAGTCCAAAGCGCGGGCGGAGTTCGTCGCGGAACTTCGTCTGGATCTGGTAGAAGACGCGCGGGAGCTGGCGGTAGGAGTTGAATTCGGACGCCACCAGCGTGGTGATGACTTCTTCGTGTGTGGGTCCCAACAGCCACTCGCGATTGGCCCGGTCGCGCACCTTGAAGAGCACCTCGCTCGCGGTCTCGTAGCGGCCCGACTGCTGCCAGATCTCCGGGGGCTGCAAGGCGGGCATGAGCACCTCCCGCGCCCCTGCCTGCTCCATCTCCTCGCGAACGATCCGCTCGATCTTGTGCAACACCCGGAGCCCCAGTGGCAGAAAAGTGTACAAACCCCCGCTCA
>CAYSPU010000270.1:0-7832 GCA_964432995.1 uncultured Verrucomicrobiota bacterium
GACCGTCCTGCAGGCAGGGGGGATACTCCAGACTTACCGAGTACTCGCTCGTCAGGATGCCATGGCCTTCACACTGCCAGCATTCGTAGCTACCCACCGCGCCATGGCCGCCGCAAGCGGAGCACGTCACGCGCGTCGGCACCCAGACGCGCACGTCACCTCCACGCTGGGCTTCCTCGGGATCAAGGACGACTTCCACCGTGAGGCTTTCGAGGCGCTCGGCTTTGGGACGGGTGGCCGCCTCGAAGTTGCTCCAAAACCGGTCGAACAACTCGTCATATGACGGGTGGTAGACCTCGAACGACTCCGCCAGGGAAACATCGCGGAATCCCCGGTCGGCCTCCGGCGGTCGGATGACCTCGCCGCGGGGGCGTTCGGGAACCAGGGGCTCGGGAGATGGACCGGTCCGAGGAACGGCATGGCGCCGGGCGCCCGTGCGCAGGTCGTAGCGCCGCCGGCGCTCCGGATCAGCGAGCACCCCATACGCCTGCTGCACCTCCTGAAACGGAGCACTCCCCATTCCGGACCGATCCGGATGCAACTCCATCGCCCGCCGCCGAAACGCTGCCTTGATGTCCTCAGGGCTCGCATCCACGTTGACACCGAGAATCACGTAGTAGTTCTTCGCCATAATCGCCTCCGTATCGGGTCCAGTGGTTCTTCGAAATCTTCTCTCCGCTCTTCGGTCACACCCCCAACCATAGCATACCTCCGCCCAGCACGCCTTCGGCGCATCATTCGTCCGGTGCTGCGCCGGATGCCACCCTTTCTTCCGGCAGAGGCCGGGCTGGAGCTTGCGATAGAGACAATCCTCGCGGAGCAGATCAAGGAACCCTGGATCCCTACAGCAACACTCCTGGCCAAGCACATCGTGTCAACGGCGCATTTCAGACCGCGGACCTTCAGCACGCCGGAGCAGAACTTCCACGGCACGGACATGAGCCGTACTGCGCTGGCGATTGCTCCGGAAGCTCGCCTGGTGGCGGTGCTCTGCAGCGGGGAAAGCCCGGATGAACTGGCGGCTGTGCGGGAAGCGGTCGATCGGGGGATCGTCGTTTCCTGGTCCACTACCCGCAGGCATGTCCTGGCCTGCTCCGACCGACGTTCACCTATGCCGGCGGGTGGGATGCCGCTCCGCGCCTCGGGTTCCCGGACCGCTTCTGCGCCGATCCCCCGGGATTCCACCCGGTCGAGATTGAAGCCGGGCTTTCGGCCACGGCACCACAAGCGGCGGCCATTGCGGCCCTCGTCAAAAGCGTGAATCCGCAACTGAGTCCGCGGCAGATCGAACGGCTCATGCTGGACAACGCGACCGCGATCGGCGGCGGAATCCTGATCCCGGACGCCTGGCAAACCGTCGTGGCAGCGAAGAAAGCGGCCCCTGGGGCGGCGGCGGGGCCGCTTGGGGTTTCCGGAACTGGCGTGGCCATCGGCGCAGCGGATGATACAGCGGTGCCGCAGTCGATTCGGCGGGTTCGACGACGGATGGATCGGGACAAAACCTAGCGGCGCGACTCACTCTCGAAATTCCGAGAAAGGACGTTCCCTATTTCGCGCGGCGAGTCTTGTCCCCGGGCTTCCTGGAGCTCTCCGCAAGCGGGAAGCTGGAGGCCGGCACGAACGGCACGGCCATTGTTTCCGAGGGACGCGAGGAGCGCAACGTGTGCTCTGCTTTGACACAAGCTACGGGGCACGACTCTATCTGAATGATCTGGTCTGGGAAAGGGTCGGGCGGCTTGCAGAAACGGATGACTTGACCTGCCGCATTCGCGGCCGAGCGGAGACGGTTGCCGTATTCCATCGCAAGTTCCGGGAGGGAGCGATCGGGTCGAACGATCTGACTTGTTTGCTCCAGCAATTCCAGCAGGAATCCCAAGCCGGGGCCTTTCGGTGGTTGGCCCTTTCCGAAGCCGTGATCTCCCGATTGACCAGGGTCCACGCCTCCCTCCCGGCGGCCTTGGCTCCGCGGAAGGCCGATGGCCAGCACCGAGCCTGCGCTTCCGAACACGGGCCGAAGCAAGTTCACTCGAACGACAGGCGTTTGCTCGATTGCGCGGGCCACTTCGGAGTGAGAGGCGTCAACATCATCTAAACGGGTTCCGCTGGGAGGGGCGCTGATCTGCTCGTCAGGGTTTGGCGATGAAGTGTCGCGTCAGCGCCGCATGGAGTTGCCCGGGGAATGCCGCCTCGATTTCCTCGAGTGGTCTCAGCCCAAACAGGAAGGCAATCGCGATCGGGTCGGCCCGCCAGGCGGTGTGGCCTTCATAGAAACCGTAGCGGTAGATGTAGAAGGGCTGCAGCTCTCCGGTCATCATTTCGGTAAGCCGCCGGACCAGGGTGCTTCGCCTGGTCGGACCAAGCTGGGTGTAGCTCCGGTTCAGGAACGACTGTTCTTTCTCCGTCAGTTCCCGCCGGACCCGGATTGTCCAGGCGCCGTCCAGGCCGTCATTGAAGATGGACTTCTGTCCGCCACGGCTGAACTCGACGTTGAGGGACAGGCGGTTGCCGCCGTAGAAGACCGCATTCGTGTGGCGCTGTCCGGAGTCTCGATACAGGGTACCGATCAGGTTGCACACATGCAGGAGAGGAGTCGCCAGTTGCCGGTGCGTCAGGCCAAGCCGTGTCACCAACCGGTTGTCGCCTTTCATCACCGAGAGGATGTCCTCGTCCTCGGCCATGAAGCCGCTGTCGGACAACCGGCCCGGTCTGGCGAGTTCGGTGATGTCGGCCAGCGATCGTCCGGTGATGGACTGCATGCGATCCAACTCCGCCTCGGAATGGCGGCCTGTCTCCGCCAGCGTCGGGAAATCCTCGAGGTCGACCGCCAACGGCGCTTCCCAGGGCCGGGTGGTCTTCCCGGGGGTGATTGTGACCGGCACCAGTGCATAGCCTCCGTTCTCGGTGCAGGCGGTGAGAACCTCCAAGCCGTCAGGCGCACGGAACGGAGAAGGGATCGACGGCCGTTCGCTCAAGGTCGCCGGGTACAGCTCGTAGCTGTGCTGACCGTAGGAGATCTGGCGGATGTCCTTTCCCGCGGCGTCACCCGGTTGGGCGGTCGGCAGCCCGGCCGCCAACCCACCCACGCTCGCGATCAGCAGAATCCGAGAGCGCATGTTGTCCATCTGCCCCGTACGACACGCGAACAGGTAGTTTGTTAGGCGATTCCTGCTGCCGGACGTCGTAGCAGCGCAGCAGGCCTCCGCATCGCGCCGGAAACCGGTGGTTCGGGAACAGCATCTCGCGGCGCCCTCGGCTCTTTGCGGTTCTTTGCGGACTTCTGTTCAAAGTCCACGAGCAAGCACCCTCTGCTTCCTTCGTGTGGCCTGGCGTGCTATTCGGCGGCCAGGGCGACGACCGGATCGAGGGTGGAAGCCCGCCGGGCCGGCAGGAGGCCGCTGGCGATCCCGACGACGAGGCTGACGAGCAGGGCGAGAAACACATACTCGATGGGCGTATGCACCGGCAGGGCCGGCACATACAGGTGGAGCAGGCCCGCCACGCCGAGACCCAGGCCCACCCCGAGGATTCCACCAAGCATCGAGAGCAACGCCGCTTCACTCAAAAACAACAAGAGGATCTGGCCCGAGGTCGCCCCGACCGCCCGCGCCAACCCGATCTCCGAGGTGCGCTCGTTTACGGAGATCCACATGATCGTCAGGATCCCCAGGGAACCGACGAGGAGCGAAATGGCGCCGATGCCGCCGACGGCCATGCTGACGATGCGGAGGATGCGGTCCAGGGTCTCGAGCATGCCGGTCTGGGTGGTGATCGTGAAGTCCTCCTCGCGACCGTGCCGCGCGATGAGTTGCTGGCGAATCCGTTCGACGACCGGATCGATCATCGAGGCGTTGGCGATCAGCACATCGATCTCATGTAGCGCCTCACGGTTGAACATCTGTCGGGCCGAGGCCACCGGGATGTAGACGCCGTCATCGATGTCGAAGCCGAGGAACTGCCCTTTCGGTTCCATGAGGCCAATGACGAGATAGCGTTCGCCGGCGATGCGGATGTGCCGGCCGAGACTCCGTTGATCGCCGAACAACTCCCGCTTGAGCTTCGGACCGAGCACCGCCACCGGCGCGCATCGGTCGGAGTCCATGGCGGGCAGGAAGCGCCCGCCGCGCACCTGCATCCGCCACGCCTCCGGAGCGCCGGCCGTGACCCCGTAGACGAACGTGTTGCGGGTTCGGTCCCCATGCTCGATGGGCGCCGTTCCCACGACCACCGGAATGACGCGCGCCACTCCCGGAATGCGCTCCAACGCCGCCGCGTCCGCGAGCGTCAGCGGATGAATCGTCGTGCCCAGCGCGCCGGGCAGTCCGGAGGTCTCGATCTTGCCGGGGCTGATGCCGACGAGGGTCGTGCCGAATTGCGTGAACTGCGTGAGGATGTAGACGCGGGCGCCCTCGCCGATGGACGTGAGAAGAATCACCGAGGCGATGCCGATGAGAATGCCCAACATGGTCAGCACGGATCGCTGGCGGTGGAACCAGACCGCCTGCCAGGCCAGCCGGAGGATGTCGCGCGTGTTCATGCCTTCCTCCGCATCAACGCGGTCACCGGGTCGAGCCGGGCGGCTTTCCGCGCGGGCAGGATGCCGAAGACCAAGCCCACCGAGCAGGAGACACCGAGCGCGGCGGGGATCGCCCAGGGGGGGGGCTGGAAAGGGAACTCCGGGTAGACGTGTTGGAGGACTTGGGCGGCGCCGAGGCCGGCGGCCAAACCGAGGGCGCCGCCGGCCGTGGCAAGCAGGGCGGCCTCGACCAGAAAGACGGCCGTGACCTGTGCGTGCGTGACGCCGACGGCCTTGAGCAGGCCGATTTCCCGGGTGCGTTCGGTGACCGATACCAGCATCACGTTCATGATCCCCAGGCCGGCCACCCCCAGCGAGATCGCCGCAATGCCCGCCAACGCCGCCGTCAGCGCCCCGAGAATGTTCGTGAACGTCGCCAAGACCGAGTCCTGCGTCAGGATCGTCACGTCTTCCTCGCCCGCATGGCGCTCACGCAGCACCTCCAAAGCGCCCAGACGTGCCCGGCCGATCTCGTCGTGTGAATTCACCTCCGCCAGAACGCGGAAGAGAGTGGTCCGATTGAAGAGCCGCAACCCCGTCTCCACCGGCACAGCCACGATGTCGTCGAGGTTCATCCCGATCGAGGTGCCCCGCGGGGCCGTGACGCCGATGACGCGGAACCGCCAATCGCCGATGCGCACCAACTGGCCGAGCGGATTCTGGCCGGGAAAGAGCTCTCGCTGCACCCGCGCCCCCAGAACGCAGACGGCCGCGTCGGGCATGTCCGCCGGCAGAAATCTGCCCACGCTGATCTGCATGTGGCGAATCTCCAGCAAGTCGCGGGTGGTGCCGATCACCGTGACTTCGCGGCTGCGTTCGCCGGTCTGGGCGGGGGCGGTGCCCACCACCAGCGGCGCAACGCGTCGGATGGCGGGCACCCGCAGCACCAGCGCCTCGGCGTCCTGGCAGGTGAGGTCGTGGGGAGCGGTGCTGACCAGCGGCGCCAGGCCGGCAGTCTCCGTCTTGCCCGGAACCAGGATCAGCAGGTTGGAACCGAGGGAAGCGAACTCGCCCACCACATAGCGCCTCGCCCCCTCGCCCAGACTGGTCAGCAAAATGACCGATCCCACGCCGATTGCCACTCCGAGAAGCGAAAGCGATGTCCGCAGCCGATGCCCACGGACGCCACCGCTGCCATAGCGCAGTAGGTCGATGGCTCTCATGGTGAGTGCTCGTCGGAGGCGATCAGGCCATCGCTGAGATGGATGCGGCGTCGGGCGCGGCCGCCGATTTGGGGATCGTGCGTGACCACGATCAGGGTGAGGCCTCGCTGGTTCATGCCCTCAATCAGGTTCACGATTTCGCGGCCGGAGACGCTGTCGAGGTTGCCGGTCGGTTCGTCGGCGAGCAGCAATGCGGGCTTCATCACGACCGCGCGCGCAATGGCCACGCGCTGTTGCTCGCCGCCGGAGAGCTGGTCGGGTCGATGACCGGCACGCGGAGTAAGGCCCACGACCTCCAGGACCTGCCGCACGCGTTCGCCGCGTTCCTGGGGGGGGATGCCGGCGAAGACCATCGGCAGCTCGACGTTCGCCGCGGCGGTCAGGCGTGGGACGAGGTGGAAGAACTGAAAGACGAAACCGATCTGGTCGCGGCGCAGGCGCGAGAGCTCGCCTTCGGCCAGATGGGCCGTTTCCTTTCCGCCGAAGAGGTAGGAACCGGCCGTGGGTCGGTCCAGGCAACCCAGGATGTGCAGGAGCGTGGATTTGCCCGAGCCGGATGGCCCCATGATGGAGACGTATTCTCCCGCGGCAATGTGCAGGTTGACATTCCGCAAAGCATGGACGGGTCCGCCGCCCACGTCGTAGGTGCGATCCAGGGCGGAGAGTTGAATCACGGTTGTGCCTCCCCGGTGACCGTGACCCGGGCACCGGTCTTCACTTCCGGGCGGTCCAGGGAAACCACCACCGGCTCGCCGGCGGAAAGGCCCGCCGTGATTTCGGTGTAACTCCAGTTGTGCAGACCAGTCGTCACGTCGCGCTCCACCAGACGGTCGCCATCCACCACCAAGACGCGGCTGTTCTCCAGCAGTGCGTAGGTGGGGATCCGCAAAACACCCTCCCGCGCATCGAGAATGATCTCCACATCGGTCGACAAGCCCGGCAGCAGATTGGCGGGGAGTTGCGTGTCTTCGAATTCGGCTTCGACGCGCAGCGTCCGGTTCTGCTCCTGGCGGGTCTCGACAAAGGAGGAGAGGTAGGTGAGTTTTCCGGGGAAGGACCGTCCGCGGAAGGCATCGAGGGTGACGCGTACCGGCAGCCCGACGCGCAATCGGGCCACGTCCGCCTCGTCAATCGGCGCGCTCACATAGAGGGCATCGGGGTCGATCAGATCGAGCACCGGCGGTATGGGAACCCCCGGCGGCGAGGGGCTGATCCACTCGCCCACTTCCGTGGTGACATCGAGCACCACGCCGTCGAAGGGCGCCGTGATCACCGTTTTCGCGAGGATGGCCTGCGCCGCCTCCAGGGCGGCTTCCGCCTCCTGGATGCGCGCCTGGGTGGCGACGACCGCCGCCTGCGCCGTCAGAGCCCGTGTGCGGTCCAGGTCCATGGCGGTATCGGACACCACCTGCTGTTGAGCCAGTTGCTGGGTCCGCTTCCACTCACGTTCCGCGCGTTCGGCTTCCAGGCGGTTCTGCTCCGCCACCGCCCGGGCGGCGTCCAGCGAGCGCTGCGCCAGGTCCGCCTGCGCTTTGTGCTCCTGATCATCGAGTCGGATGAGGACGCATCCCTTCTGGACGCGAGCCCCTTTCCGCACCGGGATCTCCACCACCAACCCGGCGATGCCGGGACTGATTTCCGAACGGCGGCGCGATTGCACGGTCCCGGCGCGGGAATTGACCACGGTATCCTCCACGCGCCCTGCCTCGACGCGGAACACCGTCACCGGCACGAGTTTCGGGCGCAGGACCGTCAGGCGCAAAGCCACCACCGCTCCGGTCACGATCGCGACGATCAGGAGCGGCTTGATCCACCACCTCTGCGGACGGCCTTGCACGGTGAACGCCAGGAAGGTAGCGCATCGCCGGGGACACCGCAAGTCGGCGCGCCAGCCCCGGATCCTCGCGCCAGTGGCGCTGGCGGTTCGGTCGTCCCCGGTCAACGCGCGGTTTTCGCCCTTGCGAGCGTCCCCCGTCGTAGCGTGGTGCAGGGTCAGGCGTTCAGCATTGATTCTACCAAGGCAATGGGGTCGCATCTAGAGAAGGCAATGGGGTCGCATCTAAAGAGTTGACAGATAGGTGGCGGCGGGGTTGGCT
>CAYSPU010000271.1:0-4570 GCA_964432995.1 uncultured Verrucomicrobiota bacterium
GCCGCCGAGGCGGGATCTTCCCGGAGCCGACAGAGCGCCCGTCCGCAGGGGCGAAGACCGCACGCGAACCGGGGACGACCGAAGCCACCGCGCTACTTGCGCGAGGATCCGGGCGGCGGATTGTCACGTGACAGCCGCGACGAGGTGATGCATGGTTCTAGCAGTCAGGCAGAAGGATCAGGTTGGAATCGAGTGCGCGCCGCTCCGCTCTCGCTGTGCGGCCTGGAGGCCCGTCCGCCATGCAAGCCCCGTACTGCCACCATCGCCGGACGCATGTCCCCCGGGGGACCGGCTTGGTTCCGCCCCGTCCAGATTCCGGCGGCCGAGGTTTCACGCTCATCGAACTCCTCGTGGTGATCGCCATCATTGCGATCCTCGCCGGTTTGCTGCTGCCAGCCCTCGCCAAGGCCAAGGAGGCCGGGCGCGCGGCCGTCTGCCGCAACAACATGCGCCAAATCACCCTGGGTTTGATGCTCTACGCGGACGACAACCAGGACTACTTCCCCTGGCCCGGCGAGGCGAACCGCAATTCGGATCCGGACTGGGTGTGGGGCGGACAGGGCGACACCGCCCCGCAGACCCCGTCGCAGTGGTCGCGCCCCGGCTACGGTTTTCATCCCGAGGCCGGAGCGATCTACTCCTACGTTACCAGTCAGCCGCGAGTGACTCGCGCCGAATACTACCAGGGGGGCTCGGTGGATGCCTACGAACGGACCCACACGAATTTCGCGGCGCCCGTCTATCTTTGCCCCAGCAGCGGAAGGCAGGGTCGGGCGCTGCGCGTGAATTTCAGCATGAACCAGCGGATGGAACCCGACCAGGAACTGGCCAGCGGCCGACGCACGGGGGCGCGCGGCGTGGCGCAAACCACCGTCGACGGTCCTTCGCAGAAGCTGCTTCTTTTCAATGAAGACCCGGCGACGATGCTCAACGCCTCGTTCTACCCCGGCGGCACCGCCGCCCACGGCGTCTTCACGGTCCACAACGGCCGCATCAACGTCGGCTTCGTGGACGGCCACATCGAGGGCATGCGCCACCGACGGGTGCTCGAGATCCAGGAGCCCCGGCAGGTCCCGCTCTGGTTCGACCCCTTCTGAGTCACGAGAGGCTCACCCACTGGAGGTTGAGTTTGCGCGCGGCGTATCCGATCTCGCGGAGGTAGTCGCCATAGACCATCATCCAGTGGGAATCGCGCACTTCGCGCACGAGCTGCTGCCAGTGGCCGCGGATCTCGACGTCCTGCTGGGATCGGCAGATGTCATGGGCCGGGTTGGCCTTGATCGACCCGGAGAAACCCAGCCAGCGCGTCGTGCTGTATTCCGGGTCGATGAACGTCACCGCCTGACCGATGGGCATGGACACTTTTGGCGCCGCGCCGTAGTCCGATTCGTAGTGGGTCTGCAGAATGGCCGGCTCGTATTTCCGTCCGTTCAGGCGGCGGGGCGATGTGCAGTGGGCGCAGGTGACCACGCGTTGATGCGGGAAGGTGGAGTTGTGGAGAAAGACCGGCTTGCCGGCGACGTAGCGCAGCAGCAGACCCGCCGGGATGATGACGAAGTCCGATTCGCAGAACGCGATCCGGCCTTCGTCGTTGAGCAACCCGAGCGGCAGGCAGGCCGTCGTCTCGGACATCGGGATGATCGTGCCCATGCAGCTCTTGATGGTGAAGGCCTGCGCGGCGTGCTCCTCCATCAACTCCTTCATCACCTGGTAGAGCACGAAGGCGTTGACGACGAAGCGGCGGTCGGTCTCCAGCTTGGTCTTCGGGATCTTGAGATACCGGGTGGTCCAGCGCTCCGCCGTGGCAACCAGGGCGCGATCGGCCCGGGCCCGCTCCAGCCGCGGACCAAACGCGTCGTAGGCGATGTCGACAACGTCGAGGCCGAACCGTGCGATGGCCTTCTGCGGGGCGTCGGGAGCGTATTTCCCCCAGACACCGCCCAGGGCGACGATGCGGGTGCCGCGGAGGTTGTGCACGCCGAAGAGGGCGCGCAGGCGCCAGAGCAACTCCGCGGGATCGTCGACTACCACGTCGTCGACGTGGGCGTTGGGCAAGTCGGTGTTGTCTTTGGGCGCGGCCCCGGGCGGATCGGTTCTGAGGTAGCGGGTGCTCAGGGCTTCGTACCAGTAGTAAACGGGGCCGGACTCGTGGCGAACGAAGACGACGGTGTCGGGTTTGAGGTTGAGGCAGGCCCGGAGGAGTTCGCCGCGGCCGGTGCAGGCATAGAGCAGGGTGACGTCATAGGCCGCTGGGGACAATTTGGCGATGTCCTCGGCCGAAGTCACCCGGGCGACTGGCCGGAAGTCGATCCGGAAGTCGGCGCCCGCCGCCAGCCGGGTCAACTCGCGGCTGATGCGGGCGATTTCCTCGGTCACTGCGCTTTCGGTCTGGATGCCGCCCCAGGAGCGCCAGGAGGTTGCCTCCTTGGGAGTGGGCAGCGCGTAAAGGAAGACGGGCTGGACGCGCAGCGGTTTGCCCAGGGAGATCAGGGGGAGATTCGGGTCCCAGTCGACGGCATTGGTGCCGGCGAAGAGCCTCGAAGGCCAAGGCAGGAGGATGCCTGCCGCCCCGCAGGCGGCGCTCGAGAGGAAGTGTCTGCGGTTCATGGGGTAGTTTGGTTTGGGCATTGTCGGACCAGTCGGACGAGTCGGACCAGTCGGACGAGTCAGACGAGGCGGACGAGGCGGACGGTCGCCGCTGGTCGGTTAATCCTGTGTTTGATCGTGTCAGGGAGTGTGCAGGCCCTTGGGCTACGGTCAAGGATACGGTGTACGGAGAGTCGCTCTCGCCAGCAGCCCTTCGTGGCTGTGAGCGAACTTCTGCAGGCTCTCACCCCCAATCCGCGCCTGAGCCCGGCATCGCGATTCCAGCGCGTGGACCGGGGGGACGGCCGAACCGCCAACGCCACTCACGCGAGGATCCGGGCACTTTCTCCGGCGTTGCGGCTGCCGGTTGCCCCTGGCAGGATGCGCCCACAGTGCGGTTCGCCGGCCCGTCACCTTCATCGCTGTGCAGCCGAGAAACGCCAATCCAACCGCCAACGTTGTGCGAAAGAAGCTGCGCCTCGTGGCCGGCCTCTGGGCCGCGATCCTCGCGGCGACGGCGCCTGGTCTGGCTGCCGAGGCTGACCCCGTTTGCCGCCTGGCCTTGTTTTCCGCCGACGTCACCGTGCCGCTGGGCCACGGCATGATGGGCGGCGCCTGGTTGTCCACGAGCATCGCCGACCCGCTGGAAGCGCACGGCTTGGTGCTGCTGGGTGCCGGCAGGCCGGTGGTGTTCGTCGCGGTGGACTGGTGTGAGATCCGCAACGACGCTTTCGACCGGTGGCAGCGGGTGTTGGCGGAGGCGGCCGGCACGGACCCGGAGCGCGTGATGGTCTGCACCGTGCACCAGCACGACGCCCCGGTGGCGGACTTGACGGCCGAACGGCTCCTGCGCGAACACCGGGCCCAGGGGACCACGTGCGATCCGGCGTTTCATGAGGTGGCGGTGCAGCGGGTGGCCCGGGCCTTGCAGGAGTCGCTCACGGCGACGCGGCCGGTCACCCACCTCGGATTGAAGGAGCTCTATCTGGAACACCCAGCCCCGCGCGTGGCCCCGTGGGTCGGACTGCAATACGTCGGCCCAAACCTCGAGCTGCGTGAGGTGCGCGGGATCGAACGCGAGTCCGACGCGGGGGAAAACGTCGCGGCCCGGTGGTCGACGGACAACGGCCGTACGTGGTCGGGATGGCAGCCGGTTCAACCCTCGAACAAGGTCAGCTACCGCGGCGTCGGAGTGTGGGAAGGGGAAAGCGTCTGTGTCCACGATCCCGCGTCGGGGTTGCTGGTTCAGCTCTGGCTGCGCCAGATCGAGATCAAGGGCGTTTACCACAACTTCACCTACGTCCGCACGTCCCCCGACCAAGGCCGCACGTGACGACCGCCAAGTTGGCCAGGGCGATATCCAGTTCTCGAACTTCCCCCTGATTGAAGACCGCGTCACACACGACCTGGTTCTCCACATCACTGCGTACGGCCAGGAACCGGATCCCCGGGATTGGGCCACGGCCGACAACTTCCGCTATGCGCTTTCGATCCGCTAGCCCGGAAATCTCACGATGGATGAGTGCCTGAGATTTCCGGGCTAGGGAATCGAGACCTGGAAGAAACGCGCGGCCGCGTCGGCAGAAAGGTCGAGGCTGAGTTCGATCGATTGGTTCTGCGCCAGCGGTTCGCCACGCTCAAGGATCTGCCAAACCCCGCTCGACATCGAATCGCGGGAATACAGGGTGTAACCCGCGCCGGCACGGCCCTCGAACCGTACGCGCAGCGCCGCTCCCTCGAAACCCACAAGGTGGAGGGCGAGAGCCGGCAGGGAGTTGGGGCCCCCGGGCGAACCGCCGGTGACGACGCTCGCCTGCCAGGTGCCCGCCAGCGCCGGGTCGCCCTCGCCGTCCGCAACCTCCAGAGACGGGCCGTCGCCATCGGCTATCGCGGGCCAGGGCGACCGTGTGCCGTAGGTGAAGTCCAGGAGGGTTTGGTCCTGCGCGCCGACGAGGACCACGCGTTCCCCCGCGTTATCGAGTTG
>CAYSPU010000271.1:4596-7812 GCA_964432995.1 uncultured Verrucomicrobiota bacterium
CACCAGAACGTAGGCGCCGGCCGGAAGACGCGTGACGGCGGACCCGGTGAAATCAAACCGGATCCCGGTGATGAACCGCACGCCCGCAAGTTCGAAGGTGCCCGTGCCGCCGTTGAACAACTCGATAAACTCGAACTGGTCGGCATCCGTCCAGCCGGCGGCCGCCTCCTCCGCCGTGGGATCCGCCGGGTGATAGTGCAGTTCGCTGACCGACAGCGCCGGTTGCCCGACCACGAAGGTGGCCTCGTTGAGCGCACTCCACTCGAGGGCCCGGGCCTTGACGGTGGTGAGATCGTTCAGGACCAGCGGCGCCTCGTATAGCGTGGCGCTGTTGGTGCCCGTGGTTACCTTGCGTTCGCCCACCTCGAGCTCGGAGGCGATGAGGAAATCGGTGCTCCCCGGAGAGACGTTCAGCCCGTGCAGGGCGAGGATGTTCCGCCCCGCTCTCAGGGCGGCCAAACCGGCGTCCACCTTGAACTCCCGGAAGGCCACCGCCGCCGCGTCGGAGTTCTGCGCCGTGGCCACCGAGTTCCACTGCAGGTCGGAAGGATCGTTGGCCGAGGCGATCTTCACCCCATTGAGGAAGGCCACGAAACCGTCGTCGTACTGCATCCGCAGAACCATGAAGTTCAGGCGGTCGCGACCCACGCCGTCGTAGTCGAACGGAACGCGGATGAAGGCGGAGCCGTTCTTGCCCGCCATGGCGCTCAGCACATCGATCTGAATGAACGACTCGTAGCCGCTTCCCTGTTCGTAGCCGACGCCTCCGGCCCCGGCCGGCCAACTGGAGTCGTCAAAGGGCTCCTGGCCACCCCGCCAACTCGCGCCCAGGGTGGCCCCGCCGTTGGCCGTGGAGGGAACGAGCACGCGCGCGGGCGCGGCCTGGCTGAGCAAGGTCTGGCGCCGCAGGATCTCCACGGTCACCGGCGTTCGCGGGTCCGTGCCGTTGGTGGTGTAGTAGATCAGGCCTTGCGGGGAACTCAGGGTGAGCGGATCGCCGGCGGCGACGGTGCCTCCCTGTTGGCTCATGGTGGGCGGATCGATCCCAGGGTAGAGGCCGGCGTCGCGAAGCTGTTCCAGAACGATGGCCGAACGCCGGGGGAAGAAGTTGGCCAGCAGGTTGTCCCGCTCCTTCTCCCAGTGCTCGTCCCGGGTGAACGGGCCCGTTCCCTTCTGGTCGCCCCAGCGGGCGGACTCGCCGACGATGGCGCGGCTGATCACCTCCGCCAGGGCGGCGAAGCGCGCGGCGGGGCGATTGTTCTCCGGATGGGCCGGGTCCCACGCCGGACTGGCCGGGTTCACATGGAAGACGCCGCCGGGTGCGAACTGCCGGTAAACGCGATCGGCGAACTGCATCCGGAAATCGGCATTGGCGCGCAGGGCGGCGTAGGGGCGGGCGACCGCGCTGCTGGCCCCGGTGACATCCGCGCTCAGCCCGGTCACGCCCAGAGCGGTTTCCGTGTCCCACGGGTAGAACTTGAAGCCGTCGCCGTTGTCGCGATTCCGCCCCGCCCACCAGTTGCGGTGAGGCCAGTCGGTGTTCCCGACGTAGATGTTCAGGATCAGGTAGTCGATCATGTTCTCGACGTCGAGCAGGTCCGGGTAGGCGGGGTTGCGCGTGCCGTCCGGGTTGTTTCCCTGGATGCGCTGGTAGACTTCGTTCTGGGAGACGTCCAGGTTCAGCAGAGCCAACAGACTGTTCCAGGCATCCGCGGTGCCGTCGGGAACCGAATCTTGATTCAGTGCGTCCCAAGTTTCCTTATCCCCGCCGTAGTACGTGGCGGAGAAGGCCGCGTCGGGACGCTCCACCGGATTATAGAGGCCCCAATAGACGCCGTTGATATAGAGGTGGACGAACGAACCATGCGATGCCACGCGCTCCATGGCGAGGGCCGATTCCATGGCGAACGCGTCCCGTATGTAGAGGCAACTCCCGCCGAAATACGGCCAGGCATCGTTGCTGTTGGCTCGCAGCACCACGTTGTCGAACCGGTCCGCCGCTTCCGCGCCAACCCACGGATTGCGCAGGGTGGTGCTCCCGTATTTCTCGCGGAAGACCAACCGGAACGACTTCTTGAGTGTCAGATCGAACCGGCGGAACGCGCCCCCTTGGATTCGGATGCCGGCGTCTTCCTGAAAGCCCACCTGCTGGTTCGGGTCGATCAACTCAACCGACACCGGCCGTTCCCACGCCGCCCCCCGGTTCTCCGGATACGCGTAGATCCCCTGCGGCCCAAACAGGTCGTCCAATTCCATCACCAGACTCAACGACGGCACCGCCTGCAGATCCGATCGGATGCTCTGCGCATACTTGCCGCCGTAACTGTCCTGTCCGTCCGCCCCCACCACTCGCGGATCCAGACCGTAGTCCGCGGGTTGGTCCGCCCACATCGCCGGAAAGCCGGCCGCCAGGGTGGAGGCGTGGCTCTGGGCGACAATGTCGTCCAGAAACAAATAGGTGTGCGTGGCAACCGGCGACGGCCACCAACCCTCCCGAAACGCCACCGCCCGCAGGGTCGTCGTCCGCCCCACATAGATCGGCACCAGGTAGACCTGCCCGTTGGTCGCGCTGGGCACACTCCCGTCCCGCGTAAACCGTATCGTTGCCCCTTCGGTGGCGCATGACAATGTGACGTGAAACGGTTCCTCGCAGAAACCGCGGCTTCGGTCGAACACCACCTCGGACACCAGATCGACATTCCCCTGCCCGTTTTCCCGACCCGGCGTCGGCACGCCGAAGTAGGCCAAGGCTCCGAGCGCCACCCCGGTGCTCTCCAGTTGCGCCTGGACCAGGAACTCGGCGCTCTCGCGGCGATCGTTCAAGCCGTGGACGGCCAGGACGTTCGTGCCGGGGCGCACCAGGTTCCAGCGGGAAGTGAGGTTGAACCGCGCCGCTTGGACCGCGGCACTGCGATAGCGATTGGTCACCGCCACCGCGTCGAACGTCGGCGCGGCCGGCGCATTGGCGCGGGCCACCTCCACCCCGTTCAAGTAAGCCACGAAGCCGTCATCGTAACGAATGCCCATCGCCAACTGCTGGCCCAGCGGCACCTCGGTCACCACGAACGGCATCCGCACGTAAGCGGAGGATGCCTTTCCGGACATCAGCGACTCGACATCCGTGGCCACCAGGTCGGGGAATGCCGGCGACACCGGTCCGGCCTGCCCCAGAAACTCGACCTCAGCAATCTGCACGGCCACGGCACCGGCCGCGTT
>CAYSPU010000272.1:0-7807 GCA_964432995.1 uncultured Verrucomicrobiota bacterium
GCCCGCAAGGTTTGGGACCGCGGCTCGTCCTCGGCGCGCCGTAGTCCCCGGCGGCGGGACGGAGGCGGCTGGAGCCGCAGCCAGGCGTGTGCGCGTTCTGCTGCGGGTCGAGATGACCCGCGGTCCCGGAAGGGCCTCCGAACCTCCGACCGCCTCCCACCCGCTCGCCGCTGCTGCGACCGAGGGACCAGCCTCCGCCAAGGCCACGGCCTGGCAGGCGGGTCACGGTCCGGCCCCGGACCGCCCGACGTCCCGGCGGGCAGCAGCCGCACCCGCTGGAAGGGGTGGCGTTCGTGGCTTCTGCCGGGCCGTAGCCCGCGCGAAGGCCCGTCTCGGGCGCAGGGAGTGCCGCAGCCGAGTAGCGCTCCGATTTCACGGGCAGCACCCGCCTGGTCGAGCGTTTCTGCTCCGCAGCGGGAGCGGCGCGCCCCAGAACGAGGGTGCGTGCGCTCTGCTGCGGGTCGAGAAGACCCGCGGTCCGGAACAACCATCCCGCCCCGGCGGGACGCAGTGTGTGTACGTGCAAACCCGCCTCCAACATGCAGGAGGCGGGTTCGCGTTGCAGTCTGACTGCAACTGAAACTAACTAACGTCGGCGCAGGAGGCTGAGCCCTCCGGCAGCCAGGACGATGAAGGCCAGCATTGCGCCGGCGTCGGGAACTTGATTTGTCCCCGGGTCGACGCATAAACCGCCGGGACCACCGGCACCCCTCTTGCCGTGTTCGTCCCCTGGCAGATTGATCGGCCCACCACGATGGCCGTTCCCGCTGAAATCGTCATGGTTCCAGCCGTAGTGGTTTCCGTTGTTGCCATTCCCGTTGCCTCGCTCCTGCATCTCAGGACCACCACGGCCGTTGCCAATGCCGTTGCCGTGACCGTTCATGAAACCGGCGTTGACCGAGACGACCAGCGCCAGCCCAAGTAGAACTACAGTAAGACTCGTTTTCATACAACTCTGTCGGACACTGTCCTTAGCAAACCGGGTGCCACGCCCCTCCGGGCATCCGGTTCCATGTCGCATTCTCCTCTTCATCAATGGTATATGAACGAACCGCTGGCCCCGGCCAGGTATGCGGGCGGGCCAGAAAAACGGAAGAAAGTTGAACACCCCCGAAGCCGCCGGCCATTCTATGATCGTAACGCATTGTCAATGGGTTGCTTACACATGAAATCTCCAGCGCCCCATTGTGTAAGACTCCCTGACAGTCAGCGGTCACCCAAATCCTACGGCTGACTGGCGCCAGAAAACAAGAAACCCACCCCCGCTTGGGGGGTGGGTTTGAAGACCCTCGGTGGACCGCTCGACCGAACCTATTGGCGCTTGCGAATCAGGCCGAGACCGCTCGCGGCCAAACCAACCAGCAGCAGCATCACGCCACCGTCAGGGACAGGCGCGCCGTTGCCCATAAGAACAAAGTGCGACACGCCTTGGCCGGTCGGCGTAGCGATGGTACCGCTCCCTGCGATGAACTGATCGAGGCTGACCGTGTAGATATTGACGTGGCCATTGTCGTTGCCTCCCTTCACGGCCACCATGCCAAGCCCGTAACCGGTCCCCTCAAAATCCCAGGTAAGCAGGTTGCCCGCAAAAGTCACGTGGTCAGCAACCCATACATCACCACCTTCCTCAGCGATCCACCCTTCGCCCTTCCACTCCATCTTCAGGTAGAAGTCCGGTTCAGTGCCGAGCTTGGTGAGGTAGATGTCTTCGTAGTTCTCCTGCGTCGGAGTCCCGATCGCGACCGCCTCCGGTCCAAGAAGGTCGGCGTTCGCGGTCATGGCCAGCCCAAAGGCTGCCCCCAGTAGGATTGATAGTGTCTTCTTCATCGTTACGTCTTGAGGTTTGCGGTCCAACCAACGCTTCAGCTTCAGCATGGCGGGTGCCAACGCAGTGCCATCCGATTTCCTCCTGCTGCATCACATTCCAGATGAACACGATAGAGAACTTGATTGGAGGGTTGTCGTGAGCCTTGGACGGCGTGAAATCGGAAAGAAATCTGATGGTATTCCGCGACAACCTCGGCTCTGCGACTACAAGCTTCTGGTTACTAGGATGTTACGACGCTGAATCGATGATGCCGCAAAGTGTAAGGTTCGTTTACGAAATCACCCCGTTTTCGGCTTCCCAGAGCTATTCACTGGGAGTCGGACACGAAGTGCCTGCCGCTCCATCCACAGGCGGCACGGCGCGCCATCCGATGCGTTAACCTCAGCTCGGTGCCTGACCCGGGAACCGCACGCCCGCAATGCGGAGAGGAAGAACCGTATTCACCCCGAAGGGGCGCAGGACATCAGCCGGGGGTAACGCCCCTGGAAACTCGCAACCAGTCGGTTTCCGCGCCCCGCAGGGGCGCAGGAACCAGACTCGAGGTGAGAACCCGCCGAAGCCATTCGCGCGTTGCGGCCCTGAACAGGCTGGTAGGGACGCGCGGCCCCGCGCGTCCAGGCCACCGCGTTCCCGTCCAGGGGAACCATTGGACGCCCGGGGCCGGGCGTCCCTACCTCAAGCGGGAGGTTCACATGGGGAGGGGCCAGAACCACGCGCGGGTTACGGACCCATGAATCCCCCTACCCATTCTGCATTCTGCATTCTGCATTCTGCATTTCACGCCTCCGGCGTGAAATGTCCGCCCGGCGGATCCAGGCGGTGCGATCGGTCCTCGAGATCCGCGAACAACTGCCGCAGGGCGTTCGCCAGATCTTCCAGGTTGAACGGCTTCTTGACCACCTGCTCGCTGACCCTGCTCAGGAAATCGCGGACCCCGGGCGACTCGCCGTAGCCGGTGATGAAGATGAACCGCTCGCACATTGCCGGTTTCACCTTCTGCACCGCAGAGTAGAACATGTCCCCCGGCATCTTCGGCATGACCATGTCGCACAGCACCGCGTCGAAGTCCGCATCCATGATCAACCGCAGCGCGTCCGCGCCGTTGTCCGCCCGCCGGACACGAAATCCCAGCGCGACGAAATGCTGCTCCAACACGCGGGCCAACTCGGTCTCGTCCTCGACAATCAAAAGGGACCGTCCGCTCTGCATGCTGCCTCCAGTTTCCACCCGGCTTCGCTGCCGGGCCACGACGACCATCTCCTCCCCACCCGTATACAGACCCCTGGCGCCGCACACCAATCGCGCGCCGCCGCGGATCCGCGCCCCGCCTCAGGCCGGCTGCGCCGCCTTCAGGATCTGCCGATACAACTGATCCTTAAGCCACAGCCGCTTCTTCTTCAACGCCTCTGTCTCTTCATCGGACGCCGGCTCGAAGGCTCGCTCGATGCGGCAGACCCGACGGTCGATGGCGTGATACTCGTCCGCCATCGATCGGAAATCCTGCCGCACCTCTCTCAGCCGGCAGATGATGTCACGATGCTGTGCGAACTCAACCAGCAAGGGATGATGGAAGTGCATAGGCCGATCCTACAGACTCGAAGAAGGACTTCCCCCAGGCGCGCTCGCCTGTGGGGAAGTCTGAACAATGCATAGGCCGGAGTTGAACGAAATGCGATGCGCCGAACCTGTCCGGATTTGGCAAAGACCAATCATTTTTTGTCCAGGACCATCGCCTCTCCGAAGGCCCCTCGAATTCCGCCCGCCAACTTCTCAGCTCACCCCCGACTCGAGGAATGCCAGACTCCCGGCGCTCGCGTCCAGACGCGCCGTCACCCCGAGCGGCAAAGTGGCCTTCCGCCGCACGTGGCCGTAGGGGAAGGACGACAACACCGGAACGCACGACCACTGCGTCACCTGCGCGATGATCTGCCGGAGGTTCAAGTGGGGTTCACCGGCTCGCAGCGGGCGGCAGTCCGCGAACTCGCCCAGCACCAGGCCGGCGATGTGCCCCAGCACGCCCGCGTTCCGCAGGTGCGTCAGCATTCGGTCCACTCGATGCAACGCCTCCCCCACCTCCTCCAGAAACAGAATCGTCTCCCGGTAATCCGGAGCAAAGGGTGTCCCCAACGCCGCCGTCACCAACGACAGATTGCCCCCCACCAGACGACCGGTGATCACACCCGAACCGCGCGCGCCCTCGGGACTCTGAACCTCCGCCTCCACGGGAGCAGGCCGTCGGCACGACGTGATCATCCGCCAGAATCGTTCCTCGGTGAGTGGGTCCGGCACTTCCCCAAACTCGACCGCCACCATCGGCCCCGAGAAGGTCACCAGGCCAACCTTGCGCAACACCGCCAACTGCAGCGCCGTGAAGTCGCTGTAGCCCACCAGGATCTTCGGTCGACTCCGCAGCGCCTCATAGTCCACGCCCGGCAGGAGCCGGGACGCCCCATAACCACCCCGCAACGCGAACACCGCGCGCACCGCCGGGTCCCGCAGCATCCCGTTCAAATCCTCCAACCGCTCCTCGTCGCTGCCGGCGAGATACCCTTCCCGACACGCAACATGTTTCCCAACCTTCACCCGGTAGCCCAGGCCTTCGAGATAACGCACTCCGGACTGCACCCGCGCCGCCACCGGCACCGGACTCGACGGCGCCACCACCCCAATGACGTCCCCCTTGCGCAAACGCGGCGGTTTGATGATCCGTGCCACGCACACAATCTCCTGACACCAAGCAGGACTGTCGAGTTCGGATTGTCAAATCGGCTCTCGCCAGCGCGCGATGGCGCGCCTACAAAAAAGGCCCATGCTCAACGTCATCTGGCTGGCCCTGATCGTCCTCGCCGCCCTCCTCGGCGGATTCACGGGCCGCTTGCAGGAAGTCACCGACGGCGCCGTCCGCAGCGCGGAGACTGCAGTGACATTGTCCATCGGCTTGATCGGTCTGATGGCGCTCTGGCTGGGATTGATGCGCCTGGCCGAACGCTCCGGATTGGTCCGGCAACTGGCTCGCGGCCTGCGCCCTCTTCTGCGATGCCTCTTCCCGGACGTTCCCGCCGATCACCCGGCCATGGGATCCGTGGTGATGAACCTCGCCGCCAACATGCTGGGCTTGCTGAATGCCGCCACTCCCCTTGGCCTGCGCGCCATGCGCGACCTCGAAAGCCTGAACCACAACCCCGGCGTCGCCACCAACGCGATGTGCACCTTCCTGGCCATCAACACCAGCTCCGTCCAGTTGATCCCCATGACCGCTGTGGCCTTGCTCGCCGCCAAAGGCGGCACCAACCCGACCGCCATCATCGGCACCGCCCTCCTGGCCACCGCCTGCTCCACCGTGGCGGCCATCGTCGCCGTCAAAGCCCTCCAGAACCTCCGCGGATTCCGACTGCCCGCCCCTGCCATCGAACACGGAACCTCGAGCGCATCCGCACCCACCGACACAACTCAGACCCGCCCGGAAACCCACGTCACCTCCGACGCGACCCAAGTCCAGGCCCCTCTCCCGCGCTGGGCGTTCGTGGCCCTTGCCGCGTTTGTCGGTTGCTTTCTCTGGTTCCTCGTCCTGTCGACCTTCCCACAGGTGGTCGGAGTCTCCGCCATCGGGCCGTCCGCCGCCGCCCCCGCCCCCGTCCGCGCCGTCAACGCCCTTTCGCTCCTCGCGATTCCATTCCTTGTGGCCTTCTTCCCCCTCTACGCCGCGCTCCGCGGGATTCCCGTGTACGAGGAGTTCGCCGAAGGCGCCAAGGAAGGCTTCCAGACTGGGGTGCGGATCATCCCCTACCTGGTGGCCATGCTGGTCGCCATCGGCATGTTCCGCGGCGCCGGCGGCATCGAATGGCTCACCGCACAACTCCGCCCCGCCCTCGACGCCCTCGGCTTCCCCTCCGAACTCCTCCCCATGGCCCTGGTCCGCCCCTTGAGCGGCAGCGCGTCCATCGCCTTCCTCGCCGATACGATCCAGCAGTATGGCCCCGATCACCTCCTCTCCCAAACCGCCGCCACCCTCCTCGGTAGCACGGAAACCACCTTCTACGTCGTCGCGGTCTACTTCGGGTCCGTCAACATCCGACGCACCCGGCATGCGGTCCCGGCAGGGCTCGTGGCGGATGCGGTGGGAGTAGTGGCCTCGGTGGCAGTCTGTCGCTGGATCCTCGGGTAGCCCGGATCTCGCCCCTGGCCCGCTACTCCCGCAGCAACTGGCTCACCACAATCAACGCGCCCAGGGCGAACGCCAGGACCACCAACGCCACCAGAAGACGCCCGCTCCAGGAGCCCAACCGCATCCACGGTTCCTCTTCCGGCCCCACGCCCCGGCCCCGCAGAAGCCGACGGGCGATTTCCTCGTCAGACCAGCTCGCGAGGTCCGGCCGGACTTGGCGATCCGTCTCCGCCTCCATTACCACTTCCTCCGTGGTCACCACGCTCGCCACGTCCTCCCGCCTCACCTCGCCTGGCAGAGGTGGCGCCTCCTCCTCCGCCGCTGCCGTGGCTGCCTGCATGCCGTCCGGAATCCCGTCGCCGTTGGCGTCCTCGAAGAACTGCCGGTCGACTTCCGGCATCTCTTCGAGACTCCCGTATTCACGCCCGTTGATGATGTACTTGGTCGATCTCCGCACCAGCCGTTTCATGTCAACACCCTCCGATCGGGAATCCGACGCCTTGGGCGCCCCAAGGCGACGCCACGAATCTGCACCTCGGGAGCTCCAGATGCATCAACAAAACTGCCGGCGCGCACCGGCCTTCCCGGGACCGCGTCCCGCGGCCGCGGGATCGACCCGCAGCATGACGCACACGCCCTTTGCTGCGGCTCAAGACGAGCCGCAGTCCGCAACCTGACGAGCTGTCGGTCGCTCCAGCCACGTCCGCACGCGAACCGGCCCTTCCGGACCGCGGGTCTTCTCGACCCGCAGCATGACGCACACGCCCTTTGCTGCAGTTCCAGACGAGCCGCGGTCCGAAGTCGTGCGGGCCGTCGATCACGCAACCACGCCCGCTCCCGAACTTGGGCTTGCCAGAGGACTGCAGCAGTCGTCCAATCATCGTCATGGAGGTTTCGCCCGATAGTTCCCCCCAGGGCCCGCCGCACAATCCGGGCGTCGGCAAGCTCATCGACGGCAAACGCCAGTGGTCCGCACCACCCACGCCGGAAGCCGAGCAACGTGGCTTCCGAGGCTGGCACGAACGCGGCTTTCTCCCCCACCGCGATGAACCAGGCTTGACGCAATTCGTCACCTTCCGACTCGGCGATGCCTATCCCGTGGCCCTCCGAGCCGAATGGGCGGCACTCCTGGAAATCGAGCACGACCGCGAACGGCGTCGCCGGCTGAAGGCCTACCTCGACCGGGGACACGGAGAGTGCCTGCTGCGGCGCGGTGACCTGGCCAACTTGGTGGAGCAGACATTGTTCTTCGCTCAGGGACGACGCTACGACCTGCGCGCGTGGGTCGTGATGCCCAACCACGTGCACGTCCTGTTCGAGACGTTGACGGTGTCCATGTCGGAGATCGTGCGGGCGTGGAAGTCGTGTATTGCCCACAAGATCAACCGACTGCTCAACCGCCGGGGAGCGCTGTGGCAGGAGGACTACTGGGACACATACATCCGGGACGCGGCGCATGAGTTGAAGGCCAGGCGCTACATCGAGGCGAATCCGGTCAAAGCTGGTCTTGTGCGGGAACCCCGACGGTGGCGATGGAGCAGCGCCCGGCATCGGGACAACTATGAACGGCTGACCGTGCCCATGTGAACCGGGCCCTTCCGGACCGCGGGTCTTCTCGACCCGCAGCAGGACGCACACACTCTTTGCTGCGGCTCCAGCCGCCTCCGCCGAGGCTACGGCGGGCCAAGGACGAGCCGCGGTCCGAAACCTGGCGGGCTTGCGATTGTGCATCGACTCTCGACCGCGAGTCGGCTTTTGCGGACCGCGGGTCTTCTCGACCCGCAGCAAAACGCACACGCCCTTTGCTGCGGCTC
>CAYSPU010000273.1:0-7806 GCA_964432995.1 uncultured Verrucomicrobiota bacterium
GATGGGCAATGGGGGCAAACTGGTTTTCATGATAGCGCGGCTGAGTCTGCTTCTGGCCTTGCTCGTGGGAGTGGGGGCGTCGGCAGCCACTTTCTACTGCGATCCCGCGCGCGGCAGTGCGCAGGGCGATGGGAGCGCGGCGCGGCCCTGGCGAACCATCGAGGACGTCCTTCAGAATCGGCTCATTCAGCTTCGGGATCGGGACGGCAGGCTGGCCAATCCGGATGCGCCGGTGAAGTCAGGGGACATCGTGCTCCTTCGTTCTGGATGGCACGGCCTGCTCCGGATCGGGAGTGGTTACAACGAACAGCGCCTCACGGTTGCGGCCGAGTCGGGGCACACCCCGCAGGTTGGCTGGATCGAGATCGGAGAGGGGAAGAACTGGTGCGTGCGTGGGCTGACGGTGTCGCCTTCGCTCGCGCCGTTGCCGCTCGGTCGGGTTCCGCACAGCCTGGTCATGCTCGGCGAACGCGGTGGCGAGGAAAGCGCGAACCTGGTGGTCGAGGACTGCTTCATCTACTCCGTGCTCGAGACCGCCGGTTGGACGGGGAAGGACTGGGTGGAGAAACCGGCGAGCGGCATCTGGTTGGGGCGGCAGGGCCGGGCCCATGTGGCCCGCAACAACTACGTTCTCAACACCCGGTTCGGGATCCAGCTCTGCGCTCCGGAATGCGTGGCCGAAGGAAACGTCGTCGCCAACTTCTCCGCCGATGGAATCCGGATCACCCGTGACGGTCAGATCGTTCGGGACAACGTCATCAAGAACAACTTCGTCGGTGCCGCGGATGGTGACGACAATCACGACGACGGGATCCAGGCGTTTCTGTTCAACGTCGGTACCGGCACCCTTCGGGACGTGACGGTGCGCTGGAACATCGTTGTCGCGCGAGAGGTCGACGGCCTGCCGTTCCCGAACGAGTTGCAGGGGATTGGCTTCTTCGATGGCCCGCTGGTCAACTTCCTTGTCGAGAGCAACGTGGTTTGCGTGAACCACTACCACGGGATCACCCTTGGTGACGCTCAGGGATGTCGGATCGTGGGCAACACCTGTTTCAGTCGGTGGACTGGCCGCGGCCGGCCGTGGGTGATGGTGGGGCAGAAGAAGAACCTGGCGTCGGGCAACACGGTTCGGGATAACCTGGCACACAGCTTCGATTTCAGAGCAGATGCCAAGGTGCAGGCGGAGAACAACCACGAAGTGACCGAGGTGGCCTTCCGCGAGAGGCTCCGGGCGTTGGCGGCGGCAATCGACGAGAAGCACGGGCGCGTTCATCCCACGGCGAAGCGGCCGAGGCTCGAGGAAGTCCTCAGGGTCAGGCGTTAAGGATAGGGTTGACCCGCGCGGACTGAATGCCCAGTGCCCGGCTCGAAGTAGGATTCGAGCCCGGCGCTCGCACTCATGAGCCGAGGGTGGGCTGCGTGTTCCGGATCGCGGAATGAGGAAGCGGACGATCATTACCTGTCTGATAGTCTTGGGCTGCGTCACGCTTGCATGGGTGTTGCTACCTCGGCGCTCCAGCGTCCCCGCACCAGCCGGGCCCGGATTTGTCTATCAGGGTCGCACCGTTGAGGACTGGGTGGGCAGCGTGTGGATGGCGAACGCGGATCAGAATCCGGAGATTCAGCGTGTGGTGGCAATCGGCGCACCGGCGGTTCCGTATCTTGTGCAACGATTGCAGAATCGGAGTTCCTGGTTGACGCGGACGGATTTCTATCGTCGTGCGTGGTCCGCGACGCCTGGTTTCGTGCAAGGCTACCTACGACCGCCGGCGGCGGATTCGTCGGGCGAGGAGCAGTGGATCAGTGCCCTTGCGTTCACCCTGGGCCAGATTGGCCCTGCGGCGGAGCCGGCGGTGCCCGCGCTGATCGAGATCGCCAATGAAAAGCGCCTGCGTTGGAGTACCCGGTCGTATACGGTTCAGGCTCTGGGGCAAATCGGACCGGCGGCCAGTAATGCGGTGCCCGCTCTGGTGGGTTGCCTGAAGGACAACCGGCAGCAGTTGCGGCGCGAGTACATCCGCATGGGGGTGGGCGCGGAGCACGGCGATGCTGCCGACCTCAGTCTCCGTGGAAATACAGCTCTCGCCTTGGCGCGGATCGGGATGCCGGAAGCCCGTGCCATACCAGGCCTCAAGCTGCTTCTGGGCAGCACCAATAGGTCTGCTCGCATCCGGGCGACGGTGGCGCTTTGGCGGATGGACCCATGTCCGTCGAACGTCGATCTGGTGGCCGGCCTTCTTCAATCGGCGGATCCCGAGATCCGGCGATGGACCGCGGTGGACTTGGGCAACGTGGGAGCTGCTGCTGCCTGCTTTGCGCCTACGCTGGAGTCCATGCTGGAGTCTATGACCGGTGAGACCAATGGGATCAGGTCCGCAGTTGAATCCGCCTTGGGCCGGATTCGGAGGGAGAGTTCGGAGAAACCTTGATGGACTGGACGCGACGTCGTCGGGAAAGGACAGCATGAACAAACGCCGTGGAAGGGGTCTTCTCAGCCGCGCTGACCGCGCGGCGTGCTGTGTTGGCGCCAAAAGCGGGATGGTCTTGATATTGGTGGCGGCTGGCGGCCTCGCGTTGGCTGGTTCGGTGACCGCTGCTCCCGGCGCCCGCGGAGAGGCCGCCCTACCTGACGGCTCCGTGACCGTGAGGACGAAAGCTGGCCCGGTGCGGCCTGAGACCGCGAACGCGAGCTCCGAGCTCCGAGCTCCGAGTTCCGCCCCTTGGGAACCGGTCGGGTTGTCCGGTGGCGGCGGGATGTTCACGCCCGCCATCTCGCCCGCGGACCCGGATCTCATGATGCTGAACTGCGACATGAGCGCCGCCTACGTGTCCGAGGACGGCGGGCGCAACTGGCGCATGATTCACCATGCGCAATTGCGGAGTGATACGCGCTGTCGGCCGGCGTTTCACCCAACGAATCCCGACGTCGTGTTCGCTTCGTCCGGCGGCCGGCTGAAGGTCAGCCACGACCGGGGGAGGACGTTCGCGCCGATCGGCGACCTACGCGATTCGCTTGCAGGTGAGATTGCGATCAACCCGGCAGATCTGGACGTGATGTTGGTGGGGATGGGGCAGGGGGGCTGTGCCCGATCGCGCGATGCGGGGCGGACTTGGCAGTCGTGTGCGGGACCAACGGGGCGCGTGCTGTCCTTTCACTTCGATCGCACCCGACAGGGCCGCACGATGTTCGCCGCCACGGACCACGGGATCTGGCGTTCCGATGACGGTGGCGAGACATGGTCGGCGCGGACGACGGGGCTTCCGGGGAAAGAGCTTCTGGCATTTGCCGGCGGCTCCGATCCAGTTAGCGGAGTGCTCAGGTTGTACTGCTCGGTCCCAAGCAGGGACGACGGGGGCACGTTTCGGGGCGGCATCTATCGGTCTCGCGATCGGGGCGAGACGTGGGAGTGGTCCATGGGGGTGGGGCTGAACATGGAGACGCGGCAGGCCGACCAATGGGCATATGGTGCCATCGCGCAGTACAACGATCTGCTGGCGACGGACGCGAGCCCGCTGACCGTCTACACGCTGAACACCAGCACCGGGTTCCATCCGCCGCACAGCGACACGGTTTACCGCAGCGACGACGGCGGCGAGACCTGGCGCGCCACGTACTTTCAGGATCCGAGGTTCCCGCAGTTCAATGTCGCCCACGATTACGTGACGGCGGCCACGGGCCGGTGTTTCAAGGGAGGGGAGACGCCGTTCGGGGCAGCGATCTGCAACAGCAATCCGAACCGGGTGATGCTGGTGCGCAACGAGCCGCACATCACACACGACGGCGGGGCCTCGTGGTTCGTGGGCAGCACCTATCCCGCGACCAGCGGGCGGCCCGGGCCCGACACGTCGTGGGTCTGCAACGGGTTGGTGGTGACGACGACGTGGCATTACTACGCCGATCCCCACGAGACGAATCGCCATTACATCGCCTACACCGACATCGGTCTCTCTCGTTCGCTGGACGGCGGCCGGACGTGGCGCTGGTGGAACGACAAGACGTGGACGCCCTGGCGCAACACCTGTTACGAACTCGCGTTTGATCCGGATACGCCGGGGACGATTTGGGGTGCCTTCTCGGATGTTCACGACATTCCGAACGACAACATCATTTCCGAACGCCACGGGCACCAGCGTCCGGGCGGCGTCTGCGTGTCGCGAGATTTCGGCGAGTCGTGGGAGGTCGAGGCGCGGGGTGTGCCGGCGCGACCGGTGACTTCGATCGTCCTGGATCCGCGCAGTCCGAAGGGGGCGCGGGCGCTGTATGCCGGCGTGTTTGACGAGGGCGTTTTCAAGTCAACGGACAACGGTCGGACCTGGGTGCTGAAGAAGAACGGCCTTGGGCATCCGGACAATCTGCGGGTTTATCGGGTGATCCTGCATGCCGACGGCACGTTGTTCGCCAGCATCTGCGCCAAGCGGCCGTCGGCGGGGGCGCCGTTGATGAGCGAGGGCGTCGGGCTGTATCGCTCCCGGGATGGCGCGGAGACGTGGGAGGCGATCCACCCGAAACCGGCGCTGCGTTACGTCAAGGACTTCTCAGTGGATCCGCGCGACAGTGGGCGCCTCCTGCTGGGGGCGTGTGATGCGGGCCGCGGCGATTCGTCGGGTGGGCTGTACCTCACCGAGGACGGCGGGGGCTCATGGCGGAGAATTGGCCGGCAAGGTCCGCAGACCTTCGGCGGCTACTTCCATCCGCAGCGGGAAGGTTGGATCTACATGACGCTGACCGAAGGGGCGCCGGGGGCCGGACTCTGGCTCTCGCGAGATCAGGGTCGGAGCTGGGAAGCGTTCGATGAGCTGCCGTTCTCGAACATACAGCGGGTGGAGTTTATTCCGGGCGAGACAACGCGCATCCACGTGACCACCTTTGGCGGGAGTGTGTGGGAAATGAAGAATGCAGAATGAAGAAACGGGAGGTTCAGGGTTCAGAGGTTCAGGGTTCAGAGGTTCAGGGTCCAGAGGTTCAGGGTTGGGAGGTTTGCGGTTCTCCTTTCAGCGTTTGTCCGTCTATGGACATTGCGTCCCTACGACGCCAAGGGCCGTAGCCGGCATATTTCACGCCCGTGTGGTGCAACCGATCCCGTGTGCACCCGCAGGACGTGCTGTATGCCGCCTGGAATGCGGGCGGTCTGCGTGCGGACGCGGGAATCAGGGATGACGTGGCACGCGGAAGAGGCGGATCTCGTGGGTCTGACGTGCGGTGACCACTTCGGCATAGATCCAGAGCTCCTCGCCAACCCAGAGCCACTGCGAATAGCGCCAGGTGTGTAACAACGGACTGGGCGTGGAGCTTTGGAAGAGTGGGGCCTGGGGACTCAGGTCGACAACTTGGTGCAGATCCAAGAAGCGGAGGCAATGGCTTGGGGCAGGGGCATCACCTCGGGCGCCGGCCCCATCCAGCCGACTGAGTCTCCGAGAGTTGCCGGGGGCAGGGATAGCAACGCTGCGGTGGCGGTCAGGAGAGTGCTGTCGGCCGCCAGACGTCGCCACAGGGTTTCTGGATACATGATTTCGCAGGCTGTTCGGCGGAACCATGAAGAAGATTCCCAAGGAAAGACAGCTTCCTCTATTGGGAAGATTGGTTGGCGCAGGGTGCGCTCTTCGAAGTTCCGGAGACTGCGGTGAACGACTTGTTCCGCGCCAAGCTCTGGTACGCGTCGATGCTCCCGCGGCACCGGGTGGATGAGACTGGGGTGACGAACATGGACCTCCCGTACTCGAATTTCGCCTATGGCCAATCCCACGCCGATTAACCGATCAACCAGACCGTGCATGTGGACTACATGCTCCATGCCGCCGAGCACGGACGGCGCCTGGTTCGACCTCCACCGCCATATGCTCATCGACGAGCGGGACGACCGGACCTTGCTCCTGGGCCAGGCGGTGCCCCGGAGATGGCTCGAGGACGGAAAACGAATCCGCGTCGAGCGCGCTCCGACCTGTTACGGTCCTCTGACCTTCGCGATCGAAAGCCGCGTCGCCGCCGGGGAGATCCGGGTGGACGTGGACATCCCCACGCGCCAGCCTCCCGCCGCGTTGTGGGTCCGTCTGCGACATCCGGCGTCCAAGCCGCTGCGAGCGGTCACCGTCAACGGCGCCGACTCGAGAGATTTCGACGCCGCTCAGGAGTGGATCCGCATCCCGCATGCGGCGGCTGCGCGCTACCTGATTGTGGCCCGTTATTGACCTGGGAAGCGGCGCTCCGATGGGCGGACGCGCTTGCGGACCTTCGAGAATCGTACACTTTGCGGAGCGCCGCGTTGCACGCGGCCAAGACGCACGCACTCTGGCCGGCAACATGCCGGCGCTCGGAGGCGGGAGTGCGCCCGTTTCGGGCGCAGGTAGTTCCGCCCGTCTGGCAGCCTGTGATGTCAGGAGCCGCTTCGGGCGGTTCGCGCATTACTGCGGCCCGCCGGGACGTCGGGCGGTTCGAACTTCACCTCCCGGAGTCCGCCATTCGATGGTCGAAGCGAAGGCAGGTTAATGCGCCCCGGGAATTGGAGACGCCCCCATGAACATCACCCCCTTGCTATTGTGCCTTGCTACCTCCGCCGCGCTGGCGGCGTCCGGACCGGTGCGCCTTCGCGTTGGTTTCTCGAAGCCCGACGGCGCGTGGTCCATGCCCGCGCTGGCGCTGGGCCAGGGCGGGTTGCAGAGCGATCCGATGATCGCGCCCCACATCAAGGAGCTGCCGCGCGGTGGCACTGGAGCCGAGCGCGACGGTCAACCAACTCCGCGTCCTGCAGCCTGGCCGTGCCGATGAACTGAACCGGGTGCCCTTGAAGCTGGAGCCGTGGGGTGTCCGGTGGGTCGAGGTCGAATGAGCCCGGGAAAGTCCGCGGCCGGCAAAGAAGGAGATCAGCCTTCTTCGACGACGCGCAGGCCCATCAGCCGGGCCAGGTGTTGGGTGCTGTCCAGGTGATTCCCATAGAAGACCACCCGGTGCAGCAACGTCATGGCGTCTTCGGTGTCGAGCGCGCTGCTCCAGTTGACAGCCATCCGGGCGGCGTCCTTGACTTCGGTGACGATCTGGGTGCGACAGGCGCGGACCGACTTCTGCGGCACCTCGATGATCTTGCCGGTCGAGACGAGGATCGTGTCCAGGTTGACGAACTTGGTGCGGGTCACGACCTGGCCCAGGCGGTATTGCACTTCGGGGACACAACCGCTGCCGCCGACTTCGGAATGCCCGCGCAAGAGGTAGGGCGCCTCTTTGCTGTTGACGCCTTCCATCTTCAGGGGCGCGGTGCAATGCGCCGTCCAGAGCACGTTGCGCGAGGTGTCAAAGGTGGCGTTGCCCTGGAAACCCGCCTGATCGAAGGCGTACTGGAAAAGGAGCATGGTCAACAGCGAGTCCATGTCCCCCTCGCAGGCGGCCGGGATACCCGCATCGCGGAGGCGCGCGAAGCCCAGGCAGGGGAACCCTTTCGGCAACCAGCCCATGCAGGTGCCGATGGCCAAGCCTTGGGCCTGTTCCTGCTCGATCAGGCGCTGCAGGGCCACACTGATGCGGGCGGCCTTGGTGATGTCCTCGGCGTTGGGTTCGACGATCTCCTTGGCCTGCTTCGTCCAGCGGTCGGCCTCGGCTCGAACCGCCTGCTCCTCCGCGCCGGAGATCAACGCGTCGAAGTCGCTCTCTTTCACGGCGACGACCTCGGCGCCCAACCGCTTCCGGATTTCGTCCGGGGACCGGGCGGGCGCGGTGCCTTGAGCCGGAGGAAAGAGCAGAATCCGCGTCTTCTGCATCATGGGGATGACGCGCAGCAGTCGCAGGGCCCGCTCGAGTTCGTCATAGTTGCTGGTGGG
>CAYSPU010000274.1:0-5703 GCA_964432995.1 uncultured Verrucomicrobiota bacterium
ACGCGGCCATCAGGTTCACGCGGGTGAGGTATTCATTGGCGGAGTAGACCCCCCTGAGGTTTTCGCCCGGCACATTCATGAAGACCGGCAGGCCGGCGCCGTTGGCGATGAACACCGCATCAAATTGCTCCCGCAACTCCGGCAAGGTGTGCGTCCGGCCCACCACCACGTTGCACTCGATCCTCACCCCCGCGCGCACCAACCGTTCCACCTCCTGCGCCACAATCCGCTTCGGCAGGCGGAACTCCGGAATCCCATACACCAGCACGCCCCCCGGCTGGTGCAGCGCCTCATACAACGTCACCTCGTGCCCCATCCGCACCAACTCCCCCGCGGCCGTCAACCCACCCGGACCCGATCCCACCACCGCCACCCGGCGCCCCGACGCCGCGGCTTTGACAAACGGGACTTCTTCGGGATGACTCCGCGCCCAGTCCGCCACATAGCGCTCCAGGTAGCCGATCGCCACCGGCAACCCCTTCGTCGCCCGCACACACTCGATCTCGCACTGCGTCTCCTGCGGACACACCCGCCCGGTCACCGCCGGCAAGGCGTTGTCCCCCAGCAAACTCCGGGCGGCTTCGGCCATCCGCCCCTCCGTCAGCAACCGGATGAAACGCGGGATGTTGACGGCCACCGGACAGCCCCGGACGCAGCGCGGGTCCTTGCATTGCAGACAGCGCTGCGCCTCCAACAACGCCATCTGCTCGCTGAAACCCAGGTTGACCTCGCCGAAGTTCGCATTCCGCTGTGCCGCATCCTGTTCCGGCATCCGTTGCCGGTCGATCTGCAGCCGTTCCCTGGTGGTGATCTTCGTGCTCACGCTTGCCCCTCGTCCACGCCCCTTACGGCAGCCCAATCCGGCAGGCGCCGCTCGCACAGCGCGCCGCCGCTTCCTCCTCGAACCCTCGGTAGGTCGCCAGCCGATCCGACAACAAATCGAAATCCACCTGGTGCCCGTCAAACTCCGGCCCGTCCACACACGCGAACTTCGTCTCTCCACCCACCGATACCCGGCACCCGCCGCACATCCCCGTCCCGTCGACCATCACCGGGTTCAGCGACACGATGGTGCGCACGTCGAGCGGTCGGGTCAAGGTGGCCACGGCGCGCATCATGGGCACCGGCCCCACGGCATAGACGACGTCCACGCCACCTCTCTCCAACACCTCCCGGGCGGCATCCGTCACGAACCCCCGCCGGCCGTAGCTGCCGTCGTCGGTGCAAACGATCACATTGCCGAGGCGGCGCAGTTCGGCCTCAAAGATCACCCACTCGCGGGAACGCCCGCCGATGATGCTGGTCACCCCCACCCCCCGCCGCGCCAGCCCTTGCGCGATCGGGTGCACCACCGCCGTCCCCACTCCCCCGCCGATACACAGCGCGCGCCCCCGCTCGACCAACTCCGTCGGATGCCCCAGCGGCCCCACGATGTCCAGAATCGATTCCCCCACCTCGAGCGCCACCAACTCGCGCGTGCTCTTGCCCACCGCCTGGATCACCAGCGTGATGTTCCCCGACGCCGGATCCGCATCCGCAATCGTCAGCGGAATCCGCTCCGCGCCCTCGGCGCGGCGCACAATCACGAATTGCCCGGCCTGACGAATCTGCGCAATCCGCGGCGCCACGACGTCGAGCCGCGTCACATTCGGACTCAGTGCGGTCTTGGATTGGATTCTATGCATCGGTGGAAGGCTCGGGAGACGCGGAAAGGGGATTCCCCGCGGCTCGACAACACACCGCCCTTTCACTCCGCAGCATCGCGCCGCGAGCGGATGGCCAACCAAGCTCTCTGGACCCGGGCATGACGGGGCCGGAGAATGAAGTTCACATGCCAAGGCGTCAACGGCTTTCTCCGCCCAGGATCCTCGCGCAAGTGGCGCTGGCAGTTTGGTCGTCGCCGGTCAGCGCGCGGTTTTCGCCCCCGCGGACGGGCGCTCTGTCGGCTCCAGGATTGCTGGCGAGCGTATCAGCCGAACACGGAATGTCCAACGTCGAACATCGAACACTGAACGGCTGCTTGCCTTCGACATCGGATGTTCAGCGTTCGATGTTCGATGTTCAGTGTTCCGGCCGCGGAACGTGCCTGCGCTTTTCGAGCACTCACGGACCGCGGCTCTCTACCGCCTGCTCTGTCTGTGGTGCTTGCGCGTTCGGCACCCTACCCTTCGTGCCTTTGTTCCTTCGTTGTTCGTCCCCCGCTGGGACGCGCGCCTGCAACTGGCCATAGAAGACCCGCCAGAGCACGAGCCCGTGAGCGGGGGCGGTCATCCCCGCCACACGGCGGTCGCGCGAGGCCAGAATCCGATCGATCTCGACCGCACCGAGCTTCCCCTGCCCCACCTGGACCAGTGTACCGACGATGCCCCGGCACATTTTGTAGAGGAATCCGTCGGCGCGCAGGACCACTGTGATCAGTGGCCCTTCCCGCAGAATCCGGCATCGGCTCAACGTCCGCACGGTGTGCTCGACCTCGTAGTTCCGGTTGGCGGCGAATGCCCGGAAATCGTGCTTCCCCTTGAGGCGCCGGGCGGCGGCGCGCATGGCTGGGAGATCGAGGGGCTTGGGGACGTGCCACGCCTGGTGGCGCCGCAGCGGGTTCATCACCGGGTGGTTCCAGATGAAGTAGCGATACTCCTTGCCCCTGGCCTGGAATCGGGCGTGGAAATCGCCGCGACATCGACTGGCGGAGACGATCCGGATGTCTTCAGGCAGATGGGCGTTGATCGCCAGCGGGAGCTTGCGTATCGGCATCCGGAATCGGTCCCGGGGGAGATCGACATGCGCCACCATGCCCAGGGCGTGCACGCCCGTGTCGGTCCGACTCGAACTGTGCAGTCGCAACGGCTGCTGAAACAGCCGCTGCAGCGCCGTCTCAATCAACTCCTGCACTCCGGTCCCGATCTTCTGCACCTGCCAACCCGCATACGCCGTCCCGTCGTAGCTGATCGTCAGACGGATGCGCACCACGTCAGACTGCGATGTGCTCGGCAACGGTTTCATCCCACGAAAGGATCTTCCACCACGGATGAACACGGATCAACACGAAGTGGATCACTTGTCACTTCGCCACCCCAACGCGGAGATATGACACGAATTGCGCGAATTCGCGCGAAATGAGTTCGCGGAAATTCGCAAGAATTCGCGTCACGCCATCTGTCGGGCGATGGCATTCCACCAGGCGTCGCGCAACTCAGGCAGATCCCATGCCCAGGCGCCGGCCGACGTCTTGATCGTAAGCTGTTGGCCGCCCACAACGCCCAAACGCAGGACGGGGACTTCGAGAATCTTGGCCTGGCCGAGCACCTTGGCCACCTGACTGGCGGGAACCGAGAGCACGATGCGCCCCTGGGTTTCGCCAAACAGAAGGGCATCCAACCGCACGCTGGCAATGCCGCTCAGGTCAATCTGCGCTCCCAGGAGCCGTGGCGTGTTGCGCCCGACCGTCTGCGAGATGCAACTCTCCGCCAAGGCCACCGCCAGCCCGCCTTCGCTGCAATCATGGGCGCTCTTCACCACGCCGGACTGGATCCAGCCGATCAACGTTTGGTGCAGTTCCTTTTCGCGCGCGAGGCAACAGCGCGGCGGCAAACCGTTCTTGGTCCGATGCAGGACCTGCAAGTATGCCGATCCCCCCAAACCCTGCAGCGGATCCTGTCGGTCGACCGCCTCGCCCAGCAGCAGGATCACGTCGCCTTCGTCCTTGAACCATTGGGTGGTGATGTACTCCGCCTTCTCGATCAGGCCGACCATCGCCACCGTCGGGGTCGGATCGATGGGCCCGGTCGGGTTCTGGTTGTAGAGGCTGCAATTGCCGCCGGTGACCGGCGCATCAAACACGCGGCACGCCTCGCCCAGACCCCGCACGCTCTCCCGCAACTGCCAGAACAACTCTGGATTGTTCGGGTTGGCGTAGTTCAGATTGTCCGTGACGCCCAGCGGCACCGCGCCTGCGCAGGCCAGGTTGCGCGCCGCCTCGGCGACCACCGCCTTGCCGCCCTCATACGGATCCAGGTACACGTAGGCCCCGTTCCCATCGACCGTCATGGCGACGTACTTCTCCGGAACGGCGGACGCCGTCCCGCCCGCATCGGCACGCTCGGACCCCGGAACCGAGTCGCCCTTGATCCGAATGACCGCCGCGTCGCTCCCCGGGCAGACCACGGAACCGTTGCGCACCATGTGGTCGTATTGACGGTAGACCCAGTTCTTCGACGCGATGGTCGGCCACGCCAACAACTGCTTGAGGGCCGGGGTCGGGTCCGTCAGGTCGGCCATCGCCGCCAGCGTGAACGCGCGGACGGACTGCAGGTAAGCCGGTTCCCTGGCCTCGCGGTGATAGACGGGGGATTCGCTGGCAATCAACTTCGCCGGGATGTCGGCCACGATCTGCCCGTGGTGGCGCACGACCATGCGGCCGGTGTCGGTGACGCGCCCGATCTCCGCCCAAGGCAAGTCCCATTTGTCAAAGATGCGCTTCACCTCTTCCTCGCGCCCCTGGTGAACGATGATCAACATTCGCTCCTGCGACTCGCTCAGCATGAGATCGTAGGAGGTCATGTTGGGGGCGCGCTGGGGAACGCGGTTCAGCTCGATTTCGATCCCGGTGGAAGCGCGGGCGGCGGTCTCGCACGTCGAACAGGTCAGGCCGGCGGCGCCCATGTCCTGAATTCCGGCGACCGCCCCGGTCGCGAGCAGCTCCAGGCAGGCCTCGCAAACCAGTTTCTCCATGAAGGGATCGCCCACCTGCACCGCGCCGCGTTGCTGTTCGGCAGACTCGTCGGTCAGGTCTTGAGAGGCGAAGGCCGCGCCGGCCAGACCATCCCGTCCGGTCGGTGGCCCCACGTAGAACACTGGATTCCCAATCCCCTTGGCGGCACCGCGCGCGATCTGGTCGTGCCGCAATACCCCCAGGCAGAAGACGTTCACCAGCGGATTCGCCTCGTAGGAAGGATCGAAGCAAACCTCCCCCGCAATCGTCGGGATCCCAAAACAATTCCCGTAGTGCGCGATCCCGGCGACCACCCCGGCGAAGAGGCGACGCACCTCGGGATCCGTCAGCTCCCCGAACCGCAACGAGTCGATGGCGCACACGGGGCGGGCGCCCATCGTGAAGATGTCCCGCACGATGCCCCCCACCCCCGTGGCCGCGCCCTGGAACGGTTCGACCGCACTGGGGTGGTTGTGGGACTCAATCTTGAAGGCGATGGCCAGACCGTCGCCGATGTCGATGATCCCGGCGTTCTCCTCGCCCGCGCCGACCAGAATCCTCGGCGATTTCGTCGGAAACGTCCGCAGCAGCGGCCGTGTATTCTTGTAGGAGCAATGCTCGCTCCACATGACCGAGAAGATGCCCAACTCCGTGTAGGTGGCGTCGCGGCCCAGGATCTGCCGGACGTGCCCATACTCCTCCGGGGTCAGGTTGTGCTTCTGCACCAACTCGGGCGTGATGGCCGGTTCCGGGGGAATCGGCGATAGAATCTCAGGTTTCAAGTCGTTGGCCTCACTTCGCGACCGGGCACACGGGCATGGTCAGGCACCCCCAGCCCCCGCCACCCCCCCGCCCGCCGCAATCAGGTTGGCTTCGGCTCGGCCAGCTCCAGCGCCACCGGCGAGGCCATCTGGCAATCGGTGCGGTTCACCGGTGGGCGCGTGGAGTCGCCCCGGATTTCGATCCCCAAGGTCGCCGGCCTGGAGATCCAG
>CAYSPU010000274.1:5713-7757 GCA_964432995.1 uncultured Verrucomicrobiota bacterium
GCATGGTCAGGCAGCCCCAGCCGCCGCCACCCGCCCGCCCGCCGCAATCATGCTCTCGAAAATCCACCGGCCGTCCTCGCTGCCCAGGATCGATTCGCAAGCCCGCTCCGGGTGCGGCATCAATGCGGCCACGTTCCGCGCCTCGTTGCAGATCCCGGCAATGTTCCGCAAGGATCCGTTCGGGTTCGACGCGTCCGTGACCTCACCATCGGCCGTGCAATACCGCCACAACACCTGGTTGTTGGCCTCCATCCGGTCTAACGTGGCATCGTCGGCAAAATAGCAGCCTTCCCCGTGCGCGACCGGGATCCGCAGCACTTGTCCCGCCGGGATCTTCCGCGTAAAGGGGGAATCGGACGTCACCGTCCGCAGATGGACGTGTTCGCAGCGGAACTGCAGACCGCGGTTCCGCACCAGCGCGCCCGGCAGCAGACCGGACTCGCAGAGAATCTGGAAGCCGTTGCAGATCCCCAGGACCAGACCGCCTTGGTCCGCAAACTCCCGCACCGCCTGCATCACGGGACTGAACCGCGCAATCGCCCCGCAGCGCAGGTAGTCGCCGTAGCTGAATCCACCGGGCACAATCACCGCGTCCGCACCGCCCAGCGAGCGCTCCTTGTGCCAGACATACCCGGCCGTGTGCCCCAACCGGCGAACCGCGTGAACGGCGTCCTGGTCGCAGTTCGACGCCGGGAACTGGAGAACCGCGAAGTTCATTCGATCTCCAGCCGGTAATCCTCAATCACCGGATTGCTGAGGAACTTGTGGCAGGCCTCGTCCAACTCGCGACGCGCCGTCGCCGCGTCCGCGCCCGCCGCCAGCTCGATTTCGAGGTACTTCCCGACGTGCACCGCCGCAACCCCACGATACCCCATGTGTTCCAGGGCGCTCTGGACCGTCTTGCCCTGCGGGTCCACAACCGCCTTCTTCGGCGTGATGACAATCTTGGCTTTCATGTCCAAAACCGTTCTCCGGGTCGGGCAAGGCGTTCCCCGGCCCGAACGGGGGGGCATGTTGGGGAAACGCGCCCGAGGGAGCCAGTACTTTTTGGCGGGACGAAATGTGTCCGCCACCGGCTCGCAGGACAAGCGGCGCCGCGCCGGCGCGCCCACTCGGCTCAGTAATAGTAGACGGTGTCGGCGCTGGGACCACCCTTGGCACGGGGCTTGATCTGCGACTTGGGGCGGATGCGGACACTGCCATCGGCCTGTCCTACCGGCTGATCCGGCGTAATGGACCACGTCCAGAGAGGCCGGCTCTGGCTCCCGGCCCCAAACCGACCCAAGTGGCCGACGTCCCACAGAGCGGTCCCCGGGGTATCGCTGACACGGTGGGTGATGAAAGCCCGACGGCTGTCGCACTCGCTCGACTGTTTCGGCCAGGGGGGTTCGTTCTCGTCGGGGTTGGGGCTGACCGTTCCGTCTTCCGCGAGGTATTTCATCTCCGGATTGGCCGTGAAGTTGGCCAGCCACATGTACGGCGTGAACACATAGATGGCCGGCGTATCCCATCCGCCGTAGTCGCGGGTGTCGGCGTCAGCGTAGTTCGTCATGCTCGCATAATTCCACCAGACCTTGCCAAAGGACCTCCGGGTAATCGGGCAGATCAGAATCTCCGTCGTGGAAAGGTAGGTGCCGCGCAGGCAATTGACGATGCTCCGCGCGCCGGTGGTCGGCGTACGGTGGTAGTCCGGACTCAGATCATCGTGAAAGGGAAACCGCCCGCTGTTGTCGTCCGCATACAGGATCTGACTGAGATACTGTTGCCGGATGTTGTTGAGGCACACCGACCTTTGCCCGGAATACTTCGCCCGCGCCAGAGCGGGCAGAAGCATGCCAGCCAAGATGGCGACAATCGCGATGACCACCAACAGTTCGATCAACGTGAATGCCGCGATACGGCCGCCCCTTGTCCGGCCCCGGCCGGACCGGCGCCCCGCGCGCCGCGGCCCGGGCGCCAGAGCCGACCAACCGTGCGCGCCTCGAAACAGGCCTTGCACCGTAGCATCAGTTGTCGCTTGCTGGTTCACGGGTCGTCGGCCGCG
>CAYSPU010000275.1:0-7741 GCA_964432995.1 uncultured Verrucomicrobiota bacterium
CCGGGAACCGCCGGACGCCCGAGGCCGGGCGTCCCTACCTCAAACGGGAGGTTCACGGGGAGGGGGCCAAAGTCATGCACAGGTTGCTGCGAAAACTCGTGGGGCGCGACTCCCGGCAGAACTCGCGAGCAGGCTCCGAGCAGAACTCGCGAGCAGGCTCCGAGCAGAACTCGCGAGCAGGTCTCCGCATCGCGCCGAAGACACATGGTATGGCGACTACATGTTGCGGCGCCCTCGGAGAGGCCGCCCTACCTTTCATGCAAAGTGATATCCCACAATGGGCAAGGGGATTCACTGAAAGAGAGCGGCGGAGTTGGTGGGTGGCCGCGTTCTTGATCGCCATCCTCAGCCTGCAGTGGATTGGCGCGGTCGGGCAGCCATCGGCCGAGGGATCGGCGGGCAACCCGGGCACGCCGTGGCCGGCCACGGACGGTTTGGGGCGGCGACTGCCGCTCTCGGAGGAGGTGGGTGAGACCAGGGCGGGCCGGTTTGTGGGGATGTTCTACTTCCTGTGGCACAGTGCGCATTCGGGGAAGAGCCCGCACGAGGAGGGGCCGTATGACATTGCGCGGATTCTGGAGCGGGATCCGGAGGCTTTGCGGAAACCCGGTTCGCCGTATTGGGGGCCGATCGGGATGTATCACTACTGGGGTCAGCCGCTCCATGGCTACTATCACAGCGCCGACCCGTGGGTGCTGCGGCGGCACGCGCAGTTGCTGGCCGATGCGGGGGTGGACACGTTGATCTTCGACACCACGAATGCCGAGACGTATCGCGAGGTGTATCGGAAGTTGTGCGCGGTGTTCCGCACGGTGCGCGAGGAAGGAGGCCGCACGCCGCAGATTGCCTTCATGGTGAATACGGAGGCGGGGAAGACGGCGCAGCGATTGTACGAGGACTTGTATCGCCCGGGTGAGTTTCACGAGCTCTGGTTTGTGTGGCAGGGGAAGCCGCTGATGGTGTGCGATCCGGCGCAGGCCACGCCCGAGCTGCGGGACTTCTTCACCCTGCGCCGTGCTCATTGGCCGTTCACCTTGACGAACACGCCTTACGCCTGGCACTGGGAAGCCACCTACCCGCAGCCCTACGGTTACGCGGAGGATCCCCAGCGACCGGAGCAGCTCACCGTGTCGGTCGCCCAGAACCTCCGGCAAAGCGACGGGAAGGTGACCAACATGAGCTCGGGCGAGGCCCGCGGGCGCAGTTTCCATCAGGGCAAAGCGGAGGCGGCGACCGGCGCGGCGAACTGGGGCCACAACTTCCAGGAGCAGTGGCAGCGGGCGTTTGAGTTGGGACCGCCCTTCGTGATGGTAACGGGTTGGAACGAGTGGATTGCGGGGCGTTGGGGGACCCCGGATGGTCCGCTGGTGTTTGTGGATCAGTTTGACCAGGAGAACAGCCGCGACATCGAACCGGCGGCGGTGGGGCACATCGACCATTACTACTGGCAATTGGTAGCCAACGTCCGCCGCTACAAGGGAGTGCCGGCGGTGCCCCGGGCGTCAGCCCCGAGGACCATTCGGTTGGGGCGAGGGAGCGCCGAATGGCGCGGCGTGGGGCCGGTGTTCGCCGATCATGTGGGGGAGACGGAACCGCGCGAGCACGGCGGTGTGGCCGGCTTGCGCTATGTGAATCGCTCCGGCCGCAACGATCTGGAGACCGCCCGCGTCGCCCGGGACCGGCGCCACGTCTACTTCCAAGCGCAGACACGACAACCGCTCAGCGCGCCCACGGGCACGAATTGGATGTGGCTCTTCCTCGATACGGATCAGGACCCGCAGACGGGGTGGGAAGGATTCGACTTCGTCGTCAACCGGGTGCGCGCAGGTTCGGACCAGGAAGCCGTGCTCGAGCGCAACGAAGGGGGTTGGCGCTGGCGCGAGGTGGGCCGGGTGCGGATGCGGGTGACGGGTCGGGAGTTGGAGTTGGCCATCCGCCGGCGGCAGTTGGGGCTTCCGGAGGGCACGACGCACCTGGCGCTCGATTTCAAGTGGGCGGACCACCTGCAGCGCCCCGGCGAGGTGCTGGATTTCTACCGGAGCGGCGATGTGGCGCCGGAAGGCCGCTGGTCGTTCCGGTTTGCGGGCGATTGAGCCTGGAGACCGAAGTTCAACCGCGGTACTCCGTCCTTGGCTCCGCAAGGAACTGCGGAGGATGCCGGTTATGGGGTTTGGCCGGGCTTCTTCGGGTCGCTGCCGAACCAGACGGCATCGTTCATGAACATCATCGCGTAGGCGTAGGGCATGGCGCCATCGCGACCGTCTTTGGCTGTGTTGCGGAAGTGGAACACGCCGCCGCCGGGCTGCTGGGCATCGTCGCGATAGCCGACCAACAGGACGCTGTGACCGTCGTAGACCGTGTTGGAAGCGCACATTTGGAGGATGCCGTCGACCCACTGGGCGTTGTGGGGCCAGCGGAATCCGCCGCAGACCGGCCAACCGGCGTGGAGGTTCTGCCGAATGGAGGTCAACTGCGGGATGGTGAGGCCCGTGTTCACATCCCATTCCTTGATCCAATGGATCTCCATGCCCGGAAGCGGATGCTCCCGGGCGTCAGCCATCGCCGTGGCGCCCGGAGGTTCCGTCGGCTTGAATTTCTCCTGATACGGCATCGCTTCTTCCGCACAGACGCCGTGCTTCGCAAAGCCCTTCCACAGGTCGGAGAAGAACGCGCCGTCGTCGGTGTCGCCCGCTTCCTGGTTGGCGGCCCAATTGAGATACTCCACGCTGAAGCGTTTCCCGGAGCCGTTTTGTTTGGCGACGGCATATTCGAGCGCCACGGTCACCGTGAACGCCGAGCAGGTGGGGCGGTTCCCCTGCTGCCGTGCGGCCAATCCCCAGGACTCGAATTGCGGGCGGAGATCCACCGTCGGCGGCAGTGTGGAATCGGCAGCGCGCACGGCCGCAGGGACCGACAGGAGTAGCAGAACAGTGAGCAGGCGAATCGGGTGATGCATGTCAGGGAGCAATCTGTAGTCCGCGCCCGGCCGGGCCGTCCTCAGCGCGGACGGTGCGTGGGATTCTCCAGCGCCGGCGGAGCCGCATTTCGGGGGAGTGAAGCATAGGAGTCCATCAGTGGCAACCTGGCTCTGGCAGCAAGATCGAAGTGCTACTCCGCGGTGTAGCCCGGAGCCGACAAGACGCGACAAGACGCCCATCCGCAGGGGAAAGCCCTGTGTTGACCGGGACGAGCGGAGTCCCGGCGCTGATGACGCGACGATTCGGGGGTGGCCTCTTCGGGCCGGCCTCTTCGGGCTTGCCAGCCATGTCGGGAGATGGCTACGGTGGGTTCGCCAAGGAGGACGGATCCAGTGAATGCTGACGGGCGGTCTGCCTGTCGGTGCGGTCAGTTGCCGCGTTGCGCCTCGAGGAGGGCGCCACGCTGAGCCGTTGAGCTCCGGCCTCCTGGTGTAAGGAGGTGGAGTGATGATTCGAGAGCGAGTGAGGTGGCGCGGCGGTTGGGGTCGCGCGTTTACGTTGATCGAGTTGCTGGTGGTGTTGGCGGTGGTGGGCGTGCTGGCGAGTCTGCTCCTGCCGGCATTGGCCCGCGCCAAGGGGCACGGGCGCGCCGCGTCCTGTTTGGGCAATCTGCGGCAGTGGGGGATTGCGACGCAGTTGTATGCGAGCGATCACGAGGACTTCCTGCCGCCGGACGGGATGCCGAATCCGGGGGCGAAGGCAACGAACGCGGGCTGGTATGTGCAGTTGCCGCAGGCGTTGGGGATCGCGCCGTATCATGAAATGTGCTGGCGGACGAACGCGGACATCGAGCCCGGGCCCAGCCTGTGGATCTGTCCGGCGAACCGACGCCGGTCGAACGGCAAGAACCTGTTCCATTACTGTCTGAACGAGCATGTGAACGGCACGGGCGAGGAAGGGGGTGCGGTCCGCCTCTCGCATGTTCCCGGGGTTTCGACGATGGTCTGGCTGTTCGATTCAAAGAACCTGCCCGCGGTCGGCTACTGGGGTTATGTCCACACGAACCTGCACGGTGGCGGCGCGCAGTTCCTCTTTCTGGACGGCCACGTGGCGCGGTTCCGCAGCGCGGAGTATTGGGATTACGAGCGGGACAAGGGGCGGACGAACGTGGCGGGGTTGGTGTGGGTGCCGGGGCGGTGAGACGGTAGGACGGTAGGACAGTGCGGCGAAGTGCCGCCGTGCCGACCTGCCGACGTGCCGATGTGCCGACGTGCCGGCCTACCGTCCTCCGGCGCCCTCGGAGAGGTCGCCCTACCTCGCCGAAGACGTGTTCGAAGTCTCGACGGCGGGCGGCGTGCTTCCGAGCAATTCGCCGAGGTTGTAGTGGGTGTAACGGGTGTGGCTGGCGACGTTCCGGGAATCGGCGTTGGCGACCCAGAAGTCGAGGGACTCGGGGGCGAAGAGCGCGGAATGGATGTTCGACTTCATGGCGACCGGACGTTCCATGAGGCGGCGGGCGCGTTCGGCGTCGATCCGACCGTGTTGTTCGCGGACCCGTTCGACGAGTTTTTCGTAGCGGTCGCCGGCGCTGAGGAGGACGGCATCGGGGACGGCGTGTGGGAGGCGCGGGTGGGTTTGGCCGGGCCGGACGAGTTCGAAGGTGGTGGGGGTGGCGGCGACGCCGACGGCACGGCGGCTGTTGCCGTCCGCGACGACGTAGTAGTATTCGCAAGTGCGGGGTCCGCGTCGGAGGATGTCAATGGCGGCGTCGAGGGTGTCGGCCTTTTCCATGACCTCGCGGAGGAGTTGGGCCATGGGTTTGCCGTCCCAGTTGCCTTCGCCGCGGCCGCCCATTTCGCCGATGGAGATGCGGCGTTCGTTCATGGCGGTGACGGTGCCGACGAATCCGGCGTAGCCGACATTGGCCCAGGCGAAGCCGGTGTCGGGTTGGTGGACGATGACGACGGCATTGGGTTCGAGGCCGACGCCTTTGAGGTAGTCGAGGATGCGGCCGTGGTAGAGGCGTCCGTCGGAGGTGCTTTTGCCGAAGAGGGCGAAGCCGCTGCAGTGGAAGAGTTCGGGGAAGAAGTTGGCGAGGCGGACTTCCTCGGTTTCGAGATTGGCGGCGAGGGCGAGGGCGTCCATCTCGCGGAGGTAGCGAGGGTCGATGAAGGGGAGGAGGCGGCGTTGGGCTTCCTCGATTTCGCCGAAGAACCAGCGGCGTTTTTCGAGGGAGCTGCCGACGCCGACGCCGTAGAGGATTTTGTCGACGAGGTTATGGACTTGGCGGCGGAGGAGGATGCCGTGCTGGCGGCCCATTTCTTCGGGGGTTCCCTTGAGGAAGAGGACTCGGGTGCCGTCGTGGTCTTCGAGGCGGCCGGCGCCTTCGGTGGCCAGGAGGCGGCGTTGGCCGTGGGCGGGTCCGAGCGGGGGGAGATTCTGGTTGAGGAGTGAGACGGCGGCTTTGAGGAAACGCTGCAGGTGGCTAAGGGCGACGGTTTCGGTGGTGGCATTGCCGTCCGAGGCGGGGCGCCATTTCTCGGCGGGCCACGGATCTTCGGATTGGATGTGGGAGCATTCGACTTGCAGCCAGCGGCCCTGGGGATCGGCGAGGCGGAGGCGCATGGGGAGGAAGTCGGATTCGCGAATCCAGAGGTGGGCTTCGCCGTCGGGGAGTTGGCGGGCTTCGACGGCGGCCGGTTGGGGACGGAGTCTCAGTCCGCGGCAGGGAGTGTCGGCGATGGTCTCGGCGGGCAGGGATTCGACCTGGAGGAGCAAGGGCAGGAGCAGGATCTGTTCGCGGCTCAGGCCGAGGGCGATCGGGGCGAGGCGGGTGTCATCCTTCTTGTGGGGGAGGCTGGCGAAGCGGGGGAGGCCGGCGGAGCCGACCAGGGTGAAGGACTTGTCGGGGGCGGAGATCCAGAGCTGCTGGCCATCGCGTCCGAGGGCGATCCGTTCTCCCTGGATTTGGGCGGTGCAGCGGATGCGGTCGGGTGCCTGGAAGGCGAGGCTGATCTGTTCGCCCACGGGGCCGAGGCCCTGGCCGTCGGGGTTGGTGAGGCGCAGGCTGGCGGACCAGGTGCGCGGTGTGGAATCAGGAGGAGGCTCGACGGCAGTGGTGACCCGGGCGAACGCGGCGGCGAACCATTCCTGGGGGCTTTGGGGAGAGAGTTGGGCTTGAGCAAGGCAGGTGACACCCAGGCCCAGGAGGAACCAGCGAAGGGTGAGGGATGATCGTGGGTTGGGCGGGCGCATGATGCCGGGATTCGGTGGACCGCAGACGGGATTGTGGGGTGGGGGGGCGATCGTGTTGGGCCAGACGGCGGATGGGCGGATGGGTTCAGGATTTGTTCGCGTTCGTCTCCCAGGTGGCTACTTCGGTGGAGAGGTTCAGGCGCTCGATGTAGTCACGGTCACAGGAAGCGGCGAGGGGCGGATCCGAAGCGGGTGTAAGGCGTCCGTGAACGTAGTTGGCAATGTGGACGGTGGAGAGGGCGCTGAAGTCGGTGGGTTCGCGGAGGCGCGGTTGGTGGTGCCAGGCGACGGCTTCGACGATGGGGCAAGGGAGTCCCCAGAGGCCGAGCAGGTAGGCGCCGATCTCGGCATGAGAGACGCCGACGACCTCGGCCTCGGCCTGCCATTGCGGTGTTTCCTGGCTGAAGGCGGTGTTGATGGATTTGCGGTAGAGTTCGGGGAAGCTGATGGCGAGGACGAGTTTGCCGACGTCGTGGAGGATACCGGCGGTGAAAGCGGCTTCGATGAGGCCGAGGTCACTCCCTTCGGAGGCGGCGATGCGGCGGGCCAGGAGGCCGGTGGCCATGCTGTGCTGCCAGAGACGTTCGATGGGAAAACCAGGCAGGCGCTCGGGCTCGAAGCGAGAGAAGACGTAGATCGAGAGGGCGAGGGCCTTGATGGTGCTGAAGCCGAGAATCTGGATGGCTTCAGCGGCGCTGTTCACGTGTTGAGCGACGCCGAAGAACGCCGAGTTGACCAACTGCAGCAGCTTGGCGGTGAGACTGATGTCGCGCGAGATGATCGCCGCCACGGATTCGGTGGTCGCGTGGGGAGAGGCCAGCTCCTTCATGAGATCGTAGTAGAGCGACGGCAAGCTGGGCAAAGTATGGATGCGAGCGACGACGGCCTTCATCCGGTCGTTGCTCAGGAAGCGGTCCAGTGCCAGGATCCGCTGCAGGGCGGCGCGGAGCGCGTTGATGTCGCAGGGTTTGGACAGATACTGGTGGACGGCGCCGACGGCGCGCATGACGACCTGTTGGTCGGCGTAACCGGAGAGGATGATCCGGGCGGTGCGCGGGTAACGCTCCATGACGGAGTAGAGGAATTCCACCCCGTTCATTTCCGGCATGCGCATGTCCGAGACGACCACATCGAACGGCTGCTCGGCCATCATCTGCAAGGCGGCGGGCCCGCTCTCGGCGAAGTGGGTATCCCACTCGGGCCCGATGCGGCGGCAGACCATTTTCAGCAGGTTCAGCACGGTGGTCTCGTCATCGACAAACAGAATCCGCTTGCGTGTGCTGCCCGTCACCGTGGCTGGGTTCGGCGGATTGGTTGGCATCGGCGGGATTTCCTTTGGCGCTAGCTGCGGTTTCCCTGACAAACCATGGCCGGATTAAAGGCTGGCCGGTGTTCGAAGTAAAGCCGGCAGTGCGCCCCCGGATCCTCGCGCAAGTGGCGCTGGCGGTTCGGTCGTCCGTTCCTTCGGCCGGGGACGGCCGCAGCCCTCAGGTTGCGGACCGCGGCTCGTCTTGAGCCGCAGCAAAGGGCGTGTGCGTTTTGCTGCGGGTCGAGAAGACCCGCGGTCC
>CAYSPU010000276.1:0-7663 GCA_964432995.1 uncultured Verrucomicrobiota bacterium
GAAGATGCCGACGAAGTCCTCCTTCTGATACGGGAGGAGCTTGGCGAGGGCCTTCTTTCGGTCGTCGACGTTGTCGGCGAGGATCATCTCGCGCATGGCGTCGATGCGGTCGCCTTCGAAGAACATGTGCTCGGTGCGGCAGAGGCCGATGCCGGTTGCGCCAAACGCCACCGCGTTTGCCGTTTGTTCCGGGGTGTCGGCGTTGGTGCGGACCTGGAGGCGGGTGACCTTCGAGCACCAATCCATGAGGGTCTTGTACATCCCGTAGGTCGCGCTCTTCTTGGGATCGAGGGATTTCTCGATGAGCACCTGAACGATCTCGGAGGCGGCGGTCTTGATTTCGCCCGGATAGACCGTGCCGGCGGTGCCGTTGATCGAGAGATAGTCGCCTTCCTTGAAGGTCTGGCCGTCAACGGTCATGGTCTTGCTGGCGTAATCGATGTGCAGCGCGCCGGCGCCGCAAACGCAGACCTTGCCCATCTGGCGGGCGACGAGCGCCGCGTGCGAGCTGACGCCGCCCTTGGCGGTGAGAATGCCCTCGGAGGCGATCATGCCGCGGAGGTCTTCCGGCGTGGTCTCGTTGCGGACGAGCAGCACCTTCTCCCCTTTGGCCGCGGCCGCGTCGGCGCGGTCGGCGTTCAGATACATCTTGCCGGAGGCGGCGCCGGGACCAGCGGGCAGGCCCTTGGCGATGACCTTGGCGGCCTTTTCGGACTTCGCCTCGAAGATCGGGGCCAGCAACTGGTCGAGCTGGTCGGCCGGGTTGCGGCGGATGGCCGTCTTCCAGTCAATGAGCTTCTCCTTGCACATGTCCATGGAGAACTTGAGCGCGGCGAGCGCGGTGCGTTTGCCGTTGCGGGTCTGGAGCATGAACACCTTGCCGTCCTGGATGGTGAACTCGAAGTCCTGCACGTCCTTGAAGTGCTTCTCGAGGGTGGTGCGGATATTGTCGAGTTCCTTGTAGGCGGCGGGCATTTCCTTGGCGAGCTGCGCCACGGGCTCGGGGGTGCGGACGCCGGCGACGACGTCTTCGCCCTGGGCGTTGATGAGGAATTCGCCGTAGAACTCCTTGACGCCATTGGCGGGGTTGCGGGTGAAGGCGACCCCGGATCCGGAGCTGTCACCGGTGTTGCCGTAGACCATGGCCTGGACGTTGACGGCGGTTCCCCACTCGGAGGGGATGTTGTACTTGCGGCGGTAGACAATGGCGCGATCGTTCATCCACGAACCGAAGACGGCCCCGGAGGCGCCCCACAACTGCTTCCACGGGTCCTGCGGAAACTCCTGGCCTCCGGTCCGCTCCTTGATAAGGGCCTGGAAGCGCTTCACCAACTCCTTGAGGTCGTCCACGGTGAGCTTGGTGTCCTCGATGTCCGCGTGATAGCGCTCGTGCTTGAGGGTGTGAATGACCACCTCGAAGGGCTCGTGGTCTTCGTCGGCGCGCTTCTGGACGCCCATGACCACGTCGCCGTACATCTGGACGAAGCGGCGGTAGCAGTCCCAGGCGAAGCGCTCGTTCTTGGTGGCGTTCACCAGGGCGAGCACGGTGTTGTCGTTGAGCCCGAGGTTCAGGATGGTGTCCATCATGCCGGGCATCGAGTCGCGGGCGCCGGAGCGAACGGAGACGAGGAGGGGCATGTTGTTCCGGTCGCCGAACTTGGTGCCCATGATCTTCTCGATGAAGGCGACGCCGGCCTGGACCTGGGGCTGGAGGGCCTTGGGATAGGTCCGTTTGTTGTCGTAGTAGTAGGTGCAGACCTCGGTGGTGATGGTGAAGCCCGGAGGCACCGGCAGACCGATGCGGGACATCTCGGCAAGATTGGCGCCCTTGCCACCCAGTAAGGGCTTCATCGAACCGTCGCCGTCGGCTTTCTTGTTGCCGAATACGTAGACGTACTTCAGGGACTTGGATGCTTTGGCCATAGGTTGTTCGTGGTTTCGCTTCGACTTCGATTTCAGTTCCTTCCGTCCAGACCGCGGAAATGAGCGGGCAGACTAACAAAGGATGGGGGGGTGTCAACGGGTCAGTTGGCTGCGCAATGGTTGGAGGGTTGAAGGGTTCACGGTTGAGAGGTTTGGGGGGCAGCCAGTAATGCAGCGATTTCCAGAAACTCATGGATGAGCCGTACATCGAATCCTTGGATACTCCTCAGGACCATGAACCTCGGTGAATCCCCCTCCCCGCCAGCAAGCCCCAAATCCCGCAACCCTCACCGACAGAACATTCCGTCCCTGACGGGACGCGCCGATCGACTGGGGCACGGCGCGCGTCCTCGGTGGCGCCTCCGCCGGCGTCGGCGCCCCCCGCCCCGTCGGGGCGGAATGTCTCTTGATCGCGAGCGCCCGATGATCACCTGTCCCGTCAGGGACGGAATGTGGACCACGCGCGGGTGACCGTTGGTTCTGCGGGGTGTCAAGCAACCGCAAGCCAAACCCATTTCGCGGATTCTGCGTCTTCCGATGGCTGTCCTCCCGGCTCCTTCCTGTTCACCGCGAAACATGCAGAAGGGAAGCACGGCAGAATGATGCTGGGCGGGATGATCGGGAGTCGATGTCCGCTTGCGGGGTCTTACTTTGCTGCCCGTTCGCGTCGCTGGAAATCACGTAGGATGCGGTAGCCGATCCGTTTGACGCGCTGGCTATCGAGCAGCCTCCGAACCTCGGGATCGGTCGTGAACAGGCGGTGCTCGGCGGCCCGGTCCTTCCAGGAACCGGTGATCTGCTGCAGTTCCTCGGTCTCCAGTCCGGCGTGAATGTAGAGTTCGGTCACGCCCGGCTTGAGGTCCGCCAGCATCCGCTTCCAGTAATCGACCACGCCCTCGTCCTTCTTGCGCCCACCGTGAATGAGGTAGTCCGGAAAAACGATGCCGCCGGCGGCGAGTTCGGCGCGGATGTTCCCGGCGCCCATGGTCGCGAGCAACTCCTGCGAGCCCATACGCAAAGGCAGGTCGAACTCGAGGGCCAGCTTCCGGTAGACCGCGTAGTAGCGCAGGTCGTACTGCAGCGTCCCCATGTGGGAATCCAGGTGGGTGATGTCGATCCCCGCCGCCAGGGCCATCTTGATTTGCGCCCGCGCCTCGATCTCCGCCTGCTCCGGCGTCGCATGCAGATAGACGTTCATGATGTCCGGCCACAGGTAGCCGTCGGGATCGACGAGGCCGGGCACGACGCTCCGCCCGCTGACGGGTCCCCAGCGGTATTTCTTCCACTCGCAGGTGTGCGTGAGATGGACGCCGAAGCCGGCCTGCGGATGGGCCTTGGCGTAGGCGGCAATCTCGGGAAACCAAGGACAGGGCACCATGATTGTCGCCGAGGTCATCAGCCCGTTCTCGAGGGCGTCGATCGTCGCCTGGTTGGCGGTGTGGCACATGCCGGCGTCGTCGCCGTTGATGATCAGGAGCCGGTCGGTGGCCTGGTAGCCGAGACGCTCGGCCAGGCTTTTCCCGGGGGCCGCGGGTGCCTGCTCCGCGGCGGCGAGAGGGATGGACATGAGGATCGATGCCAGGAAGATACAGTGCCGTTGGGTCGTGAGCATGTTGATTGGCCGGTGACGCGCACACCGGCGATCAGGAGGGTGGGTGGAAGCCCGCAAGCTGGCAAGAGGGATTTGGGAGGGAAGCCAACCTGCGACCTGGATGTGTCCTCTGGAGAGGAACAACAAAGGCGCAGACGGGAAGAAACGCGAACGACTCATCGATGGGCGTCCTCAGGGGAAGCCTCCATCCGCATGGGCGCGCGCCCTGGGCCCATGCGCCTGGAACAAAGCACGGAAGGTGGGGCGCGACTCCGAGGAGGACTCGCGAGCAGGTCTCCGCATCGCGCCAGAAACAAGCGGTCCCTGCGCACACTCTTCCGGCGCCCTCGGAGAGGTCGCCCTGCCTGACAATTCATGGAAAGCGAGCATCGGGACGCCTCAGGCCGGCTCTGCTGCCGAGGGCAGAGTGAAGGGAGATAGCCGTACACGCCGAGGGTGCGGTCTACCGGAGGATCGGATGGCAAGAGCCATTCGATCAACTTGCGGCTTGAGGAAGCTAAACCGGCACTTTGGAAAACTCACTGACGCGTTACGTGGCGCGGCAACTGGAAGCGCAGGTGTTCCGTGCGACGCGGAGTTTCCCAGCCGTGGTGTTGACCGGCCCACGGCGCGCCGGCAAGACCTGGTTGCTGCGGCATCTCTTGCCCCGGGCGACGTATCACCTGCTGGAGGATCCCACCGTCGTTGCCTGCCTGAAATAAGAGCGCCGTACGGGGGAACGGGCGACTCGCAGGCCGCCGTTTCTGGGTGCCCGCCGGGTCTGCCCCAAGTTCCGGGCGGCGGCTCGTCTTGAGCCAGCCAGGGATGTGTGCGTTCTGCTGCGGGTCGAGAAGACCCGCGGTCCGGAAAGGCTGCCTGGCGTGCGGAAGCGGTTGGGCGACCGCCGGCCCGCAGAGTAGCCGCGAGCACATGCGGCGACCACCTCCAACGAACACTCGATCAGTTTGGGGGCGTCGGCGTTGTGTCGTGCGCTGCCGGTTGGCAGCCGCGGTGCCTGGCCGATGGCCGGCGACGTAACTGTCTGGCGCTCTCGCGCATGGCTTCCGCCATCCGGATCTTCTCGGGCCAGGAGAGCGTTGCTCGCGACCGCTGCCAGGCCGCCTGCGCCTCGAAGATCCTCTGCAGTTCAGGTTGCATCGAGGAACCTCCTCTCGAACAGCTTCCAGCGCTCCGCCAAGCCGTGCCGGGCGGCGAGTACGGCCAACTCCGCGCGCGTCACGGCCTTGGCCTCGAGCAACGCCAGGATCCGCAGATGGTCCTTGGCCCGGCCGACGCTGAGGGCAATGACCGCCAGGTGGCGGGCGCTCACGACTCGGAACGGGACTCCCTCGAACTCCGCGGTTTCCGCCAACTCCAGGGCTTCGCGGGTGAGCGGACTGAATACGGGGATGAATTGGACGGGCCAACTTCCCACCCGGACCGCCTCCCCTTCCGGTTGCCAACCCTGCCGAGCACAGAAGTCGTACAGGGGGCTCAGGACGTCCAGGCCCTCCGGCGACGGCACCGCCACCAGAACATCGGCGTCGAACGTCGCCACCGGCTCGGTGTAACGCATCTGAGCCGCCGCCCCGAACAACGCGTAATCCAGAACGACTCGGGCGTCCCGCATCGCGTTGAGCACCGTGGCGAGCTCTTTCACGTCGGCAATTCTAGCCCGCATATTTCACACACGGCAAGCGTGTGAAACATGCGCCTGGCCGGGAGGCCGGGCCGAGGCGCGCCGCCGCGCATTCCTCATCGCCAGACTGGACCCCTATGGGCAGACGGTGGGTTCCAGGCGGCGCCCTCGGAGAGTCCGCCCCACCTGATGACACTGGTGGGCCGGGTGAGGCGGGGAGAAACCCACGCAGAGCTACATATCTTGATATCAAGATGTCTTGATTTTATGGCCTTTGTGCCCCAAGTTGCCTGCCGTGTGACGGATGCCATGAACACGTTCCATCCAGCTTACGACGCGCTCTCCGACCTCCTTCGCCAACGCATTGTCGTTCTCGACGGTCCGCGGGGCACGATGATCCAGTCGCTGCGCCTGCGGGAGGCGGACTTCCGGGGGGACCGGTTCCGCGATCATCCCCGGGATTTGCGGGGCAACAACGATCTGCTCAGCCTCACGCAACCGGAGGTGATCCGCCGGATCCACCGGGAGTTCCTGGAAGCGGGGTCGGATGTGATCGGCACGAACACGTTCAATGCGAATCGGATTTCTCAGGCGGATTACGGGACGGAGGGGTTGGTGGCGGAGATGAACCGCGCGGCGGCCCGGTTGGCGCGGGAGGCGGCGGACGAGTATGGCGCAGCCCACCCGGGGAGTCGGGTGTATGTGGCGGGAGCGATGGGGCCGACAAACCGGACGGCGTCGCTGTCGCCGGACGTGAACCGGCCGGAGCATCGGTCGGTGACCTTCGAGCAACTGGCGGAGACGTATTACGAGCAGGCGCGGGCGTTGGTGGACGGGGGTGTGGACGTGTTGTTGCCGGAGACGGTGTTCGACACGCTGAACGCGAAGGCGTGTCTGTATGCGTTGGAGAGGTTGTTTGACGAGTTGGGCAATCGGTGGCCGGTGATCCTGTCGGTCACGGTGACGGATGCGTCGGGGCGGACGCTGTCGGGTCAGACGCTGCAGGCGTTTTGGCACAGTGTCCGGCATGCGCGGTTGTTGGCGGTGGGCCTGAACTGTGCCTTGGGAGCGTCGCAGATGCGTCCGTATGTGCAGGAGTTGGCGGAGGTGGCGGACTGCTGGGTGAGCTGCTATCCGAACGCGGGTTTGCCCAATGCGTTTGGCGGATACGACGACACGCCACAGCATATGGGGGCGGTGTTGGGGGGGTATGCGCGGGCGGGGTGGCTGAATCTGGTGGGGGGATGTTGCGGATCGACGCCGGCGCACGTGCGGGCGATTGCGGAGGCGGTGCGGGGAGTGCCGCCGCGGGTGATCCCCCAACCGCCGCGGTGGCTGCGGCTGAGCGGGCTCGAGCCGTTGACGATCCGGCCGGAGACCAACTTCGTCAATGTGGGCGAGCGAACGAACGTGACGGGTTCGCCGAAGTTCGCCCAGTTGATCAAGGGCGGGGACTACGAGGCGGCGCTGGCGGTGGCGCGGCAACAGGTGGACAGCGGGGCGCAGATGATCGACATCAACATGGACGAAGGGATGCTGGATGCGGAGCGGGCGATGACGCGGTTTCTGCATCTGGTGGCGTCGGAGCCGGAGATCGCGCGGGTGCCGGTGATGATCGACTCGTCGCGGTGGTCGGTGATTGAGGCGGGGCTCCGGTGCGTGCAGGGCAAGGGAGTGGTGAATTCGATCAGCCTGAAGGAGGGGGAGGCGAGGTTCCTCGAGCAGGCGCGCGAAATCCGGCGTTACGGGGCGGCGGCGGTGGTCATGGCCTTTGACGAACGGGGGCAGGCGGATTCGCTGGCGCGCCGGATCGAGATCTGTCAGCGGGCCTACCGCTTGCTGACGGAGCAGGTGGGGTTCCCCGCGGAAGACATCATCTTCGATCCCAACGTTCTGACGGTGGGCACCGGGATGGAGGAGCACGCGAACTACGCGGTGGACTTCATTGAGGCGACGCGGTGGATCAAGCAGAACCTGCCGTGGGCCAAGGTGAGCGGCGGGATCAGCAACGTCTCGTTCAGCTTCCGGGGCAACCAGGCGGTGCGGGAGGCGATGCACGCGGCGTTTCTGTATCACGCGATCCGGGCGGGGCTGGATATGGGGATCGTGAACGCCGGGATGCTGGCCGTGTACGAGGAGATCCCGGCGGAGTTGCGGGAGCGGGTCGAGGATGTGCTGTTGAATCGGCGCCCGGACGCGACCGAGCGGTTGGTGCAGTTGGCGGAGACGCTGAAGCAGCGAGGGAAGGTCGAGCCGGCGACGGAGGCCTGGAGGCAGGGGCCGGTCGAGCAACGCCTCGAGCATGCGCTGGTCAAGGGGGTGATCGACCACATCGAGGCGGACGTGGAGGAAGCGCGGCAGAAGTTGGGCCGGCCGCTGGCGGTGATCGAGGGGCCGCTGATGGCGGGGATGAACGTGGTCGGCGACCTGTTCGGCTCCGGCCGGATGTTCCTGCCGCAGGTGGTGAAGTCGGCGCGGGTGATGAAGAAGGCGGTCGCCTACCTGCAGCC
>CAYSPU010000277.1:0-7645 GCA_964432995.1 uncultured Verrucomicrobiota bacterium
CCGACGTGCCGACGTGCCGACGTGCCGACGTGCCGACGTGCCGACGTGCCGACTCCCGACTCCTGACTACAGGCTACTCCCTTTGGGGGGCAGGGAGCGAGGATCCGGGCGATCACAGTAGCCTTGCCAAGAGGGCTTGGTTTCGTTCAACTTGCGTCAGCTCAATCCTATGGAACGTCAGGAACGGCCAGGTTTCGCTTGCTCGGTCCTCCCCTGGGTGGTCGCGGGGGGGGCGTTGATTCTCTACTTGATCACCCTGAACCGGTGGGTATCGCTGTCCAGCCTCGAGTTGCTCAGCAACCTCACGGCGCCATCCGGGCCGCCGCCGTTGTCCGGCCCGCTGCTGTTCCTGGTGACCTACCCGTTCCGCTGGCTGCCGGCGGGCATTCAGATTGCGGCCTGGAACATCCTTTCGGCCGTGTGCGCCGCGCTGACCCTTGCCCTGCTGGCGCGCTCGGTGGCGCTGCTGCCGCACGACCGCAACCGCGAGGAACGTCATCACGAGTTCAGCGAGGACGCCCTGCTGAGCATCCCCGCGAACTGGCTGCCGCCGCTGTTTGCCGTGTTGCTCTGCGGGCTGCAGATTTCGTTCTGGGAGCACGCCACGGCGTTGACGGGGGAGTTGTTCGACCTGTTTCTCTTCGCGTATGTGATTCGCTGTTTGCTGGAGTATCGCATCGACCCGAAGCCGAGTTGGCTGAGCCGGTTTGCGCTCGTTTACGGGCTGGCCGCGACGAACAACTACGCGATGATCGGGTATTTCCCCGCGTTCCTGGTGGCGTTGATCTGGATTCGGGGGATGGAGTTTTTCCAGCCAGCCACGCTGGGGCGCCTGGCGGCGTGGGGCGTGGCCGGGCTTTCGCTGTACCTGCTCCTGCCTTTGCTCGTGGTGCTGACGGGTGATGGCAGTCTCAGTTTCTTCCAGGCGCTCCGCGTGCAGTTGGCCTCGCAGAAGAGCGCGCTGCTGGCCATTCCGCGCCTGATTGTGTTCTTCGGTTTGTTGACGTCGTTGATACCCCTGTTCTTGATTGGCATCCGCTGGCCTTCGTCCCTTGGCGACACGAGCGCCGTGGGCAACATCTTGACGAACTGGGGTTTCCGGTTCCTGCACGCGCTCTTTTTGGCGGCCATCGTGTGGGCGGCGTTTGACGCCCCATTCAGTCCCCGGATCCAGATCAACCGGTGGATTGAGAACCTGCCCGAGGCGGTTGCCAGCCTGCCGTTCCTCTCCTTCTACTATTTGGGGGCGCTGGGCGCCGGCTACATCGTCGGGTTCTTCCTGCTCGTTCATGGGCCGTCCGAGGAAAGGGGGCATCGGCGTTCGTCGGGCGGACGAAAGGCGCTGAACGCGGTTGCGATCGGGCTGGTCTGGTTGATCGCCGTGGCGGTCCCGGTTGGTTTGGTGGTCCGCAACCTGCCGGCGATGCGGCTCAACAATGGTGCGCTCTTTCGCGAGTTCGCGCAGGCGGTCTCCGCAAGCCTGCCGTCGCGAGGAGCCATCTTGCTGTCCGACCACCAGCCCTTGCTGGCCCTGCAACAGATCCACGTCAACCAGCAGGCTGACCCGAACCAACATCTGCTGGCCAACACGCGCCTCATGTCCTACCGAGGTTACCAGGAATCTCTGCATCGCCAGGCGCCGACCCTGTGGCCCGCCCAGCCCTTTGGCCCCAATCCACCGCCGAGGATCCCCGACACCTCTTTGATGGAGGAGTTGGCCTACGTCGCCGCCACCAACATCGTGTATTACCTCCATCCGAGCTTCGGCTTCTTCTTCGAGCCCCTCTACCTCAAGCCCGACGGCGTTGCCTATCGCATGGCCGCCTACCAAACTAATGAGATCACTCCCCCGGCACTCGATCCGGCCCTGGTCGAGCGCAATAGCCGGTTCTGGAACGACCTGCGCCCCCGCCTCGAGCAGATCGCCGGCGCCGTGCGACGCGGAGTCTCCGACGCGCGCGCGGTCGGGCGTTGGTATTCGCGGGCGCTGAATTACTGGGGAGTGCAACTGCAGCGCCTGTCGCCGCCGCAGCTCGAGGAAGCCGGCCGTTGCTTCGAGCTCGCCTACCGGCTGAACCCGAACAACCTGATTGCCGGAGAGATCAACCTCGCGTTCAACCGGTCCCTGCGCCAGGGACAACCGCGCCGCGTCGAAACCAGCAAGGCGCTCGGCGCCCTGTTTGGAATCCGTTTTCGCAACTGGAACGACGTTCTGCAGGTGAGCGGACCGATCGATGAACCCGGCCTCTGCCAGGACATGGGCGAGGTGTTCCTCCGGCAGAGCCTCCCCCGTCAGGCCGCCCTCCAACTCCTCAGAGTGCTGGAGGTTGAGCCGGGCAACGTCGATGCCCGCATCCTCCTCGCGAGCACCTTCGCCACTGTCCAGATGCACGATCGGGTCCTGGAGACCGTCGAGGCTGCCCGCCAATCCGCCAGCGGCCGCCAGTTGACGCCCGAGGAGCGAGTCCACCTGATCCGCCTTCAGGCCGCGGCTCTCCAGGGAAAGAAACAGGTTCCCGCCGCGGTGGCCGTCCTCAAGGCGGGTCTCAAGGAGCAACCCGGTTCGGTGCCGCTGACCGATGCCCTGGTCGAACTCTTCCACGCGAACGATCAACCCGCCGAGGCCATCGCCGCCGCCAACGAGAGCCTGGCCACCAACCCGACCAACCCGGAACTCCAGCTCCTCAAGGCGATGAGCTGCATGCGCGCCCAGCGATACCCCGACGCCGAAGCGATCCTCACCCAGATCCTCTCGCGTTACCCGGAGCACACGGGCGCTCTCCTCGTTCAGGGCGCCCTCTTCATCCAGATCCGCAAGTACGCCGAGGCCTTGCCCCCGCTCAACCGCATCCTGGGACGCGAGCCGGGCAACATGGTCGCCCTCATGAACCGCGCAATCGCCCTCCTCCAGAGCGGACAGCTCGACGATGCGGAGAAGGACTACCGCGCGCTGCTCATCAGGCTTCCCGAACTGCACCGGGTGCACTATGGCCTGGGCGAAATCGCCTTTCGCCGCAAGGACCACGATACGGCCGTGCACCATTACGAGCTCTACCTGCAACTCGCTCCCACGAACACCGACGAAGCCCGGGAAGTTGCCCAGCGCCTGCAGCAGCTCAAAACGGCTTCGCGCCAGAGTCCTTGAAGCTCAAGACACGTCGTTGGCAGATCAAGTTCTGAATTCGGCGTTTCGGGATTCAAGGACGAAGTCGCACGGTCCCGCGCGGCGGATCGGGAGACTGGATCCCAATGGCTGACAAGAGTGTTTCGGGTGGCGCGCGTCAGGGCGGGCCTGCCACCGCCCGGATCCGCGTCGTCCACGTCATCACCCGGCTCATCGTCGGCGGCGCGCAGGAGAATACCATCGCCTCGGTCCTGGGCCTGCGGCGCCAGCCGGGGCTCGAGGTTGACCTGATCTCGGGCCCCACCGCCGGCCCGGAAGGCTCCCTTGAGAGTGAGGTCGCCGGTCTCCCCGGGTTCACTCTCCTTCCCAGCCTCATTCGCCCTATCCACCCCTGGCACGACGTCAAGGCGCTCCTCCAACTGGCGCGCCTGTTGCTCGAGCGCGTCCCCCGGATCGTCCACACGCACAGTGGCAAGGCCGGGTTCCTCGCCCGCGTCGCCGCCCGCCGCGCCCGCGTCCCGGTCATCGTCCATACCATCCATGGCCCGTCGTTCGGGCCGTTCCAGAGCGCGCTGGCCAACATCCCGCTCACGGCTGCCGAACGCGTCGCCGGCCGCCTGACCACGCACTTCGTCTGCGTCGCCGACGCCATGCGCGACCGCTACCTGGCCGCCGGGATCGGCCGTCCGGACCAATACAGCCGCATCTTCAGCGGTTTCCCCCTCGCCCCTTTTCTGAACGCCGCTTCCGACGGCGCGCGCCGGCAACGCCTCGGGTTGGCCGCGGACGATCTGGTCATCGCGAAGGTAGCCCGGCTCTTCCGCCTGAAAGGCCACGACGAACTGCTCGAGGCCGCGCCGCACATCCTCCGCCGCTGTCCTCGCGCCCGGTTCCTCCTGGTGGGAGACGGACCCTGGCGCGAACGTTTGCAGGCGAAGGCCACCGCTCTGGGCGTCGCCCCACGTTTCCTCTTTGTCGGGCTGGTTCCCCCTTCGCAAATCCCCGACCTGCTGGCGGAAGCCGACCTGGTGGTGCACCTTTCGCGGCGCGAGGGCCTGCCGCGGGTTCTTCCTCAGGCGCAGGCGGCGGGCAAACCGGCGGTCAGCTACGACTGCGACGGCGCCGCGGAGGTATGCCGCGACGGCCAGACTGGCTTCCTGGTCCGGCCCGGAGACCTGCCCGCGCTCGTGAATCGGGTTCTCCAGCTTGCCGACAACGCCGAGCTGCGACATCGGCTTGGAGCCCAGGGACGTTCCTTCGTGCAACGGGAATTCCCAGTGGAAAAGATGGTCGACGACCTCCACGCGCTCTACCTTCGGCTCGTGCGTGCCACGGCTGAGAACGCGGCCTGCAGTCCGACGGCTCCTTCGGACCGCGCGTGACATGACGTTTCCATTCAACGTCTACGGTCCGGCGCTGGCCGGTGCGGCGATCGCCACGGCGCTCTCCCTGCCGTGGTGGCGACGCCGCTGCACCCGCTGGGCGCTCGTCGACGACCCCGGACATCGCAAGATCCACCATCGTCCGGTTCCGTTGGTTGGGGGATTGGCCGTGCTGACCGGACTGCTGGTGCCGCTGGCCGCGGGCGCAGTCCTCCTCCTCAGCAATGTGCTTGGCGGTTCCGGCACTCTGGAACCGTATGCGGCCGATCTCTTCGCCTATGGTTTCTCCCGACGCTTCGTTCCGCTGCTCGTGTTGTTGGCCGGCGCCCTGGGCATGGCGGTGCTCGGGTTGCTGGACGATCGGCACGATCTGCGCCCCGCGGCGAAGTTCGCCGGGCAGACCCTGATTGCGCTCGCCGTGGCGCTCGCCGGTATCCGGATCACGTTGTTCGTCGAAAGCGGATGGTTCAGTGTGGCCGTCACCGTCCTCTGGATCGTTACCCTCACCAACGCCTGCAACTTCCTGGACAACATGAACGGACTCTGTGCCGGGCTCGGCACCATTGGCTGTTGGTCCTTTGGTTGGTCCGCCGCGCTCCAGGGTCAGTTCCTGGTTGCGGCTATCGGTTTTCTCACGTGCGGCGCCCTGCTCGGTTTCCTTCCGTTCAATTTCCCCAAGGCGACGACCTTCCTCGGAGATGCCGGCAGCCACCTCGTCGGATACCTCCTCGCCGTCCTCGCCATCCTGCCCTCATTCTACTCCGCGAGCACCCCGCACCCGTTGGCCGTGCTCAAGCCTATCCTGGTGCTGGGCGTGTTCCTCGGGGACCTCGTCTGGGTTCTCGTCCTCCGCTGGCGCAAGGGCCAGCCGTTCTATGTGGGCGACACCAACCACATCTCCCACCGTCTGGTGCGCCGGGGTCTGAGCCCGACCACCGCCGTGCTGGTCATCTGGTTGCTCGCTGCGCTACTCGCCGCCCTCAGCCACTCGCTTTGACCCCGGGCTGCGCCCAGCTCGCCGGACCGCAGCTCACGCGAAGGCCGGTCTCGGGCGCAGGGAGGGTCGACGCGGAGTAGCGCTCCGATTTCAGGGGGCGCGCTCGAGCCGTCGGTCGTTTCTGCGGCCGAGGCCCGCGGTCCGGAGGGGGTGGTTGGCGTGCGGGAGTGGTTGGGCAATCGAAAGCCCGCAAGGTTTGCGGACCGCGGCTCGTCCCCGGCGCGCCGTAGCCTTGGCGGAGGCGGCTGGAGCCGCAGCCAAGGGTGTGTGCGTTCTGCTGCGGGTCAGAGGACCCGCGGTCCGGAAGGGGTGGAGTCCCTGTGCCGATCATTCTGCAGTCCGCAGGGACGGACACCATCGGCCGCCCACGACCGCCGTGCCGACTCGCCGGCGTGCCGGTTACCGCAGTCCTTTGGCTTCGAGTTCGCGGAGTTCGGTGGCCCAACGCAGCCGTTGGTCATCGGTGACGGTGGGGTCGGGGAGGAGGCTGCGGCGGGTGCAGTTCACCAGGGCCTGGAGGGTCTGGTAGCGGCGGGTTTCCTCGATGGCCGGCGGCAGGAGGTCGGCCACAAGGGCCACAACCTGGGCAAAGGTGAGGTTCTTTTTGGCGAGCCGGGCTTTGGCCTTGAGTTCGCTGCGGAGGGCGGCGAATCCGGCGGTGCTGAAGCTGCGGGTGGATTCGAGCAGTTGGGCGAGGCGGTCGGGGGTCAACTTGCCTTCGAGCACGCCTTCGAGGGTCCAGCGGAGGAAGGCCTTGCGGTCGTCGCCTTCGGGATCGAGGACGGGAATGATGAGGTCGCCGACGCGTCCGGGGCGGCGGAGGTCGGGGCTGAGCAGGTGGATGCGGGCGGTGACGAGGAGCCAGGCGACGCGTCCCCGGAGTTGCGGGTCAGACATCAAGGCCTGGAGTTTGCCGGTGAGGCGGCGTTCGGTTTCGTGGGTATCGGCGCCGACGCCGCCGAACTGGGTGTCGGCTTCATCGACGAAGATGAGGACTTTGGCGAGGGCCTGGAGGACGCGGCGGAGGCGTTCGAAGAGGACATCGGTCTGGCCGAACCACTGGCTGCGGATGTTTTTGAGGACGAGGACGACCATGTCGAGTTCGGCGGCGACGGCTTCGAAGAGGAAGGTTTTGCCGCCGCCGATGGGGCCGCAGACGGCGGCGCCGGGGAGGGCTTCGGGGCCGGTGGCGGCGAGGCGGGGCATGAATTCCTCGCGGAGGTAGTTCTTGAGTCGAGTGAACCCGACGCAGTCGTCGAGATGGTGGGAAGGTTTTTTGAACTCGACCATGTCTTCGCCGAGCTGGCTTTGGATATAGGCTTCGACCTTGGTGATGACGTCGATTTGGGAGAGGGGGCGTTTTTCGTGGAGGGCGCCTTTGAGGAGTTGGGCGAGGGCATGGAGGCTGAGGCCGGCGGTGAGGCGGGCGAGGTCTTCGGGCGTGCTCCAGAGGGCGGTGCGCTGGGCGGCGGGTTGCTGGTCGAGGGTGTGGCGGATGAAGGCGAGGCGGGCCTCGTCGTCCGGGGCGGGGATTTCGACTTCGAGCAACTGGCGGAGACGGGCGACGCGCTGGTGGATGAGGCTGCGGGATTCGGCGAGGAGAACGACGGCGTCGCCACTGGCGGAGAATCCAGGGTCGCTGAACCAGTCGTGGCAGATGGTGACGCGTTGGCGGTCGACGTCCGAGAGGTTATGGATGGGGGCATCGGGGAGGAGGACATCGGCGCCTTCGATGAGGATGAGGAGGTTCTCTTCGAGGAGCCGTTTTCCGCCGAGAACGGTGCGGGAGCAGAGGCACATCTGGCGGAGGAGTTCGAGGGCCAGGGTGGGCATCTGGATGCTCTTGCGGAGGGAATCGTCGTAGGTAGCGGTGAGGTTGTCGATGTCGGCGGCGACCTTGCCCTGGGCGAGCATGCGGCGGATGGCGAGTTCGTTGGCGTCGTAGCCGCTGCGCCATTGGATCCAGGCGCTGCGGACCTTGTCGGCATCGGCCTCGCGCACGAAGCGGATGGGACCGTTGAGTTCGTAGACGATGAGGATGTATTGGGGGAGGTCCCACTGGGTGGTGAGGAAATTGAGGAGGGGGACAGGGTATGGTTGGGGCCGAGGCCGCGCAGGTCGACGGCCTGTGCGCCGACCGAA
>CAYSPU010000278.1:0-7544 GCA_964432995.1 uncultured Verrucomicrobiota bacterium
GGAATCGGTGTCCGACAATTATTGGAATCAGTGTCCGGTTTGATCGGAATACGCATTTGCGCTCCTCTGCGTCCTTCTGTTCAAAGACCAGGCCGGCACGGCGCCAAGTCGGTGCGTCGGTGGGACGGTGCAAATCAGGGTCACATCTCACAATTCAACAATTCAAGCACTGGCTTCATTTGCGCCTTCTCCGTGCGGTCTCGCTCCACGACCTCGAGGGTCGGGTGACGAACAAGGTGGACCAAGCCAGCGCGGAGATCCTGCGCTACAAATACGACGCCGGGGGGCGGTTGACCAACCGGTGGAGCGCGGCCAAGGGGAACACGTATTACAGCTACGACGCGGTGGGGAACCTGACCAACGTGGATTACCCGGCGGGGACCACGGACCTGCGCTACCAGTATGACGCGCGGAACCGGGTGACGAACATGGTCGACGCGGTGGGGACGACCAAGTACACATGCACTGCTCATCCGTTCCCTTCCTTCGGCCGCCTCGCCGACGGAGTCCTTGAACGGCGGGACCATTCCACGCTCGTTTTCTACCTCTTGTCAGCGGGAGATGCTGACTCCGGCTCGAGCATGGTCAGCGCGAACTCGGCACGAAGGTTGAACCAGCACCGAACCGGTCCCCGATGGTTGAAATATGCGGTCCGAACCTGGCTGAACCCCGCCGTCCGGCAGAACTCGGCGAAGTCCAGAACCGAGAAGAAGTGAGTGTTCGCCGTGCGGTACCAAGCCGACGGCAGTGCGCGCGTCACCGGGACGCGTCCTGTGGCCAAGAGCTGCAGGCGGGCCCGCAGGTGCGCGAAGTTGCTGTAGGAGACAATGACCCGGCGTCCCACGCGCGAGGCCTCCCGCAGCACGTGCGGCGGGTCGATCAACTCCTGCAGCGTTCCCAGCAACAGCAGATAATCGAAAGCGCCGGTCCCGTATTGGTCGAGGCCGTCCAGGATATCCCCCTGGTGCACGACCAGCCCGCGCTCGATGCAGCGCGTCACCAGGTCCGGATTCCGCTCGACTCCTTCGCCGCGGATTTGCTTCGCCTTCACCAGGCGTTCCAGCAACGCGCCGTCGCCCGTTCCCAGATCCAACACGCGGGCCTTCTCCGGAATCCACTCCACGACCCGGTCGTATAACGTCGAATGCATGATGTAACTTGAACCACGTCCACTTCACCCCATCACTCCCCGATGCGCCGTGGGGGCGCTCTACAAGGGCGCCGCAAGCTGCCGTCAGCGTCCCGCCTCCCTCCGGTCCAGGCAGCCAGCGCCTTGATCGCCGCAAAGCACACTTCATCCCGCCGCGCCCGCCACAGTCCGATACTCGCTGCCCAGGAAATGACCCATCGCCCGCGAGAACTCGGGGTTCCGAATCAGAAACGAGTCGTGGCCATACGGCGTCGCCAGATTCAGATAGGTCGTCGACACGTTGGCGCGCTTCAGCAACTTGACCAACTCCCGCGATTGCTCCGGCGGATAGAGCCAGTCCGATTCGAAGGAGATCACCAGGAACCTTGCGGTGACGCGGCCGAAGACCTCGCGCGGCGGCCGGCCCTCGAGCAGGTCGAACCGATCCAGCGCCTTCGTGATGTACAGGTACGAGTTGGGATCGAATCGCTTTACGAAGCTCTCTCCCTGGTACTGGAGGTAGCTCTCCACCGAGAAGAAATCCGGGAACAAATCCTCCGCCACGGACGGCCGCTGCAAACGGCGTCCGAACTTCCGGTGCATGGAGTAGTCGCTCAGATACGTGACGTGGCCCACCATGCGCGCGACGGCCAGACCCTGGGTCGGACGCGAGTGCTCATAGTAGTGCCCCTCGCGCCAGTTCGGGTCGGACAGAATCGCCTGCCGTCCCACTTCGTTGAAGGCGATCTGCATTGCGCTGTGCGCCATGCAGGTGGCGATCGGGATGCACGCGTGCACTCGTTCCGGGTAATCCGTCGCCCAGATCAGCGACTGCATGCCCCCCATACTGCCGCCGGTTACGGCAAACACCTTCGAGATCCCCAGGTGATCCAGAAGCCGGGCCTGCACCTGCACCATGTCCCGCAGCGTCACCGGCGGGAAATCCGTGGCAAACGGACGCCCCGTGGCCGGATTCGTCGACATCGGCCCGGTTGTGCCGCTGCAGCCCCCCAGGACGTTTGAGCAAATCACGTGGAACTGGTTCGTATCGATCGCCTTTCCCGGGCCCACGTGAAAATCCCACCAACCCGGACGCCCCGTTGTGGGATGCAACCCTGCCACGCAGGCGTCTCCCGACAGCGCATGACAGGCGAGCACCACATTGTCCTTGCGCGCCGAGAGTTGCCCCAGCGTCTGGTAGGCGACCTCCAGTTCCGGCAGGTCGAATCCCGACTGTGTTCGAAAGCCCGGCAGCCGCGCCGATTGGACCGGCACCACACCCAGATCGGAGCGATACTCCCGATGCACCTGATCCTGCAGGTCGCCCTCCAGCATCTCCTGCTCTGACATGGCTCCAGCATGCCCCAAGCCGGCCAGAGTTCAACGAATTCCCCGCCACCGGAATTCCCTCCGGAATCGCCTTGCCTCCCCGGGCGAAGTCGCATAGGCAGAGGCCATGCAGCCGATGCCCAGCGCATTCCCGGGGGTGGACCCGATTCCGCTGCCGGCGCCGGTCTGGTTATTCAAAGTCCTTCACGACCTGACGCTGACGCTTCACTTTGGGGCGCTGTTCCTGTTCCTGGGGGCGCTGGGGCTGGGGATTCTCTGGAACCTCCTGGGACACCGGCGACGCAGCCTGACGCTGCTTGCGGCTTCCGGAGTGATGGCCACCCGCCTGCCGGTGATCATGACCTTCGTGATCAACTTCGGCGTCCCCCCGCTGCTCTTCGCCCAAGTGCTCTACGGTCGGGCTCTGTATACCAGCAGCATCCTGATCGGCGGCTACTGGATCGCGGTGGTCTTTCTGCTGATGCTGGGCTACTTCCTGTTGTACCGCATGAACCGGCGGGCCGCCGCCGGGAAACCGTGGTGGCACCTGGGCCTTCTCTCCCTGGCCGCCGTGTTGGCCATCGCCCGGATCTACTCCACCAACATGACCCTGATGTTGCGACCGGACGCCTGGGCTGCCCTCTACCAGGCCTCCGCCGCCGGCAACCACCTCGCCTCGCCCGACCCCAGCCTCGACCTGCGTTGGCTCCTCATGCTGACCTCAAGCCTCGGCTTCGGCGGCCTGGGCTGCATTCTGTTTTCGCTCAAGTCCGCGCTCGACCCCGATGTTCGCGCTTTCCTCGCCCGCGGCGGGGGGATGGCCGCAGTCTTCGGTCTGGCCCTGACGGCGGCCTGCGGGGTGCTGGCCTTTCGGGCGCAACCGTCGACCGTCCAATACGTGCTCACGCACGCGACGCTGCACCGCGGCGCCATGCTCGCGTGGGCGGCCGGACTGCTCTTGGGCGGCGGCGCGGCCCTGGGCGTCATGGCCCGTCCGGGGAGCGTTTCGCGGAATACCCTGGGGACGATCCTCGCTGCGGGACTGCTGGGCGTCGGAGGCCATGTCGTGGTGCGGGATGGGGTCCGGGACCAGATGGTGCTGGCGTATGGGTTGGACGTGTGGAAGCGGGAGGTGGTCACCAACTGGTCGGTGGTGGGTGTGTTCATTGGCTTCCTGCTGGCGGGAGTCGGGGTGCTCGTCTGGCTGGCGCTGGTGGTGAAACGCGCCCCTCCCCTCGAAGAACGGTATGTCAACTCCTGACGCGAGCGAGGCGGAGAGAACGGAGCACCGGGGGGCGGGACAACTTGCCCCGGAAGGCCGGGTGCCCCGTCGTCTTTTTGTGGCGGTGGCCGGCGCGCTAGGCGCCGGTTACGCGGGCCTGTTGGGCTACCCGGTTTACCGCTACCTCGCTTCGCCGATCGAAACGGCCGCTCTCAACGCCGCCGTGACCGAGGTGACGCTGCCGGACGCGATCAACCTGCCGCGGGCGTCGGCTCTGATCTTCCGCTTCGGGACGAAGCCGGCGCTGTTGATCCACCACGAAGACGACACCTGGACGTGTTTCTCGGCGGTGTGCACGCACCTCGGGTGCACGGTGCAGTATCAGGCGGCGCAGCGACGCATCTTCTGCGCATGCCACGGCGGAGTCTATGACCCGGCGACCGGGAAACCCGTTGCGGGCCCGCCCCCCAAAGCCCTGACCGCTTTCCGCGTGGAGATTCAAGATGGCAAACTCACCGTCCACCGCACCTGACGGGCGTCCCTCGAGGTGGGGGCGAGCGTACGCCTGGGCGGACGAACGCCTGGGTCTGACCGATTGGCTGGCGTTCGCGCGCCACAAGACGGTGCCGGAGCACGCCCATTCGTTCTGGTACTACTGGGGCGGCATCACCCTGTTCTTCTTCGTCGTGATGTGCCTGACGGGCGTGCTGCTCCTCGTTTATTACCGCCCCGGGCCGGACGCGCACGAGTCCGTCCGCCAAATCACTTACGACCTGCACTTCGGCTGGCTGATCCGATCGACGCATTCGTGGGCGGCGAACCTCATGATCCTGGCGGCGATGGTGCACATGTTTTCAGCCTTTTTCATGAAGGCCTATCGGCGGCCGCGCGAGTTCACGTGGTGGAGCGGCTTGGGGTTGCTGATGCTGGGAATGACGTTTGGTTTCAGCGGCTACCTGCTGCCGATGGACGAGTTGGCGTACTTCGCGACGAAGGTGGGTCTCGAAATGCCGGCCGGCCTCCCCGTGGTGGGGCAAGCCATGGCCGACCTCATCCGCGGCGGTCCCGAGGTGGGGGAGTTCACGGTGCAACGCTTCTTCACCCTGCACGTCGTGATCCTGCCGGCGGTGTTCGTGCCGTTGCTCGGCTTTCATCTCTGGCTGGTGCAGGAGCACGGCAACGCCGTGCCTCCGGGCGAAGCGGCCAAGCCGGAAGCGAACCGCCACACCATCCCGTTCTTCCCCAACTTCCTGGTGAAAGACCTGGCGATGTGGTTGATCGCCTTGAATGTTCTGGCCCTTCTCGCCGCGTTCTTCCCGTGGCATCTGGGGCCGGCCGCCGACCCCCTGGCTCCGGCACCGGAGGGGATCCACCCGGAATGGTATTTCATGAGTTCCTTCCAGGTGCTGAAAGTGCTCGGCACCTGGCTCCCGGGTGCGCCCGGGGAATTCCTGGGCATGGGCCTGTTCACCGTCGGGCTGATCCTCTGGGCGCTGCTCCCCTTGTTCGACGCGGCATCGGCCTGGAGACGGCGGGCGCGGGCGGCCACGGCCTTCGGTCTGCTGGCCGTGTTGCTGCTGGCGCTCACCACGATTTGGGGCTATTGGGCGTTGTGAACCAACCTGGACAGAGGGAGAGAAGCTGACGAATCCGCCATGAACTATCCAGCGTGGGATGTGCCGTGGATCGGCTCCGGATGGGTGATCGGTTCGATCGCCATCTTCCATGTGATGATCTCGCACTCTGCGGTGGGGGGCGGGCTGTATCTCCCCTTGGCGGAGGCCAAGGCGCTGCGGGAAGGCAAGACCGCTTGGCTGGAGCAACTGGAGAAGCACGCGAAGTTTTTCCTGGTGCTCACCGGCGTGTTCGGGGCCGTGTCCGGCGTGGGCATCTGGTTTGCCATCGGGTTGGCGCACCCGGAAGGGACCAGCAGCCTGATCCACAATTTCGTCTTCGCCTGGGCCATGGAGTGGGTGGTGTTCCTCGTCGAACTCAGCGCCGCCGCGGTTTACTACTACACCTGGGGGCGGATCCCGCCCGCGGTGCACCTGCGGGTGGGTTATGTGTATGCCGGCGCCTCCTGGCTCACGCTGGTCATCATCAACGGCATTCTGACCTTCATGCTCACCCCCGGCGGCGCCTGGTTGTCGGTGGCGGGCACGGGGCAGGAATCGACCCGGTTTTGGGCGGCGCTGTTCAACCCCACCTACTGGCCGAGCCTGTGCCTGCGAACGCTGGTCTGCGTTTCGCTGGCCGGCATCTGGGCGCTGCTGAACTTCAGCCGCCTCGACGGCACCGGGAACGGAGAGGTCAAGGAGGATCTGATCCGCTGGTCGTGCCGGTGGTTGATCCCCGCCTTTCTCCTGATGCCGTTCTGCTTCTTCTGGTACCTCGCCTGCGTGCCGGAGTCCCAGCGCCACCTGCTCAGCCTCGGCATCTCGACCATCGGGGCCGGCACCTTCACCCAGGTCACGCGCGCCGCCCTGGTCGTTCTCATGACCTCGGCCACCATCTGCGGCGTCGTCTATTTCCTGGCTTATCGCAGCCCGCGCGACTTCACCTGGCCCCACGCCGCCGCCGTCCTGTTCCTCGCCCTTTTGGCCACCGGCTCCACCGAGTACGCGCGGGAGATGCTGCGCAAGCCGTATGTCATCGGCCAACACCTTTACTCGAGCGGCGTTCGCCGGCAGGAGGCGGCTGCGTTCAATCAGAAGGGCTACCTCGCCGCCTCACCGTGGCGGCCATCCGCGACCGGCAATGCCGCCGCCGACATCCATCGCCTCGGTCAGACGGTCTTTCGCGGTCAGTGCCTGGCCTGCCACACCCTCGACGGTTACCGGGCCCTGACCGGTTATCTCCACGGCCGCGACGAGAGCTCGATCTCCAACCTGTTGGTCATGCTGCACGAGTACAAGCCGGAAACGCCGTACACCCGCTTCATGCCGCCGCTTGTCGGGACTCCTGAGGAACGTGCCGCCCTGGTTCGCTTCCTCCACACTGCCGTGGCGTCGCCATCGACGAATGCCGCCGTCGCCGCTGCCGCCACCCCCGCCACGCCTGTGGCCGCCCAGTAACCGCACCTCGAAGCTCCGCCCGTTCCTGCTCCTAGGCGAAGCGCGCTCCGCCGGTTCTGGGAGCGACTTCAGGGTCCGTTCCCGGACCCCGGGGCGGCGTCTGCTGGAGGGGCGGGCGCGTTCGACAGCGAGAGGCGGATCAGCCCAAAGAACGTATACGGGTCGACGAATTCCACCCGGGCTTCCGGATGGCGGGCGCGCAGTTCCCGCGCAACCTCCGCATACCATCGGGGGGACTTCAGAATGCTGCGCCCCCAGACAAATGCCGGACGCCCGTCGTCTTTGACCGCCGCGCGAGCCAGGAAGTCCGCGGCCGCGGCGGCGCTGTCCGGGTCAAAGAGCGCGCCCCAGCAGGAGGTTGAGCCTGTCACGATAGCTGCGACTCAGGGTCAGGCGGGTGCCATCGCGCAGAATCACGGCATACTCTCCGTGGAAAAGCGGTTGCAGCTCCTTGATCCGGTTCAGATTCACGATGGTGGACCGGCTGATGCGGAGGAACGAAGTCGACGGCAGCCGCGCCTCGAGCGCGTTCATGGTCTCGCGCAGCATGTGCGACTCGGAGGCCACGTGGAGACTCACGTAATTGTCGGCGGCCTCCACCCAATCGATGTCCTCGATCTTGAGCAGAACGACCCGGCCGCTCGACTTGACGGCCAACCGGTCCATCGGCCGGGGTGAGGGCTTGGCCTCCGCCAACAGTTCGGAAAGCCGCTGCTGCACCTCGGCCGCCGTCCCCGGCGGGCGTCGCACCCAGCGGCGGGCCCGCTCGAGCGCCGCCGTGAAACGCTCC
>CAYSPU010000279.1:0-7405 GCA_964432995.1 uncultured Verrucomicrobiota bacterium
GTGGACCGTGACCGGTTCCCAGGCCCGGAGCGGCTGGCCTACCCGGGTGTGGGTGACCGGCAGTTCGGCCTCCAGCCGGAGCTTCTCATCCATGGTGAACGACAGGGCGTTGGTGTCGTCGCCCTCACTGTAGCCGGTCTCCAACTCCAGGCCGTAGGTCCCTTGTTTGGCGTCAATCCACAACACCACCGGAGCGCCTTCGGACACCGCGCGGCTCTGGCCGTACCGGGTCAGGGCCAGAAATCGCCGGACTTCCGAGTCCAGCGTGCGCGCGCGGAAGAAGCGCGAGAGGGACGGCGCGGCCAGGGCCAGCACGATGGAGAGCATGGCCAGGACGAGCATCAGCTCGACGAGCGTGAAGCCGACCCGGCGGTCAGCGCGTCGTCGTTCCGGTTTTCCAGTTGGTAATGTCATCTTCCGTGCCGTCGCGCCCATCGAGGCCGACGGAGAACAGGTCGTAGCCGTTGGGGTTTTGCCGGCCCGGGCACTCGTAGCGATAGGCGTTGCCCCAGGGATCCAGCGGGATCTCGCCCTGGAGGTACGGGCCTTTCCAATCCTTCGCATCCCGCGGGGTGGCGACGAGGTCCTGCAGACCATTCTGGCCCTTGGGGTAGTAGCCGACGTCGACCTCGAAGGCGTCCAGGGCGTTGCCGAAGATGGAGATCTGCGACTGGGCGGCGGTGCGGCGGGCCTGCTCGGTGCGGCCGGAGAACTTGGGCACCACGATGGCGGCCAGAATGCCCAGGATCACGAGGACGAGCAGCAGCTCGATCAGGGTGAACGCGCGTTGCGCCGGGCCTTGGGGGGCACGGGCGGGGTGGCGAGGGGCGATATGCATAGGTGTTGCGTGGGGGTATTCCGCGTTACTTGATGTAGTCTTGCAGGGTGAAGATCGGGATCACCATACCGATGAAGATCGTTCCGATGAACCCGGCGATGAGGAACAACATGAGCGGCTCGGCCAGCGCCACGGCCGTCTTGAGCCGACGATCGAGATCGCCTTCGGTGACGTTGGCGATCCGGACCAGTTCCTGGTCGAGTTTGCCGCTTTCCTCGGCGACGGAGATCATTTCAATCGTGGCGCCGGAGAAGAGCGTGCGGCATTCGGCCAGGCTCGGTCCCAGGGCCTTGCCTTCCTTCACGCGGTCGATGGAGTTGGCGACGGCGTCGACGAGGATCTGGTTTCCGATGGAGCGGCGGGCGACGTTGAGGCCGTTGATGAGGGGGACACCGGCGGCGAGGAGGGTGCCCAGCATGCGACAGAACCGGGCCATGGCGTATTGAGCGACCAGCGGCCCCACTGCCGGGGCGCGGAGGATGAAGCCCTCCCAAGTGCGGCGTCCGGCGGGGGAGACGAGCCAGCTCCGGATCATGTAGATCGTGATGGCGATGCCCAGAGCCAGGAGCGGGCCGTAAGAACGCAGCAGGTCGCTGAGCGAGACGATGATCTGGGTTAGCAGTGGCAGGTGCCCGCCAAATCCCTGGAAGATGGTCTGGAAACGCGGAATGAAAAACACCAGCAAGAACGTCAACACCCCCAGCGCCAAACAGAGCAAAATCGTCGGATACAAGAGCGCCGTCAGGACCTTCGAACGCATCTCCTTCTCCCGAGCCTGAAAATCCGCGATCTGCCCCAACACCAAGTCCAGGAAGCCGCCGGTCTCGCCCGCCTCCACCATGGCCACGTAAACCCGGGGGAACGTCTCGGGCGAACGCGCCATGGCTCCGGCCAGCGGCATGCCGTCGACGACGAGTTGGTGGACTTCCCTCCACTTGGCCTGCGCCGCGGGGGAGGAGGCTTCCTTCTGCAGGATCACCAGCGCGCGACTGAGGGGAACGCCCGCCCCGAGCAGACTGGAGAGGAGTCGGGTGAAGTTCTCCAGGATGCGCCCGGTGATGCGCTGGCGGCCGCCGAAAGAAAGGCGCAGCGGGGAGGCAGGTGCGGCGGCTTCGGCGGATTTCGGCGCGGGTTTGCCGTTGCCGTTGGACTTGCCGTTGGCGCGTTCGGCCAGGCGGATGGGGCGGAGCCCGCGTCCCTCCATGAGGCGGAAGGCTTCACTTCGGCCGCCAGCCTCAATCTGGCCCTCGGTGACGGCACCGTCGGCTTGGAGCGCGCGGTAGACGAAGGTGGGCATAGGTCAGGAGGCGCGGGCGGCGACGAGTTCGGCGGCGTTGTCTTCGAGGCCGCTGATGAGCGATTGGTCCTTGGTCACGCGGAGCACCTCCTCGGGAGTCGTGAGCCCCAAGCGCACCAGGCGCCATCCGTCTTCGGCCAACGTGCGCATCCCTCCCCGCTGCGCCGCCTGGCGGATCTCGTCCGCCGAACGGTTCTGCAATACCAGCCTCCGGATCTCGTTGTCGGCGTCCATCCACTCGAAGATGGCGTGGCGTCCGAAGTAGCCGGTCTGGCGGCATTCGCGGCAGCCCTCGGCCCGGTAGACCGGGGTCTGGGCGGGGATGTTGAGCTGCGTGCGCAGCGCCACCGTCGCCGGGGAATGATCCTCCTGTTTGCAGTGGGCACAGAGCACGCGCACCAGACGTTGGGCCAGCACCGCCTCGAGGGAGGAGGCGACCAGGTAGGGTTCGACCCCCATGTCCACGAGCCGCGTGAGGGCGCCGGGGGCGTCGTTGGTGTGGAGGGTGGAAAAGACCAGGTGGCCGGTCAGGGAGGCCTGGACGGCGATCTGGGCGGTCTCCTGGTCGCGGATTTCGCCCACGAGGATCACGTCGGGATCGTGGCGCAGGATCGACCGGAGACCGCGAGCGAAGGTGAGCCCGGCCTTTTCCGAGACCTGGATCTGATTGACGCCTTTGAGTTGGTATTCGATGGGGTCCTCAATGGTGATGATCTTGCGGACGGCGTCGTTGATTTCGGTGAGGGCGGTGTAGAGGGTGGAGGTCTTGCCGCTGCCGGTGGGACCGGTCACGAGAATGATGCCGTGCGGCAGGCCGAGCACGCGACGGAAACAACGCAGCTCCCGCGCATCCATGTCCAGCTCCCCCATGCCGCGGAGCATGATGTTCTGGCGGAGGAGACGCATCACCACGGCCTCGCCGTGGAGCATCGGGATGACCGAGACGCGAATGTCCACCTCGTTTTCGTCGAGGCGGATCTTGATGCGGCCGTCCTGGGGCAGGCGTTTCTCGGCGATGTTGAGGTGGCTGAGGATCTTGACGCGCGAGACGATGGCCGGCTGAAACCGTTTGACCTGGGCCGGCACCGGCACTTCCTGCAGGACACCGTCGATCCGATAGCGAATGCGGAGCTCGTCCTCGAACGGTTCCAGGTGGATGTCCGACGCCCGCAGCTCGATGGCGTCGCGCAGCACCTGGTTCACAAAACGGATGATCGAGGCATCTTCGGCCGCGTTGTCGAGGTTGGTGTCGTCTTCGGCGCCTTCCTCGAGGACCTGCAGCGCCGCCTCTTCGTCGAGCGTGTCGATGGTATCGGCGCCGACGCCGAGGCGTTTCTTCATCTCGCGCCGGATGGCTTCGCTGGGGGCCAGGACCGGCTTGAGGCGCAGGCCGGTCATGGCGCGGAGCGTGTCCAGACCCTGAGTGGCGAAGAGGCGGCTGGTCGCCACCTCGACGCCACCCGGGGTCCGGCGGAGGGGCAGCAACTCGTCCTTGAGCAGGAGCCGCGCTGGGAAGAGCGACAGCACCTGCTTGTCGAGCTCAATGTCCTCCAAAGTGGTGAAGGCTACCGAGTATTCGCGGGCGAGCCAACGGAGGACACCCTCCTCGGATTCGACCGCCGCGCCGTCCGCGCCGGCAGGCCGGCGGGACAGCGTGCGGGCATCGGTCGCCGAAAGCTGCCGCGCCGCCACCATCTTCTCAAGCAGCTCGGCGAGCGGCTGAAGGGCGGATCCCGACGAGCCGGCGGCGTCAGTCGGTTTGGGCGGTGCGAGCGGCTGGGGCATGGCGCATTCCCTATTGCAGGAGTCCCATCATGACCGCGACGGCCTCCTGGCGCATGGAGAGCAGTTTCTTCAGGTCAGCCTGGGCCTGCTCCAGAGCCGCTTCCTTCTGTTTGCGGCTGTCGCGATACTTGGCGAGCTTCGTTTTGATCTCGTCGGCGGACGCCTTGCTGTCGATGGCCTTCTGCAGCGCTTCGAGATCGGGATCGGGTTGGCCGCCGAAGCCGCCACGGCGCTGGCCGCGCTGCTGGTCGCCGCCACCACCACCGCCCGCGGCATCCGGACGCTGGCGACCTCCCATGCCCATCATGCCGAAGCCGCCCATGCGACCGGCGGCGCTCTCCCGGCGGGCATCGAGCACTTTCTGGACGCGGGGCTCGAGGACGTTCCATTCGCTATCGCTCGTGACTTCCAGTTGCTCGCGGTAACGTTCCATCATGCGCTGGCGCATCTGTTCGGGGTCAAAGTTCCCACGCCCTCCACCGCCCATTCCGCCCCCTCCGCCTCCTCCACCCCCCTGGGCAATCAGCGGGGCTGGGGCGAGCCAACAGGCAGTCAGCGTGGCAAGAAGAGTTGTGATATAGACTCGTTTCATAGGTTCGGCCGTTTGGTTTCAGTTTATGCCGCAGAACCCGCCGCCTGGCGAGGACAGTTCCGTTCGGCACCGTGCACTTGGCCTCAGGCAGATCCTGTGCCACGCCCGGGCGACGGGCGGGAAGCCCCTCGAACCCCCGGAAATGCGCAGGAATTGCGCAGACCGGCGCGGTGGCTGCGCAGCTCCTGCGCAGCACCGCCGCACCGCAGACCCCTCGACACGGAGCCGTCCCGATGATATGAGCATGCCCATTCCAGTGCGGATTGGCGTTCACGGCGGCGCGCCTCCGCACTGGTCATCGGAATGCAGCACAGCCAGGAAGGAAACCGCGCATGGAATTCCCCATCGGTTTGCTCGTGATCGGAGCGTCGCTGGCCTTCGTCATCTGGCTCATAGCGCGAACGAACTCAGCGGCTCGCCGGATTGCCGAACTCACCGTCCAACAGACCTATCTCGAGCAGGAACTCGCCCGGTTGAGGCGCCGCTTGGACGCGGCGGAGGGTTCAATCGTCGCGAAGAGACCTTCGAAGCCGGCTCCGGTCCCCAGGGCGACGGAAGGGATGTCGCCCGTGACCGGTCGCGAGGCAGAGTTGCGCCCCTCGCCGCCGCCGCCGATCCGCCCGATGGAGGCGACACCCGTCGCGCCGCTGCTGACGCCGCCGGCGATTCCGCCCCCGCCCGTGATGGTGCCGCGGGAGCCCTCGCGCGCCGGCCCGACGATCTGGGACACCATCAACTGGGAGCAGTTCCTGGGCGTGAAGTTCTTCGCCTGGATCGGTGGATTGGCGCTCTTTCTCGCCGTGGTGTTCTTTGTCAAGTACGCCTTCGAGCACAACCTCATCTCCCCCGCGCTGCGCGTGGCTGCGGGCTTCTTGGTGGGGGTGGGTTTGCTGGGCGGTGGGGCGCTCTTGCACCGCCGGGAGCAATACACTGTCGGAGCGCAAGCGCTCTGCGGGACCGGCGTGGTGATCCTCTATGCCACCACGTATGCCGCCCGCTCGTTCTACTCTCTCATTGGCGCCATGCCGGCATTCGTGTTGATGATCCTGATCACCGCCGCGGCGTTCCTTCTCGCCGTGCGGTTCAACGCTCTGGTGGTCGCCATCCTCGGGTTGTGCGGCGGTTTTCTCACCCCGGTGCTGCTTTCCACGGGTCAGGACAATCCCTTGGGCCTCTTCGGTTACCTCGCGTTCCTGAACGCGGGCCTGCTGGCCGTGGCGCTGCACAAACGGTGGGACTTCCTCGCGCTGATGGCGGCAGTCGGGACAGTCGCCATGCAACTCGGTTGGGTGGCTGAGTTCTTCGTCCGGGAGAAGTACTTTGAAGGGAACAAGGTCCTCATCGCCGCTGCCGTCTTCCTCGCGTTCTGCGTGCTGTTCCTTGCGGCGTGGTTGTGGGCCCGCCGTCGGAACGCGTCGAACGCGTGGCTCACGGTGTCGGCCATTGCTCTCACGGCGGTGGCCATGCTCTTCAGCATCGAGCTGCTGGGCTACGAACCGCTCGGGCAGCGGCCGGGACTGGTTTTCAGCTATGTTCTTCTGGTTGACCTGTGCCTGCTGGTGTTTCCCTGGCTCGAGCAGAAACTGGCGGGCGTCCACCTGGCGGCGGGGGTGGCGGTCTTCCTGGTGCTTGCCCTTTGGACCTGGGAGCATGTGTCCGGCGACCTTCTGTACTGGGCATTGGCGCTGTGCTTTGTGTTCGCCCTGCTGCATGCCGCACTGCCTCTGATGTTCCGGCATCTGCGCCCAAGCCGCGCCGCGCCCAATTGGGAGCGGGTCTTCCCGCCGTCGGCAATCCTGCCCTTCCTGTTGCTGGTCCTGGTGGTGACACGCCTGCCTCTGGCCGATCCTTCGCCGGTGTTCGGTCTCGCTATGCTGCTGAGTGTGTTGTTCCTGGGGCTGACACGCATGTCCCCGCCGAGCTGGCTGCCAGCCGTGGGGCTCGGCTGCGTGCTCGTGCTGGTGCACGTCTGGCATTTCCGGCAGTTCACAGCAGACGCCGCAGCCGCGCCGTTGTCCTGGTATCTCGGCTTCACGCTGTTGTTCACCGGCTTCCCGTTCCTGTTCTGGCGGCGGTTCGCGAATCAGATCGTGCCGTGGGCGACCGCGGCGCCACGCCGATTCTGAACTGGTATCTCTACACCTACGGCGTCACCACGGCCTGCCTCTTCGCGGGAAGCCGGCTGCTCGCGCCGCCGCGCCAGGCCGTCCTGGGGGGCAACGGCCAGGCTCTGCTCGCCGCCTTGGGCACCGTCCTGGCGTTCGTGCTGCTGAATATCGAGATCGCCGATTACTTCACCGAGGTCGGGGCGCGCCCGCTCACGTTCGAGTTTTCCGGTAACTTCGGCCGCGACATGACCTACTCGATCGCCTGGGCGGTCTTCGCGCTGGGGCTCGTGGCGGCGGGCATCGGGAAGCGAATCAGCAGCGCGCGCTGGGCGGGCATCGTTCTGCTCTGTGTCACTCTGGCCAAGCTGTTCTTCCACGACCTGGCGCGTCTGGGGCAACTCTACCGGATCGGCGCGTTCCTCGGCGTAGCCATGATCGCCATCGCCGCGTCCTTCCTCTATCAGAGGTTCCTGGCCGGCGACTTGAAGCGCGACGAAGCGCGGCCTGATTCCAAACCCGACGAGGTTCGGGGACCTCCATGAACCGTCCGCAACAGGTAGGGACGCGCGGCCTCGCGCGTCCGGACCATTCCCTGCAACGGGGGCATGCCTGTTGCCGGGCGTTCCCGGTTCCTTGGTCTCGACAGAAGCAGAGAACCGCAAAGAACGGGATATCGGAAATCCTCTCTTTGCGGTCCTTGGCGGTCTTCCGTGGCAATCTGAGGTCCGTGGCAATCGGCGTTCACGCTGATCGAGGTGCTGCTGGTGTTGACCGAGAGCCCCGAC
>CAYSPU010000280.1:0-7333 GCA_964432995.1 uncultured Verrucomicrobiota bacterium
CGAGGCGGCGGCAGAGGCGGAACCGAATGGCCGTCAGATGTCCGAGTCAAGTTGAGCAGCCATGGTCTGAGGCGCCGCCTCGCTGGCCGGCACATTTCACACCTCTGCGGTGCGCCGATCCAGTGTGCACCCGCAGGGGTGTGAAATACGCCGGCTAGAATGCAAAACCGCGCCTTCTTGAGAGAAGCACCCTGGCTAGCGCCGGGACATCTCCTCGATGCGGGCACGCAGTTCCCGAACCGCCTGGCGCAGTTCCTCCATCTCCGCCCGCAACTGCTCCAATCCGGGTCCGGGGCCCTCTTCGATCCGCGGCTGACGGAGGTGGTCGCGTTGCTGGGTCAGGCGCTCGGCCGGTTCATGCATCCCGGCCGCGTGCAGGTGGGCGATGGCCTCCTTGAGATGGCGGATGCGCTCGCCGGCCTCCGGCGACTCTCTTTCCGGCCCCTGGCGTTCCCGCCGGGGGCCGGCTCCGGCCTCCCGCCAAGCCAGTTCCCGCTCCAACTTCCGGAGGTGGTTCTCCATCTCGCGGGCCTCCTCGTCACGGCCTTCGGACCGCGCGCGTTCCAGTTGGGCCCTGAGCTCCATGGACTCCCTTTTCAGACTCTCGCGTTCCTCGGCAACCGCCCGTGTGGGGCCCTCTCGCTCCTGCAGTCCCCGGGCCCGGACACGGAGTTCCTTGGCTTCGCGCCCGGCTTGTTCGGAGGCGTCCATTCGTCCGGCCTCCTTGCGTTCTCGGGCACTCAACTCGAGTCTGGCCGCCTCTCGGAGGAGTTGCTCGGGGCGGGCGGGTGCCTCCGCCCCGCGGCAGCCCAAGGTCGCCAGCAGTCCCGCCAACAACAACGTCGGAACCGACCATCGCAGGAGTCGTATGGAAATCATGATTGTTCCTCGTTTCTCCGATACCCATACTCTCGCGGAAGCCGCCGTGCAACCATAGGCTTGGCGATGGGCTGGGCCGCCGGCGCCGCCCGGAATCCGATTGCCAGGGCCGGGCCCGCCCCACAGACTGCGGTCGTTCGTTAGGAGCTCGGAGCTCGGAGCTGGGAGCTCGGGGTCGGAAGTCACAGAACACATTACGCGCCATACGCATCACGATCCTCCGGTCACGCACCATGAAACCGCCAACACTCGCCGCTCAGGTCTTCACCGCCAACCGCGAACGCCTCCGCCTCCTCCTCCCCGCCAACGCCCTCGCCGTGGTCAACGCCAACGACCTGCTGCCCACCAACGGCGACGCCACGCTCCGGATGCAGGCAAACTCGGACCTGTACTACCTCACAGGTATCTCCCAGGAGGAGAGCATCCTGGTGATGGCACCTGACGCCTTCGACGAGAAGCAACGCGAGATTCTCTTCGTGCGCGAACCGAACCCCCACCTGGCGACGTGGGAAGGACATAAGCTCTCGAAGGAGGAGGCCAGCCGGATTTCGGGCGTCTGCCAGGTCAAGTGGTTGTCCGAGTTTCGTGCCGAGTTCCACAAGTTGATGTGCGAGGTCGAACACGTCTTCCTCAACTCGAACGAACACAAACGTGCCGTCGTCGAAGTGGAAAGCCGCGACGCGCGATTCGTTTGCGATTGCCAGGCCCGCTATCCGCTGCACCAGTATCACCGGCTCGCCCGGCTGCTGCACCGCCTTCGAGTGGTGAAGTCCCCCGAAGAGGTCGAGGTCATCCGCTATGCCTGTCGCGTCACGGGGCGCGCCTTCCGACGGATCCTGCGCCGCGTCCGACCCGGGTTCGGCGAATACGAGGTCGAGGCCGAGTTCGCCCACGAGTTCCTCCGCAATCGCTGCGACTTCGCCTATCCGCCCATTCTGGCGAGCGGCGGCAATTCCTGCGTGTTGCATTACAACACCAACGATCAGGTCTGCCGCGCCGGCGATTTGCTCCTCCTCGATGTCGCCGCCAAATACCCCCCCTACAACTCCGACCTGACACGGACCATTCCCGTCAGCGGCCGCTTCAGCCGCCGCCAGCGCAAGGTCTACGACGCCGTCCTGCGGGTCGAACGCGCGCTCACCGAGGCCGCGGTGCCCGGCAAACTCCATCGCGACTGGCAGAAAGAAGCCGAAGCGGCCATCGAGAAGGAACTGATCGATCTCGGCCTGCTCAGCCTGCGTGCGGTGCGCCGCCAGGACCCCGATCAACCCCTGCTCAAGAAGTACTTCATGCACGGTCTCGGCCATCCGATCGGCCTCGACGTCCACGATGTCGGTTTCCTCAGCGAACCCTTCCAGCCCGGCTGGGTGCTGACCGTCGAACCCGGCATCTACATCCCCGAGGAAGGCTTCGGCATCCGCCTCGAGAATACGGTGCTCCTCACCGAGAGGACCCCGGTCGATCTGATGGCCGATATCCCCATCGAAGCCGACGAGATCGAGGAGCTCATGAACCGCTGAATCGCCCGGTGCGGCGATTCCGTCCCGCGGCGCCCGCGGAGGGTTCGCCCGGCCTCAGGCTACTTGACCCAGCGCAGGATCTGCTTGAACTCATCGGTCCCGGCCCGCTCGAGCAACTCGAAGAGCACCATCTCTGTCGACACCACCTGCGCTCCCGCATCGCGCATCCGCTCGAGGCCGATCCGGTGATTCTCCGGCGTGCGTGAGGATGTGGCATCGGCAACCACCCAGACGCGTCGGCCGGCGTCCAGTAGGTCCAACGCCGTCTGGCAGACGCAGACGTGCGCCTCGATGCCGCACAGGATGACGTCCGCAATCCCGCGGGCGGAGAGCGACTCGCTAAGGCCGGGAGCGCCGGCCGCACTGAACGTGAGTTTCTCCGTCGGGGCGAAGTCGGAGATGGCGGAGGCGACCTCCGGGACCGTTGGTCCCAAGCCTTTGCGGTACTGCTCCGTCACCCAGAGCGGGAGACCCAGGATGGCGGCCCCGTGCGCCAGACGCGCGGTGTTCTCGACCACAGCTCTGGCGTGGGCCATCGCGGGGAGCAGTTTCTCCTGGATGTCCACCACCAGGAGTCCGGCTTGACGCCGGCGCAGTCTTCGGGAAGAGGGCGAGTTCATGTGTGAGCGGCGAGAAACGCCCGCTTCTCTACCGTGCGCCGCCCGGCACGTCGAGTGCCGAATCCCGGGGGGTTCCCCGCCGATGAGAAGTGCCCCGGGAATGGAGGCATGGGCATCCGCGCGAGTCCACCTGTTCCGGCAGAACTCAACAGGGTCGCGGCTTGAGGGGCGGGGCGCTTCTGCTAAGCTGCGCGCCCATGGCAGGTGAGCTGGATCCGGATGCCGCCCTGATGCGTCGTGTGAAACGGGGCGATCGCCAGGCCTTTACCGCCCTCGTCGAGAAATACCAGCAGCCCATCCTCAACCTCACCTACCGGATGATCGGCGACCTGGCCGAAGCCGAAGACCTCGCCCAAAGCGCCTTCCTGCAGCTCCATCGCTCCGCTCATCGCTACCGGGAGGATGCGCGGTTCTCCACTTGGCTGTTTACCATCGCCCGCAACCTCTGCCTCAACGAACTCCGCCGCCGTTCGCGGCATCCCGCGGAGTCCCTTGATCTTCCGCACCCGACCGATGAATCGCAGCCGTTGCGCTCGGTCGAAGATCCGCGTTCGGTGTCGCCACCGGACGCTTTGTTGCGACGCGAACTGGAACAGAAGGTCCAGGAGGCCTTGGACGCCCTCCCTCCCAACCAGCGGCTTGCCCTCCTCCTATGTCGCCAGGAAGACCTCTCCTACGAGGACATCGGTCGGGTCCTGCGTTGCTCCCTTTCGGCCACCAAATCGTTGATTCACCGGGCCCGTGAGACCGTGAAACAGCGGCTCAAAGCCTACCTGCAGTCGGGCGCCTGGGACGAGGAGGGGAATGCGTGAAACCGCGGCAACTTTGGCGCCCGACCGGTTTATTCATCTGCGGTGGCTCATGAATGCCGATGAACTCCATCGCTTGGGCGACATCGCCTGGCGGCGGGCGCTGACTCCCGCGGAGGAGGAGCGACTGCGGGACTTGCTGCAGGGTGATCCGGCCAGGCAAGCGGCCTGGGGCGAGGAACTGCGGCTGACCCGCTGCCTGGCCCGGTTGCCGGATGCGCCGGTCTCCCCCAACTTCGCCGCCCGGGTGCTGCGGGCCCTCGACAGCGAGACGGCGCGTCCCGGTCTGTGGGAACGCTGCCGGCGCGGCTGGCTCACCTACCTGCCCGCCCCCAGCCCTGCCTGGGCCCTCGCCCTCGCCTTGCTCCTGCCCGCAGGCTATTGGCATCACCAGTCGCAACAACGCGGCCGCATCGCCACCTCCATCGCCCGGATCTCACTCGGCGTCGGCGGCACCGCCCAGGCCCTCCAGACCTCGCCCGTCGAGGTCCTCCGGGATTATGAGGCCATCGACCACCTCCGTTTGGCCGCGGCGGTCGATGAAGACCTTCTCGCCAATCTCGAAGCGGCGGCGCCATGACTCTCGTGCGGTGGCTCAACCGGTCGAGTCGCGCGGCGGCCGTCGTCTTGTTCGGCCTCGTGGCGGGCTTGCTGCCGGCTGCCGAGGCGGACCGCACCCCGCCGCTGCCGCCCATGCCCCCACCGGCCCGGTCCCCCGTCGCCTGGTTCCGCCAGCTTCTCAGCGCCACCCCGGAAGACCTCGCCGCCAGCCTTCAGGGCCGATCCGAGTCGCAGCGCCGCTGGATCGAGGCCAAGTTGGACGAATACCGATCGCTCCCCGCCGGCGAGCGGGAATTGCGCCTCGGCGCCACCGAACTTCACTGGTACCTGCGTCCCCTTCTTTCCGCGAGCGCGACCAACCGCCCAGCCCTGCTGGAACGTGTCCCCGAGGAGTTTCGGGCCGTCATCGACCAACGCCTGAAGAACTGGGACGCTCTCCCGGCCGCCACCCGGGACGACCTGCTGCGTTACGAATCCGCCGCCGCCTGGGTCCTGCGGTCCAGCCCCGCCTCCCGCGGCAACGACGATCCGATCCCCGCCGAAGCTTCAACGACGCGGCGGCTCGAGGTCGAACGGCGCCTCGGTGAATGGCAGGCGCTCCCCGAAAGCCGGCGCCGCCAGCTCTGCGATCTCTTCCAACACTTCTTCGAGCTTTCTCCGCGCCAGAAGGAGAGGACCCTGAACACCTTCACCGACGCCGAGCGCCACGAGATCGAGTCGACCCTCCGGGAATTCGAGAGGCTGCGGCCGGAGGAACGGTTGCTCTGCTTGCGGTCCTTCCAGCGGCTGGCGCAGCTCACGCCCCGGGAACGAGCCGGGTTCCTCACCACCGCCGAACGCTGGCGCGAGCTGAGTCCCGCCGATCGTCAGACCTGGCGTCTCCTCGTCCGCCGTCTGCCCCCGATGCCGCCGGGCCTGCTCACCCCTCCCCAGCCGCCGTCACCGGCCGGCATGACCCGGCCCAACACCCCCCTACCGCCGCTCCCCGGATTCGCCACCAACCGCTAGCCCGGACACCCTCGCGGGCAACGGTGTTGCCCGCCCACAGTGGGAAGTGGGGACAGTGTCGAACGGACGCCCGGAAACGGCCAGGGTTGAAATCGCTTTCTCTCCGCGCGCCCCTCAGGCATAACACCGCCAACCAGCAAACCGCGCTATGTTCTGGCAAAAAGAGATCGAGTGCCTCCCCCGCCCCGAGTTGGAGACCCTCCAGTTGCATCGACTGCGTGACACCGTCCACCGCGTCGCCCAGCACGTCCCCTTCTATCGCGACCAATTGAACGCCACGGGCTTTGGCGCCGAGAACCTCCGCACCCTGGACGATGTCCGCCGCCTGCCGTTCACCACGAATGCCGACCTGCGGGCGAACTATCCCACCGGCCTGCTCGCCCTCCCCCGGTCGGAGATCACCCGGCTGCATACCTCCAGCGGCACCACCGGCAAACCCAAAGCCCTCTTTTTCTCCCGACGCGACGTCGACCTCGCCGCCGAACTCATGGCCCGCTGCCTCGTCATGACCGGCACCACCCGCGACGACATCCTGCAGAACATGATGACCTACGGCCTCTTCACCGGCGCCCTCGTCATGCACTACGGCGCCGAAAAGGTCGGCCTCCTCGTCATCCCCGCCGGCCCCGGCAACTCCGAACGCCAGCTCCTCCTCATGCAGGACTTCCGCACCACCGTCATCCACACCACCCCCAGCTACGCCCTCTACTTCGCCGATTTCCTCGAACAGAAAGGCATCGACCCCCGCCAGGATCTCGCCCTCCGCAAGGCCTTCATCGGCGCCGAAGCCTATACGGAAGAAACCCGACACAAAATCGAGTCCGCCCTCGGTGTCGACGCCTACAACTCCTACGGCCTCTCCGAAATGAACGGCCCCGGCGTCGCCTTCGAATGCGCCCACAAGAACGGCATGCACCTCTGGGAAGACCATTTCCTCGTCGAAATCGTCCACCCCGAAACGCTCGAACCCGTCCCCGACGGCGAACCCGGCGAACTCGTCCTCACCTCCCTCTGCCGCGAAGCCATGCCCATCCTCCGCTACCGCACCCGCGACCTCACCCGCATCCTGCCCGAACCCTGCCCCTGCGGCCGCACCCACCGCCGCCTCAGCCGCATCGCCGGCCGCGCCGACGACATGCTCATCGTCCGCGGCGTCAACTTCTACCCGCAGCAAATCGAACGCGTCCTCATGGGCTTCAGCGGACTCGGCCGCAACTACCAGATCCAGCTCTCCGGCATCGACGAACTCACCGTCCGCGTCGAACTCGCGGCGGCCGCCTTCGACGGCAAGGTCGAGCACCTCATGCGCCTCCAGGAGGCCGTCACCGACAAGATCCGCTCTGAAATCCAGGTCCGCCCCAAAGTGGAACTCGTCTCCCCCGGAACTCTTCCCGTCAGCGAAGGGAAGGCCAAACGCGTCGTCGACCAACGAACCCTATGAACTCCGTCCGCATCGTCGCCGTCTTCGCCGAAAACCGCCCCGGCTGGCTCGCCCGCGTCACCCGCGTTGTCGCCGACGCCTCCGCCAACATCCACTGGCTCGGCATCGCCAGCCTCGAACGCTTCGGGGTCATCCGCCTCCTCGTCAGCCGCTGCGACCTGGTTTTCCAGCGCCTCCAAGCCGCCGGCTTCACCGTCTCCCTCGTCGACGTCCTCGCCGTCGAGGTCGAAGACCAACCCGGCAGCCTCCACACCATCGCCACCCTCCTCTCCGACCAGGGCCTCAGCCTCACCAACTGCTCCGGCTTCGTCTTCAACAACCGCGCCATCCTCCTGCTCGAACTCCCGGACCTCGATCGCGCCCTTGCTGTCCTCACGGCCCACGGCGCCCGCCTCCTCACCGAAGACCAACTCCTCCACTTGTAGGTCGATCGAGGTTGCGAGGTTCACGGTTGGGAGGTTCACGGTTGGGAGGTTCACGGTTGGGAGGTTCACG
>CAYSPU010000281.1:0-7332 GCA_964432995.1 uncultured Verrucomicrobiota bacterium
AGACCTCGCAAAGTCTAGCTTAGCCGCTGGTCTTAATTTCGGGGGCCATTTCAGAATTCCCCATCAATGTGCAGTTCTCGAGTGTGCCTCCTTGTACCCCACCGCCGCCTCCAAGAGCCGAATTGCCCATCAGAATGCAGTTGTTGAGGGCGGCATTGTAAGCCCCACCGCCGTCCCAAGAGGCCCAATTGTCTACCAACGTGCAGCTGTTGAGGGTGCCGCCCCGCGTTCCGCCGCCCTCGATGGCCCAGTTGCCCGTCAGCGCACAGCCGTCGAGCTTGGCTTCGTAAGCCCCGCCGCCGGTGTCAGCGGAGTTGGCTGTGAGTGCGCAGTTGCTGAGCGTCCCACCAGACGCCCCACCGCCATAGACGGCGGCGTTGGTCGTCAGGATACAGTTCGAAACCGTGCAATTCGTCGACTCGCACCAGACCCCACCTCCCGACTGCTGCCGAACCACGTCCCCCGAACTCTGCGTGGCCCCCTGCGTCAGCGTGAACCCCGCCAAGACCGCTCCATTGGTCAGATACACACACCGCACCGCCCCATCGCCGTTCGTCGTCCACGGCACCTGATAACCAACAACCGTGGTCACCTCAGGCCCATTCACACTCTGCACACTCACCGGCTTGGTCACCGCCACCCGGTTGCTCATCCCATACACTGCCTGCCCCCCGGCTTGGTAGATTCCGTTGGTGACCACGATGTCGTCACCGGCCGCCGCGACATCCACGGCTTCCTGAATCGTGGTGGCCGCCGTCGCCCAGGTCGCAAAGGGCCACGCGGGGCTGGCGCACTTCAGGTCCACATACAGTGTGGCGGCGCAAAGATGGAGACTGGCCAGCGCCAGCACGGCGCCGCTCAGCCGGAGGCTGGTTCTCAGGAGTGTGTGTCCCATGGTTCGCATGCGCTCTCGGAGGCTTCGGGCTCTTCCGACCAAGGGAAGCGACCGGTGATCCGATGCTGTGATTCTCTTCTCTTCCCCACGGTGACCCGCGCCTGCTGGAGGCGCTGTAGCCGTTGGCGGTGCATTGTCAGCTCGTTCTTGCCCTCGGGGGTGCTTTCACATACGGCACCGAATGTCCGATCGTCAAGCGTCCCGTGGGACTGCGAGCAGAATCCGAAGCGGCGGTCACGACTGCGCGCTCCGATCCCAAAGCGCCGCGACGGCGGCGCACTCCACGACGCTCCGCGAAGTTCGACGGCGGCTTCGCAATCGCGCCAGCGGCCTGGAGTGCGGTCCCGCAGCACCGTTGTGGACATGTCGAACCAGACAACATCAAACAATGAGAGCCGACCATGCCACTTGCTGCGACTCCGATTCGGTCGATTCTGAGGCACTGCCGGGTTCGCCGTGCCGCCGTAGCACCGCACTGTCGCACCGTCGTATCGCCCTACCACCGCACCGTCGTATCGCCCTACCACCGCACCGCCGCACCGCCGCACCGACGTGCCGACGTGCCGACGTGCCGACGTGCCGACGCCTCCGGGATCCGCTTGCCGACCGGCGTCTCCATTGGTATAGGCAGCGTCGCTCCACGCCGCCGGGAATGGCGGCGCGGGAGAGATCATGAACGCCAGTTACTCTCCGATTATGAAATCCCTGTTCCTCCTCCTGTTTGCCTGCTCCGTTGTCGCCCTCCCGCTCGCCGCGGCCGACCGCCCCGAGGAGGCCAAAGGCAAGCTACACCACTTCGTGGCCCTCAAGTTCAAGGAGAGCGCCACCAAGGAGCAAATCACCCAGGTGGAGCAGGCCTTTCGCGCACTGAAGAAGAAGATCCCCCAAGTCTCCGCCTTCAAGTGGGGCACGAACATCAGTCCGGAGAAACTCGACAAGGGGTTCACCCACGGGTTCATCCTGACGTTCAAGAGCGAGCAGGACCGTGACGATTACCTGGTGCACCCGGATCACAAGGCATTCGGGACCCTCCTCAGTCCGGTACTCGCCGACGTTTTCGTGATCGATTTCTGGAACCGCGAGTAGAACTGCGGTTCCCAAGAGGAATCTCGCTCCCCGTGGATTCCCTTGGCGTCTTCGCGTCTTGGTTGTGTTCCCTCCGCAGCCGCGTTCACCGGATTTGGGCTGGGACGAACAACGAAGGCGCCAAGAAGCCAAGGGATGGCTCCGTCGCGCGGATCAGTCCCGGGCATGTCGCATGCATCCCTCCGTGCACCCGGGCGGACACGCGAGGCCGCGTGTCCCTACCTGACACCCCCGTGTGCACGCAGACAACGCCGTCTGCTATCCGGCGAAGAACTTCTGGATCTCGACCACGACCTCGATCAGGCGGTCGACCTCGGCGCGGGTGTTGTAGAAGTAGAAGCTGGCGCGGGCGGTGGACTCGACGCCGAGCCGTTTCATGAGGGGCTGGGTGCAGTGGTGTCCGCCCCGGAGGGCGACGCCCGCCTGATCGGCCAATGTCACCACGTCGTGGGCGTGCACATCCCGGAGGAGGAAACTCACCAGCCCTCCGCGCCCTTTGGCCGGACCAAACAGCCGGATCCCGCCCAAGGCCCGGAGCCGTTCATAGGCGTCTTCGGCCAGTTCCTGGTCGTGGCGGAAGATGGCGGCGCGGCCGATGCGATCGAGGTAATCCATGGCGGCATGGAGTCCGACGGGTCCGGAGATATCCGGGGTGCCGGCTTCGAAGCGGTGGGGGGCCGGTTTGTAGGTGGTGCGCTGGTAATCGACCGTGAGGATCATCTCCCCTCCGCCCTGATACGGAGGCATGGCATCCAGCAACTCCTTGCGCCCCCACAGCACGCCGGTCCCGGTCGGGCCGCAGATCTTGTGTCCCGAAAAGGCGAGGAAATCGCAACCCAACTCGCGCACGTCCACCGGGGCGTGGCCCGCGCTCTGGGCGGCATCGACGACCGTCAGCGCTCCAACTTCGCGCGCCCGGGCGCAGAGTTCCGCCACGGGGTTCACAGTGCCGAGCGCGTTCGAGATGTGGACCATCGAGAAGATCCGGACGCCCGGGACGAGGAATTCGTCGAGCCGCTCGAGGTCGAGCAGCCCTTCGTCGCCAGTGACGGGCACGAAGCGCAGCCGGGCCCCCGTCGCCTCGGCGACGATCTGCCAGGGAACCAGGTTGCTGTGGTGCTCCATTTCCGTCAGGAGGATCGTGTCCCCGGCGCGCAAGTGCTGGCGCGCCCAGGAATGGGCGACGAGGTTGAGGCTCTCCGTGGTTCCACGCGTGAAGACGATCTCCTCCGTGGAGTGCGCATTGAGAAACGTGGCGGTGCGCGCGCGGGCGGCCTCGTAAGCGGTGGTGGCGCGCTGGCTCAGCTCGTGGATGCCGCGATGGACATTGGCGTTGTCGCGCTCGTAGTAGTGGCGCAAGGCCTCGATCACCGACCGCGGTTTCTGGCTGGTTGCCGCGTTATCCAGGTAGACCAACGGGTGGCCGTGAACGTTCTGTTGGAGAATGGGAAAATCGGCGCGCAACGCCTCCCAGTCGGGAGCCGCAGTGGGGGCCGGAGTTCGGTCGCCGCTCGTCGTCGTGGGAGGCATGGAGCGCAGTGGGGAGAGTCGATGCGGCGGCTCAGTAGAGGCCCAATTGGAGGCGGGCGGGCTCGCTCATCATCGCCTGGTTCCAGGGGGGATCCCAAACGAGTTCGACGTTGGCCTCGCGAATGTCGGGGAGCGCCAGGAGGCGGTTGCTGACGTCCTGCTGCAGGACCGGTCCCATCCCGCAGCCGGGAGCCGTCAGGGTCATCTTGACCTCGGCCCGGTAGCCGTCGGCCGCGAGCGGGTGAAGCTGACAGTCGTAGATCAAACCGAGATCGACAATGTTGACGGGGATCTCGGGGTCGTAGCAGTTGCGGAGTTCCTGCCAGACGCGCGCCTCGAGCTGTTCGCGGCTCAGGGGGGCGGCGGATGCGGTCTCGGCTGGCCCGGCCACCTCGCGTCCGAGGGCGTCGGCGTCTTGGCCGTCGATGCGGAACAAGTTGCCGTTCACCAGGACGGTGTAGGTGCCGCCGAGGGACTGGGTGATCTGGGCGGACTCGCCCCGGCGGAGGGTGACCTTCATGCCGGAAGGCACGATGGACGCTTCGACATCGCGCCGCAGTTCAATCGGTTCATTGGTGGTATCCATGGCGAGTGGTTCCCGTGGATGTCAGGGGTCTTCGGCTTCGGTGGTGACCGGCTCGGCCTTGCCTTCGAGGGCGGCGAGCACGGCGTGCCAGGGGAGGATGGCGCATTTCACGCGAGCGGGGAACTTGTGCACGCCGGCGAAGACGGCGAGTTTGCCGACGTCCTCGGCCTGGCGGCCGGTGGTCACCATGTCGTGGACCAGATCGAACAGATGGCGGACCTCGGCTGCGGTCCGGCCCTTCACGCTCTCGGTGAGCAGCGAGGCCGAGGCCTTCGAAATGCAGCAGCCCGAGCCGGTGAACCCGATGTCCGCGATCCGCCCGTTCTCGGTGCGCAGGAAGAGCTGGAGCTGGTCGCCGCAGAGCGGGTTTCGCCCCTGGGCGGAGCAGGTGGCGTCTTCCAGCGCGTGGAAATTCCTCGGATGCTTGCAGTGATCGAGGATCACCTGCTGATAAAGATCGGTCAGGTCGTCAAACATAAGTTCAGGCGGCCGGGCGCCACCTTGCGGCGCGCGTCAGACTCTCCCGGAGATGTGCGGGTTCTGCTCGAGGCGCGTCCAGACCAACCGGTCCAACTCCGCGCGGACGGGGGCGGACTGCACCCGCTCGATGATTTCTCCGGCGAAGGCGTGAATCAGCATCCGGCGGGCGGTCTCCTGCCCGATGCCCCGCGAGCGCAGGTAGAAGATGGACTCCGGGTTGAGCTGCCCCACGGTGGCGCCGTGGGTGCACTTCACGTCGTCGGCGTAAATCTCGAGCTGCGGCTTGGTGTCGACCGTTGCCTGGTCGGACAGAAGCAGGTTCTTGTTGGTCTGTTTGGCGTCGGTCTTCTGGGCCTCGGGCTGCACGAGGATGCGGCCGTGGAAGACGCCGCGGGACTGGTCGTCGAGAATGCCGTTGAAGTACTCGTGGCTGGCGCACTGGGCCTGCGCGTGTTCCACCACCATGTGGTGGTCGGCAAGTTGGTCCCCCTTTGTCAGGTACAAGCCGTTCAACACGCACTCCAGCCCCTCGCCCGCCAGCCGCACCCGGAGATCGTAGCGCGAAAGCCGGCTGCCCAGCGCAAACGAGTGCAGCGACACCCGGCTGCCGCGGCCAAACTCGCCGCTCAGGGTCCCCACGTGAAACGACTGCGCGCTCTGGTCCTGGTACTTGAGGTGCTCGACGCGGGCATCCTCCCCCACCTGGAGTTCGGTGACCGTGTTGGTCACATGCGCCGCGCCCCCGAGGCTGAGGTAGTTCTCCACCACGGTGCACTGGGAACGCGCCCCGACCTGGATCAGGTGGCGAACGTGCGCGACCGTTCCCGGTTCGGGCCCGGTGCTGAGGTGGAGCCATTGGATCGGCGGTTCGACCACGCAGCCGTCCGGAATCTGCAGGATGGCGCCGTCGCGAAAGAACGCCGTGTTGAGGGCGGTGAGACCATGTTCGGCGGCGCAGAGGCGGCGGCCCAGCAACTCCGCCGCGGTCGCCGTCTCTTCCTTGAGCTGAACGGCCAGGTTGTCCAGCGTCACTTCGGCCGGAAGCCCATCCCGGCAGGAGAGTCCGGGGCAGTAATGCCCATCCACGAAGACCAGGCGCGGCCCGGCCAGGCGGCCCAAGGTCAGGTCCTGGAGCGCCGGCAACGCCAACTCCGCCGGCTCGCCGGCAGGCCGGAACGGGAGCCGGACCATCGGGGAGAGATTCGTGAAACGCCAGTCCTCGTGGCCGGTGGCGGGAAAACCGAGCTTGCGAAACTGCTGCCACCCGGAACGCCGCAAGGTCGCCAGCCAGACCGGTTCCCGGACGATGACGGTCTTTTCGAACCGGCGGAACTCCTGGACGGGCGTATGCGACTCGCGCGGGGTGGTGACGGGGCTGGCAACCATGGTGCCTCAGGAAATCACGGGGTGCGGGTCAGGTCGCGGGGTTTCGCCCTTGGTCAGCCAGTCGTAGCCGCGGGCTTCGAGTTCGAGGGCCAGTTCCTTGCCGCCCGAGCGGACGATGCGCCCGTTCGAGAGCACGTGGACGAAGTCGGGCACGATGTAGTTGAGCAGGCGCTGGTAGTGGGTGATCACCAACTGGGTGTTGTCGGACCGTTTCAGGCGGTTGACCCCGGAGGAAACGATCTTGAGGGCGTCAATGTCCAGGCCGGAATCGGTCTCGTCCAAAACTGCGAGCACGGGCTCGAGGACGGCCATCTGAAAGATCTCGTTGCGCTTCTTCTCGCCGCCGGAGAACCCCTCGTTGACCGGTCGTTTGAGGAAGTCCTCCGGCATCTCCAGCACCTGCATCTTCTCCTTGACCAGGCTCAGGAACTCCATCGCGTCCAACTCGGGCAGGCCGCGGTGTTTGCGGACTTCGTTGAGGGCGGCCTTGAGGAAGTAGGCGGTGTTCACGCCGGGGATCTCGATGGGGTATTGGAAGGCGAGGAACAGGCCTTCGCGGGCGCGGTCTTCCGGGCTCAACTCGAGGAGGTTGCGGCCGCGGTAGAGGACTTCGCCCGCCGTAACCTGGTACTGGTCGCGGCCGGCGAGCACGGCGGAGAGCGTGCTCTTGCCGCTGCCGTTGGGTCCCATGATGGCGTGCACCTCGCCCGCCTGCAGGCGAAGGTCCACGCCGCGGAGGATCGGCTTGCCTTCGACGCCGGCGTGCAGGTTGCGGATTTCCAGAATGGTCTCTTTCATCTCTTCGTTCGGGCGGGCGGCGCGGGCCTCTCGCTCGGTGCTCATCCTACGCTCCCTTCCAGGCTGACGCCCAGCAGCTTCTGCGCTTCCACGGCAAACTCCATCGGCAACTCCTTGAACACCTCCTTGCAGAATCCGTTCACAATCATGTTCACGGCGTCCTGCGTGGAGATCCCCCGCTGGTTGCAGTAGAAGATCTGGTCTTCGCCGATCTTCGAGGTCGTGGCCTCGTGCTCGACGCTCGCGGTCGGGTTCTTCACTTCGAGGTAGGGAAAGGTGTGGGCCCCGCATTTGGACCCGATGAGCATCGAATCGCACTGCGAGAAGTTGCGGGCGTGGTCGGCGTTCTTCTGGATCTTCACCAGGCCGCGGTAGCTGTTCTGGCCGTGGCCCGCGGAGATGCCCTTGGAGATGATGGTGCTGCGGGTGTTGCGCCCCAGGTGGATCATCTTGGTGCCGGTGTCCGCCTGCTGGTAGTTGTTGGTGACCGCCACCGAGTAGAACTCGCCCACGGAGTTCTCCCCCTGCAAAATGACGCTCGGATACTTCCAGGTGATCGCCGAACCCGTTT
>CAYSPU010000282.1:0-7231 GCA_964432995.1 uncultured Verrucomicrobiota bacterium
CTTGGCCAGGACGGCCGCGGTCTCCTCCTTGCTGCTGGAACTCCCGATGATGAGTTCGACGTTGCCCAGGTCCCGTTCGGCCTGGGCGAGGCGGGCTTTCATGGCCTCGAACTGGCTGGCGTCCGCGTTCCAGCCCCGATCCGCCGGGCCGGGCGGCCCGGTGAAGATCACGCCGATGCGCGCCTTTCCTCGGGGCCGAACGGGCCTGGACTCCGCCGCCCAGGCATGCGTCCACGTCGCGGTGGTCAGGACGACTCCGGCGGCCACTCCGGATTGCAGGAAACCCCTTCGGGTGCATTGTTCACACATAATGGGCTCTGGATGTAAACCCGATAATGATCGAAACCGGCGGTTTCGCCAACTGGTTTCTTGCTCCTTTTGCACCTCAGGTCGCGGGGCGCGCCCGCACGGAGCAGGTTCGACCTTTTCCCGAACCTTGCGGAACCGGAGAACGGGCGCGCATCCGGATTCTGTCAGACTGACCACAGCTCCCAGCACACCCGGTGTGAGTCAGTGGTTTGACTCGGAGCGCGGGGATTCGTAGGCTATTCACATTACCGAACGTGAGCATCCCGTGTCCGCTCTCTCCGCCGCTATTGCTTCGTGCGAATGTCCGACGCCAAGCTCCTGGCCAGGGGCGAAACCGAATGGGTGTTCGTGAACGCCAGAAGCGGTCGCCCCTGTGCCATCCCCGAAAGCGTCCGGGCCTGCTTTGCGGTCGTGTCGGAGTCCAAGGCATGAGCATTGATCCCGCGGTCGCCCCGCCGCGCCTTCTTCGTCGTGAGATTGGTTCCCTGTGGATAGACAGCGTGTTCCAGGCGGCGCGCATCGTGGCAGCCCCCACGGTTTTGCGGTGTGCAGAGCGCCGGTGCTGTGGTAGAAGATGGGGCTATGACCCCGGCCGAGCCCAACGCCGGCGATGTTCTTTCGCGGAACGCGACGTTCGCCACCACGCGTTGGAGTGAGGTGCTAGCCGCAGGGGCGGATTCCTCGAAGGCGGGGCGAGAGGCCCTCGAGGAACTCTGCCGCACTTACTGGCCTCCCATCTACGCGTACGCCCGGCGCGTCGGCCACAGCTCAGAGGATGCCTGCGATCTGACCCAGGGTTTCTTTGCCCATCTGATCGAGACACAGAGCCTGTCCCAGGCGGACCCTGAGCGTGGCCGATTCCGGTCCTTTCTGCTCGGTGCCTTCAAGCACTTTCTCGCCCACGAACACGATCACGCACAGGCGCTCAAGCGGGGCGGCGGTGTCCTGTGGGTGCACGCGGACCCAGGCACCGACGGAGCAGAGAGTGCCGGTCTCCCCGTCGAGGTGCGCACCCCGGATCGTGCCTACGACGAGCGCTGGGCCGCCGCTCTCCTCGAGCGTGTTCTCGGCCGTTTGCGCCAGGAGTTCATCGACTCGGGCCGGGGCGAACTGTTCGATCAGTTCAAGGACTTCCTCGTGGGACAGGCCGTTGAGGGCGGGTATGCCGGAGTGGCGTCGAAGCTGGGGATGACCGAAGGGGCGGCCAAGATGACGGTGACCCGTCTTCGGGATCGCTACCGCCGGCTGCTTCGAGCTGAGGTGGCCCAAACCCTTGTCAACGCGGAAGATGTGGAGGATGAACTGCGCCAGTTGCTGGCGATTCTGCGGGGAGAATAACAATCATGTTGCCTTCGTCGCCACCTTGGTCGAGACCTTTGTCGGGAATCACGCCCGGCATACAGAGATCGGTGAGATTCCAGAGGAGGGTCATGTTCCCGCACGAGAAGCTCAGCGTTTATGACAAGGCACTTGAACATCGCTGAGGGAAACGGTCGGTATTCGGAGCTGGATCATCGGCGGTTTCTGGACATTGCCGCTGCCGCTGCCGTGAAAGTGGCCGCCGAGCTCGACTTGGCGATGCGGAGGCACCTCATCGAGAGCGGTGTGTGCAGGCCTTGCAAGGTCCTACTGGAGAGAATCGCGGCGATGCTATCACGCATGTGAATCCTGGCCAGGTCTTGTCGGAACACTTGGAGCCGTCGGACCCTTTGTCGGGAACCCCCCTGATTGGGGGAGAGATGCGACAAAGGTATCGACAAAGGCAACGACGAAGGTCCAGTCGGGGGCGGAAGCGAGCAGTCTGCTCGTTACTTCCGCCCGCCATTTCGGAAGTACCCAGTTGAGGACATCAGCATGACCTCGACGATGGATTGCATGGTGAGCCGAAGATGCCCCATCTGCGGTCGCAGGCTGGCGGAGACCACGCCGGAGGGACTCTGCCTGGTTTGCCTGCTGGAGGCCGGCTTGGCAGAGACTGCCTCCCGCGAGGGCGTCGAGTCCGCCCGTCCGGAGAGATCGGGATCCTCTCGCCCGCGATACTTCGGCGACTACGAGATCCTGCGCGAGGTCGGGCGGGGCGGGATGGGCGTGGTCTACGAGGCGCGGCAGTTCGGCACGCAACGAACGGTGGCGTTGAAGCTGTTGTCGGCTGGGGCTTTCGCCAGTTCGGACGCTGTGCACCGTTTTCATACAGAGGCCCGGGCGGCCGCCCGGCTCGATCATCCCCACATCGTGCCGGTTTACGAAGCCGGGCTGCACGACGGCCAGCATTTCCTGGCGATGCGGTTCATGCCGGGCGGGACGCTGGCGCAGTGGGCCCAGGGGCGTCCCATCGACCCGCGGCGGGCGGCGGAGATCATGCGGTTGCTGGCACAGGCCATCGCCTATGCGCATCAGCATGGCGTGCTCCATCGCGATCTCAAACCCGGCAACGTCCTGCTCGATGAGAACGGCGAACCGCACTTGGCAGATTTTGGCCTGGCGCGACTCTCCGAACTCGAAGGAGGCATCACGCTGACTTCGGCGATCCTCGGCACGGCGCCCTACATGCCTCCGGAGCAAGCCGCGGGCGGTGTCGGTGCGGCGACCACGGCCGGTGACATCTACGGCCTGGGGGCGGTTCTGTATGAAATGCTCACCGGCCACCCGCCGTTCACCGGTGCCAGCGTCGCCGAGATCTTGCGCAAGGTTCGGGAGGAGGAGCCGGCTGCGCCGCTGGCGCGGAGGTCAGAAGAGGGCAGAGGACGGAGGGCGGAGGGCAGAGGACAGAAGTCAGAAGTCGGGGTCCAGAAGCCAGGAGGCGGCTCACGGGAGGCGCAAGGTCCAAGGTCCGTGGTCTGTGGTCCATGGTCCCGACTTTCGGATTTGCAGACCATCTGTCTGAAGTGCCTCGAGAAGGAGCCCGCCAAGCGCTACGCCACTGCGCGAGACCTCGCGGACGAGCTCGAGCGCTTCCTCAAAGACGAACCGATCGTTGCCCGTCCGGCGACCGAGTTGGAGCGGATCGGCCGCTGGTGCCGACGCCGGCCGGCGATTGCCGGTCTGAGCGCCGCGCTGGCGTTGGCCGTGCTGGCAGGCTTCGCCGGCACCATGTGGGAGCTCCAGCAAGCCCGGCAGCACGCCGCAGAAAGCCAACGCCAAGTAGCCCGTCTCCATGTTTTGAATGGGGTGAATCTCCTGCAGGACGGCGACCATTTCCGATCCCTGCTCTGGTTCGCCGAGGCGCTGACGATGAACGCCGAGCCACCGGAACGCATCGCCATCGACCGACTCCGGATTGCTGCAGTCGTCGCGATGGGACCGCGACTGGCCAGCGTGATCACCCATGTCGGGCAGCCGGTCGCGGATGCTGCCTTTCATCCGACCAAGGATCTGCTTGCCACCGTGGGGCGCGATCGCCGGTTGCGGGTCTGGGCAATCCCGACCGGCGAACTGGTCTTCATGACCGCACCGTTCGACGAACCTCCGTCGCACGTTCAATTCGCACCCGACGGTGAGCGACTGCTCGTGGTCAGTTCCGAGTTCAATCGCGTGCGGCTGTTGGTGGCGTCGAACGGCGATCCGCTGGCTGGACCCATGCCTCACTTCGCCGGTGGGGCCAACAACCAGCCGCTCCGGCCGAGGTTCGACGAGTCGGGGAAGTTGCTGTTGACCCAAAGCGCGTCCCAGACCCTGCAGGTGTGGGATGCCCGCGACGCGTCGCCACGGGGACGCCCGATCGAGATCGACGCTCCCATTGTGTGGATGAACTTTAGTGCCGATGGGGAGAAGGTCCTCGTGCGGACCCTGGATGGCCGGACGCTGGTTGCGGATTGGCGAACGGGGAAGGTGATCGATCTTCCTACAACTCCGGCTGAGTTGTGGTTCCCGTCACGGAAGCCGGAGTTCGGAGCTCGGAGCTCGGTCCTCGGTGCCCTGGACCCTTTGAATGTCAGACGATTGGATGTCAGCGCTGTCGATGGAGGATCCGGTAGGGCGACCTCTCCGAGGGCGCCGGAAGACGCTGCCTCCGAGCTAGGTGCTTCCGGCGCGCCCGGAGGTCGCGCCCTACCTCTGGTCCCTTCCCGGGAAGCACATTCCCAACTGGCTCGCCAGCCCCAGCCTTTGTCGCCACCTTCGTCGCTACCTTTGTCGGAACTCGCCGCCACGCTCGACAAAGGTGTCGACCAAGGAACTGCCAGAGGACGTGACCAAGCAACGCTCGACCAAGGGATCGACGAAAGCTGGACCGATGTGAAATCTCTTCCCCGCGAGCTGCGGGGCGCAACCTACGATCGTGACCGCAAGCGTCTCCTGACCTTTGGCCGCGACCGCTTCGCCCGACTGTTCGACGCTGCGACCGGCGCCGCCCTCCTACCACCGATCGAACAACCGTCACTGGTCGAGAACGCGGTGTTCAGTCCCGACGGCACCCGGTTCGCCACGGTGACGGCCGGCGGTCGGACGCGGGTCTGGAGCACGGACACCGGCGAACCGCTGACGCCGCCGCTCGATCACAGCGCGGCTGGCGGCTCGGTCGAGTTCAGCGCCAACGGCCGGTTCCTGTTCACCATTCACCCTGCACACGCGGTCTTCGTTTGGGACCTCTCGAAAGTCAACGAACCGCCCGTCCTGCTTCGGCCGATCGCTCTCCGGCCGCTGGCCGAGTCCGGTCAGGACGGTTCGGTCTTCGTCACCCGGGATCCGAACAGTCCGATCCGGGTGCGTGCGTTGGCTGGTGCGGCGGAGGTCTCGTTACATCCTTCGAGCCTGAAGATGGTTCCCGTCCAGGCCTGGTTCGACCAGACAGGCGCGTTCATCATCCTCGAGGGGGAGCGACAGCGGGCGCAGGTCTGGCATGCGGGCACTGGTCTTCCTGTTACTTCCATCTTCCCGAGCCGATACGCCACCAACGAAGCCGATTATCGGACCGTGCGACTACCAGCCAGATCAGAGGGCAGAGATCAGAGGTCAGCGGTCAGAGGTCAGCGATCAGAAGACAGACAGGGGAGTGCAGCGAGTCAGAACCTTCGACGGACAAGCCGATCTCCGACCTCTGTCCTCGGCCCTCCGTCTTCCGAGCTTCGAGCTTCGAGCTCCGAGCTCCGAGCCCTCGCCGAGCTTCTTTCCGGCAGTCGCCTCGACGGCACGGGCGGCTGGCGACCGCTCGAGTTGGGCGAGATTGTGGCGCGGTGGAATCGGCCCGCAAACTGCACCTCCGAATGAACCCTTCATGAACTCAGGGCGGAACATGAAACCCAGGGACGTGAGTCCGTTGAGGCCGGATGTCGGACTCCTCGGCCCCGCAAAGCGGTGCGGAGGCACCGCACTCCCCGACGCTGGCGCGCGGTTCGGAGGCGCTACTGCGGACGCTCGGCGTCTTGGAGTGCGCGCGCGGCCGCGCCGCTTTTTCCCGCCGCTTTCCTGCGCCATTACCCCGGAGAAGGTCGAGGCAAGCGGGAGACCTCAGATTCCCCCTTCGTTTCTTCGCGCCTTTGTTGTTCACGCTGCCTGCCGGCTCGTCCACCGGGAACGGGGAGGGGGAAAACAACCAAGACGCGAAGACGCGAAGTCCGCCCGCGATACACCTCACGCCGCGGGATTCAGCCAGCCTGCAAGCTTGCGGCGAATGCGCGCGAGTCGATCCGACGCAATGGTTCCGATGGCACCGATCAGAAGGCGCGCTTCGACGACCGCCACCCGGCCGATGCGAATCACACTCTCGGTACGCAACCCCGAAGCGTCAAAGTCGGAATCCCCGCGACGGACCATTTCATCAAAATCCGGGATTGCCTGGCTGGATTGGGTGGAAAGCATGCACACCAACCAATCGCCGTGCGGTCCCGGGACTTGGGCTAGAAGGAGCACAGGCCGCCGTTTGCCTGGAGCAAGGTCGGTGTGCGGCAACTCGAGCAACCCGATCTGGCCAGGCCGTCTCATCGCCAGTCCTCAACCAGGCAGGTGTCCGGGTAAGGCGGCCATTGCTCTTGTTCCATTCCTCTCAAAGCCGAGTCGAGACTCAGGCTCGACCAGTCTTCGTGCAACTGGTCCTGGCTCTGGGCCAGGGACTCAACGAACTTCAGTACCTGCTCCTGCAATTCCGCCGGAAGGGACCGACTCCGTTCGAAAATCAACTCCGCTGTGCTCACCAGACAACGATGTCGCACGCCCGAGACAGCGTCAAGCGCCGCCGTTTCTTGGCAGCAAACCTCAGATTCCCTCTTGGTTTCTTGGCGCCGTGGTTGTTCATCCCGCCTGCCGACTCGATCGTCGGGAACGGGGTGGGGGAGAACAACGAAGACTCGAAGGGGTTGGAGAATCGTCCAGATCGACGACGATTCCGGATCAGCCGCGAAAAGCAACCCCCGGATGCACCGGAGAAGGACCGGTGCGCGGTCGTGCGTTCGACAAGGTAGAAGGAAAGGCAACTATGAGAACTCAAATCCTCAGCAAGCCGTCCCTGCAGAAGAAGCTCGGAATCCACGCGTGGCGGTATCGGTGGGCCGCCCTGGCCGGTGTCTTGGGGACACTGAGTGTGGTTTTGGCGCAGGAACCACCCACGATCACCCGGCAACCGACCAATCTCAACCTGAGCGTGGGCGCCACCGCAACGTTCCGGGTGTCGGTCGGCGGCACGACCCCATACGGTTTCCAGTGGCACTACACGAATGGCGGGAACACCGTCGCGCTCGACGGCGTGGTGAACCCGTCGGCGCTGAAGTCCATCCTGAACCTGACGAACGTCCAGTCCGCCGACGCCGGCGGTTACTTCGTGGTGGCCACGAACGTGGCGGGCACCGCGACCAGCGAGGTGGCCACGCTCACGCTGGACCCGACTTTCATCAAGGTCACGACCGGGCCAGTCGTGACCGATAGTGGGAACTCTATATGAGGTGGACCCCAAGCTTAAGACCACGGAGCGCGAGAATTAAGCTAGCATTTG